>CAZUZS010000011.1:0-24702 GCA_964624795.1 uncultured Calditrichaceae bacterium
CACACAGACCAGTATTCCGCCGGCTCAGCGAAGGGATTGGCGTATTTCACCCGCGCTCCCCTTTGCACCAGCAACGATTGGCCGGCATTCAGCGCCACCATTTCTCCATCAGTTTCCACCTGCTTGCGGCCGGAAATGAGGATGGTAATCTCATCAAACTGCGGCGTCTGGTGCGGCTCTTCCCATCCCGGCGGGGCAATCATGTGAGCAATGCTGAACTGCCCACTGCCGGTGCTAGCAATGCCGAAATGCTCCTCAATTGTTTTGTTTCCCGGTACCGGAATCCGAGCCGGCGCTTTTTGCAGAAAATATTTTCTCATCATTCATCTCTCTTCATCGAATTGTTTTGTAATTCGTGAAAAAGCTGTTATCTTTACCGCGGTTTAAAAGCATTTTTGATAATACCAATGATTAAAATAAGTATGTGCGGCCGCGTATCCAAAGATTTCTTTAGAAGGTCGATCAGGATATTCTGATCGTATGGGAAATCACGTAGTTTCCGTCGCTGATTATCGAGACCTCGAAATGGCCTTAAAAAACATATATGATTTTGCCATCACCATCGATTGGGAATATGATTGGGATTTTGCCAGAATGCTGGAAATAGCGGCCCAGGCTCTCGGTTTGACAACCTACATCGTTTCCCCCGAAATTTTAGAGGATGTGTACCGCAAACTGACCCAAAATGAAATCTCCTTCCGATTCCTGTTGGATCGGGCCAGCGACACCTCGCCGGAATTCTGCAAATTACAAAAATTTGTTATTGAAAATAATGGCGGCGTTTTCGAGCCGGCAGAAAGCCTGCGCTGGGCATCCGATAAAGCCACCATGCACCTGGAATTCATATCCAGGGGATTACACACGCCTTACACCATTATCCTCCCGCCGGTGGATTCCATCGAACATTACACGCTGACACTGGACGACCTGACCCACCTGGGCCGCCCTTTCATCATCAAACCCGCTAACACCACCGGCGGTGGGATCGGTGTGGTAAACGGCGCGGAAACTTTGCAGGATGTGCTTACTGCCAGGCAAGAATACCGGACTGATAAATATCTTTTGCAGGAAAAAGTTAAACCGCTGGAAGCCGAAGACAGGCGCTTCTGGTTCCGGGGCTTCTATACCTGCGGGATGGTGCAGTGTGCGTGGTGGAACGACCTGAATCACCGCTACCGGCAGCTTGCGGTGAATGAGATTCAAAATTTCAAACTGAAAAAGCTTTTTACAATTGTCAGGCAAATTGCCGAGATCTGCAAACTGCATTTTTTTTCCACTGAAATTGCACTGACTCCTGACGGCGATTTTATTATTGTTGATTATGTGAACGACTCCTGCGACATGCGGCTGCAGTCGCGGGCCGCGGACGGCGTGCCCGACGCAATTGTGAGACGGATTGCAGATAAGATTTCGCGCTACGTGAAGCGGCAGTTGAAAGGTGGCTAATCCCGTTTCTTTGAAGGAGCTTTCAGCACCTTTCGAAAAAAGTAGATGGTGATCAAAGTGACTGCTCCCTGCACAATCACCATTGTCCAAAATGCCAGATTTGTCATTGCTGGATTCTCCCTTCTTGCCCGTTTATTTCCATATCCTGCGATTCATTTTGCCTGCCGGTTACGCGCTTCACCATTATAGCAATGCTTAAAAATGCCAGTGTCAACAACACCCGCGACATATCGATGATAAAGATTTTTGTTACCCGGCCGTTAATAAACCACCTTGTATCCGTCTCGTGCAGATGCAGCACCTGGCTCACCAGGCTGCTGGCATCAAACGTCCAGCCGCGGCCCGAAAACAGTTGCCGGAAAGCCGCCCCCCACTGCCCGCCCGCCGGTTCAATCAGGGAGCCAACAAAAACCGCCAGAATAAACAGGGTAGTCACATATTTGATCACATACTTGAAAAATCGAGGCACCCGGATGTCCGCGCCTTCGGTGATTTGCTTCCAGCCATTGTCGATATCGAATACCCATGCAAAAAGAATGACTTCCACCAGCGCAAAGAAGACTAACGAGACGGTGCCGGTCCAGTAATCATATTCATCAAATACTCCTTGTTGAAAAAAGAGTATCGTCGGCAGGGCCAGCAGCAGAATGAACAGGCCAAAGCTGTAAGCGGATTTTTTCCTGCCCCATTTGAATTCGTCCTGCATCATGGCCATCCAGGGTGTGCCAAACGCCAGGGATGAGGTGATTCCGGCAAAAAACAGCAGCCCGAACCACAGCACACCGGCCAGCGCCGCCAGAAACGGTCCCCATTGCTGAAACAAGTAGGGCATGGTTTTGAAGCCCATCATGAAACCGGCGTTGTCCTTCACCCAGTCCAGCCCCATATAGCCAACCGCGATTGGAATGACGATGGACGCACCCAACACCACTTCCACGAATTCATTCATCCAGCCGGCGGACATGGCGTTCAGCGCAACATCCTCCCGGCTGTCCAGGTAAGAAGCATAGCAGATAATGGTGCCCATACCCAAAGATAGCGTAAAAAAGATTTGTCCGGCGGCAGCCAGCCACACACTGGGATTGGCGAGCGATTCAAACTGCGGCTGCCACAAAAAATTCAACCCCACCGCCGCACTGTAATGGGCTGCTTCCACACCCTGTCGCAAGGTCACTGCCCGGATGGCGAGCAAAATGCCGAAAAGAATGAGAATCGGCATTCCAATCTTTGCTGCCCGCTCGATTCCCTTGCTCAAGCCCTGCGACAAAATCCAGATATTGATAACCAGCGTCAGCAGGAAAAACAAGATTGCTACCACCGGAAAATTGATCATCCCCGGATTAATGTTGACGTAGCGATTGAAAAATCCGATCACAGCATTTTCGGTGAAACCGTTAAAGCTGCCCAGAATGGAGAAGATGGCAAAAGAGAGCGTCCACGATTCGATATAGACATAGTACGCTCCCACTCCCAGATTGGAAAAGACGCCAAAAACACCAAAATATTTCCAGAATCTTCCTTTTGCCATTTTGTCGAAAATGAAGGGAGAAGAATGTTTGCCAAAACGGCTTCCAAATTTCCCAATTCCCCATTCCACCCATAGCAAAGGCAATCCCATCAGCAGAAACGAAATGAGGTACGGAATGATAAAAGCGCCGCCCCCGTTGCGAATTGCCTGAACAGGAAAACGCAGGAAATTGCCCAACCCCACTGCATTGCCGGCCATCGCCAGAATCAGGCCAACCCGCGAACCCCATGAATTCTTTTCTTCCATTCGGTTCCCTCCCCTCTGTAATTGTCGATAAAGACATTCTACTCCCAAAATCAAAAAAGGAGCCAATTCGTGCATCAATAGCCCAAATAGTGCCGAATCTTTATTTTGACCTTAGCGTGAGCCACGCCTTCGGAATGATCTCTTCCCATCTTGGCTTTGCGCACACCAAAATTATCCTGGGTGAAGGATTGCCAGGTTTGTTGGCTCTTTCGGCCACGTTGATTGAAATGAATTATCCGCAATTCTCAACCGCCCCCTTATTCCCCATCCTTGCGAAGGAGGGGGTGAGGCGATTGTTACCCGCCGTCCTACTGTTGTCGAGAAAACATAATTAAACGTCTAGCCCCTTAAAGGAGGGAATGGAAATGGTGACCTTTTTTTAGAATCCCATTCATTCTCAAAATCGATGAATCATCTTTTATTTGAATTTTATTTGCCGTAATTTATGCGAAATACTGGGATGGCAACACGACGAATGAATAAATGCAGAAACTTCAATTTCTGCCGGGCGAACCGGTAGACAACTCCGGGTGAGTCGAAAGTAAAAAAAATGAAAGATATTGCGCGCCTCATCCAATCGCGGCAAAATGAATTGGCCGAAACCGCACTGGAAACGCTTTTTACCTCAAAAGTGGTTACTAATATTGATCTTTCGGAAGAGGCCTGTCTGGAAATCCTTAAGGGTACTTTTTCACAACTCCAGCGCGATCTGACCCCGGCCAACGCCAAGGCCAAAGGATATAATCTGGCGCAGTACTACCTGAAAACCTTTCAGAAGGTTCCGAAACTAAGACAAAACTTTCATGCCCAGTTGGCTATTCTCGGAATCGCGCGGGTGGTTCTCAACCATTTTTTGGTGCACTCCGCACAAGCCGGCTCAGAAAATTTCCAGGTTCGTTTGGAGAAAATCCAGAAAATTTTTGACCATTCACTGATTTCCCTGGGAGAATGGTGGGGTCAGATCTACAACGAATTGAGGCAGAAAGATCGGCAGTTGATCGATGAACTGAATGTGGTGAAGAACGATTTGCAGCACCAGTTGAACGTGATTTATCAGATCTTAAAAGAATCGCCGGTAGGGGCAGCGGATTGCGACGAGAAATTTACTGTCTTGCATTGGAATCCGATGGCGGTGCGTCTTACCGGCTACCAGCCGGCCGATATCTTAAAGAAAAGCATATTGAATATTTTCACCGGTAAATCCCGCAATCGCCTGCTGCAGAAATTGCAGTCTGACCGAAGGAAAATAACCAATTTGCGGCTTCACATCCAGCCGCAAACCGGGGCGCCTTTTCCGGCGCTGGTTTCGTTGAGCAAGATTCGAGCAGTTCATCCGGGAAATATTTTCTATGTCATTAATTTTCAGGAAATCAACAACCCGGCAGATTTTCGCGTCGGGAGCCACCGCCTGAACCAGCTCACAACTATTAACCGCCTCACCAGCGCCATAATGCACGATGTCCGCAACCCGGTGAATTCCATCGGGCTGAACATGGAGTTGCTTGAAGATCTCTTTCAGCGGGAAAATGTGACGCTTTCCCCGGCGATTCACGAAACTATTAACCGGGTGCATCGCGACATAGACCAGCTCGGCCGCAACCTCAACCAATACCTGACATACACAACATTAAACGAGCTGAATCCCGAGCCGCTTAACCTGACACTTCGGCTTAAATCATTTATTGAGGAGTTGCGGGTAGAAACATTGCGTCCCGGCGTACCGATCCATTTCAGATCCGGCAGCGAAGAAACCTGGATTCAGGGCGACTGGCTTCAGTTGCAGCGGGTATTTCGTAATATGCTCCAAAATGCTGCCGAAGCGATTTCGGGAGAAGGGGAGATCCGGATCGATGTCCGGCAGCGAAACAACCGGATTACACTAAGAATAGAGGATAATGGGACGGGAATAACCCCGCAGGAAAAAGAAAAGATATTTTCTCCCTTCTATACTTCGAAAAAGAGCGGGACCGGCCTGGGGCTCTACATTGCAAGAGAAATTGTTCTGGCCCACCGTGGCAGGATCAGGTGTCACTCGATGCCGGGGAAAGGCACAACATTTTCCCTAAGTTTTCCGGCATTCAAAAACGATGGAGAAATAGGCAATTAGCTTGACTGTTGTGGTGTTGTCTGACAGGATAAACATGATGAACAAGATCAGACTGTTCGCGGCGCTGGTGCTGATAGAAGATTTATCCGGTCAATCCAGACAGGTATTTCAACCTTAAGTTAAGGCAACCGATTTTAAGATGACCACTCTAAAAATAAATATCACCGGCTTTCATCAAAAGTAAAAGGGAAAGCCTGACAATAAATTATGCGGGACTTAGACACCCAAATAGCTTAGGGCTAATGAACCATTCGAATCAGGTTTAAAAGTGTGCTTAGAGGGCTTCGAAACTCAAAAAACGGTCCAATTATTGAGGCGTGGAAAAAGGTGAAAGCAACACTTTTTTATAATCAATAATATTAGAGACAGCGGATTTTGGAGGCACAACAAAAACAAACCATGATGGACCGGATTAAAGGAATCCCGTTGATCCGGTTAATCCTGTCAAACAGAAAGTTTGAGCATTTCAATGAATGATTTAAAGATCTTAATTGTGGATGATGAAATCGATACGTTGCAGGCATTAAAAATTGGCCTGGAGGAAACCGGCGGCCAAATTGCCGCCACGCCTACTCGAAATGAAGCAATAGATTTGCTCAAAAGGGATAGGATCGACATTGTCATCACCGATCTTCGGTTAAAAGACGGTTCCGGCCTTGAAATTCTGGAATTTATCCAGGAAAACAACTGGCAAATACCGGTTATCATTATCACTGCTTACGGGTCGGTAGAATCGGCGATCGAAGCAATCCGCGGCGGCGCCTACGACTACATAGTCAAACCGTTCCGTTTGGGAGACTTGAAACGCATTCTCTCACGGCTGAAAGAGATGATCCTGCTCCGGCGGGAGAATGAACAACTCAGGCAAAGACTTAAGCTCGAGCCGGAAACCGCGCAATTGATCGGCGTTCATCCTCGTTTTAAACAGATCCTGGAATTTATCAGGCAAATTGCCCCATCCCGGAGTACGGTGCTAATCACCGGGGAAACCGGAACCGGAAAAGAAGTTGCAGCAGTTTCCATCCACAAAATGAGCCCTCGCTTTAACAAGCCATTCGTCAAAATAAATTGCGGTGCCATTCCGGAAAACCTGTTAGAGGCGGAACTGTTTGGATACGAGCGGGGCGCCTTTACCGGTGCCGTGAAACAAAAGAAAGGCAAGATAGAAACTGCCGATGGCGGAAGCCTATTTCTGGATGAAATCGGAGAGCTGACCCTTCCCATGCAGGTCAAACTGCTGCGGGTGCTTCAAAACGGAGAATTTGAACGGCTGGGATCAACCACCCCCCGGAAGGCAGATGTCCGTTTCATTGCCGCGACCAACATCGATCTGGAAGAACGGGTCCGGTCCGGCAAATTCAGGGACGATCTGTTTTACCGGCTGAATGTCATCACCATCCACATGCCGGCATTGCGGGAGCGCCAGGATGATATCCCCTACCTGGCACAGCATTTTATCGAAAAATTCAATAAGCTGAACGAAAAGCAGGTTCAGGCCATCGACCCCGAGGTGTTGAAAAAAATGATGCTGTACCCCTGGCGGGGCAATATCCGGGAACTTGAAAACATGATCGAGCGGGCAGTAGTTCTGTGCCAGAACGACAGCTTAAAACTGCATCATTTTCCCGTACTGGCTTCGGGGCTGGAAGATATGCAGCAAGACATTCCTGTGCAGGTGGGAATGTCATTGGCCGAGATCGAAAAAGCAGCAATTCAGCGGACGCTG
Source organism: uncultured Calditrichaceae bacterium (assembly GCA_964624795.1). Taxonomy (GTDB): domain Bacteria; phylum Calditrichota; class Calditrichia; order RBG-13-44-9; family RBG-13-44-9; genus CAZUZS01. The sequence continues at coordinate 7,054 of CAZUZS010000011.1, forward strand.
CAACACAACGGTTTTGACAAACAAAAAACCGCCCGGCAATTGCAGATTGGCCTGGCAACCCTGTATCGCAAAATAAAGGAATACGGGCTGGAATAGGCATGTTCGGCATATTGCCTCTCCAGTCCCAACGCAGGTAGTCTCACTCTCGTTTCTTTTTCATTTTGACAATATTTCCAGCCGCACACCCCCCTTTATTCTCAATATGATAATCGGAATAACAGAAATGCGGTGCATTTTTTCATTTTGAAAATCCTGATGCTAATAATCGCTGTCCGGCACTACCTCAATTTACACAAGCCCCATATTTATAACACATTACACATTCTCATTTAGACTGGCATGAAGGTTGATGCTAAAATATAAATTTTAACTAGGGAGAAGAACTATGTATCGTATTTTTTTGATTTTGCTAATGGCACTGTTCCTGTTTGGCGCCGGGTGTAAAAAAGCCGAAAAAGCTCAAACCGGGCAACAGCAGATGAAAAGCGATTCCACGATGACGGATACCAGTGCGTATGATACGACCGGTGCCGATACCGCCGCCTACGATTCCTCTTATTATGAAGAATAGATTTCTCTTTGCAATCCAGAATCAATGAAATAAATAGCGGAAAACCAGGGATGAGAATTGCACTAACATTCAGCAGTAAAGAGGGTCTGCAGAAGGAATATGATAAACACTTCGTGGGAAAGACCCGGCATTCCGAGATCCCCCCCGATTTCTTCGCAGAGGGAGACTCGCCTGAAACGATTAAAGCGGTGATGGATGCGCTTCAATTCGCCGGTCATCATGTTGTTGGTGTAGAGGCGGACGATCGCGCGCCGCAAGCCCTGCAAGATATGCAGCCCGATCTTGTCTTCAATATCGCGGAAGGAATGTTTGGAGATTTTCGGGAATCCTATATTCCTTCGGTTTGCGAAAGACTCGGACTTCCTTACACGGGGTCCAATCCATTGACCCTGGCTATTTGCCTGAATAAGGCCCGGGCGAAAGAAATCCTGAGTTACTACCTGATCCCGAATGCCTCCTTCAAGGTATTTTACCCGTTGCAGGAAATGGATCTGGAAAATTTCGACTTTCCGGCAATTGTTAAACCGATCTCGGAAGGAAGCAGCAAGGGAATTTTTAATGACTCGGTGGTCTTCAACCTGGCACAAGCAAAAAAGAAAATCAGGGAAAGTATTTCGAAATACAAGCAACCTGTTATTATTGAAAAATTTCTCAGCGGCACCGAGTTTACGGTGGGGGTTTGGGGAAATGGTGATGATGTGGAAGTCCTTCCCGTCGTTATGATCAATTATATCAGCCTTCCCGAGGGCGCCCATCCGATTTATTCTTATGAGGCAAAGTGGATTTGGGACACGCCCGAAAAACCGTTGGAAATTTTTCAGTGTCCCGCTCAGATCACCCCGTTGCAGAAGGAGCGCATCGAAGACGTGGCACGGGACGCTTACCAGGTTTTACAGATACGGGACTGGTGTCGGATAGATGTGCGGTTGGATGAGACCGGCATTCCGCACATTCTGGAATTGAATCCGCTGCCGGGAATTCTTCCCAAACCTGAGGATAATTCATGCTTTCCCAAAGCAGCGCGGGTGGCGGGATACAGCTACGAAAACATGCTAAATAAAATAGTTGAGATTGCTGCAAAACGATACGGGCTAAATCCATGAAATCGAATAAAAGGAATTTGAAAATCCTCATCGCGTACAATGCCCCGGGCGACAGGAAAAATGGAAACGCATGGGATCATTTATCGGAAGAGGCGGTGAAGGAAGAGGCGGAAAGCGTTTTTCATGCGATCACAAAATTGGGTCACACAGCTATCTATCATCCGATCGGCAAAATTGAAAAAGACCTCTTGCAGATCCGGGAATTAAAACCGGACCTGATCTTCAATTTGTGTGAAGGCTACCGGGGCGATGCGCATCATGAAATGCACATTGCCGGCATTTGGGAGCTGCTGGGAATACCTTATACCGGCAACAAGCCGCTTGCGCTGGGAATTGCTCAAAACAAAGTCCTGGCCAAGAAATTATTTGAATCAAAAAAGATTCCAACCCCGATGTACCAGGTTTATACGGAAATCCCAAAACACACGTATCTAAACTATCCTCTCATTGCCAAACCCGTGCAGGAAGATGCGAGCCTTGGCATCACTCAGCAATCCATCATACACAATTACGATGAATTGCAGTCCATTGTGGGAGAGCTTTTCAACAAATACCGTCAGCCGATCCTGGTAGAAAAATTTATCCAGGGACGGGAATTCAATATCAGCATCATGGGAAATTCCCCGCCAAAAGTATTGCCAATTTCCGAAATCAGTTTTAAAGAGCTCGGTGCGCATCAGCCGCATATTACAAGCTATGAAGCAAAGTGGCTGCCGGAGCATCCGCTATATAAGAAAACACCACCGGTGTGCCCCGCCGAAATTTCCCATGACCTCAAAAGAAGGCTGGAGGATATTGCATTGCAGGTTTACCACCTACTCCTGGGAAGGGATTATGGCCGGGTTGACACACGCGTGGATTCATCCGGAAGAATTTATGTGCTGGAATTTAATCCCAATCCGGACATCTCGAAAGATGCCGGCTTCGCCAATGCAGTGAAGGCTGCCGGTCTGAAATACAAAGATTTTATTGAAATCATTATAAATGAAACAATGAACCGGGTTCACCATGACTAAAATCCGCAAAATGAAGCCTGCCGATCGCGGGCCTATTTATGAGATATTACAGCAAACCGATATGTTCACGCTGCCGGAAATCAACGTGGCCATGGAGCTGCTGGACGCGTACCTGTTCAATAAAGAACAGAAAGACTATCTTGTGTATGCTGCAATTTCGGCAGACGATGAAGTTGCCGGCTACGTGTGTTTCGGGCCGACGCCTGCAACTGAAGGAACTTACGATCTGTATTGGATCGCGGTTTCTCCGGCCGCACAGAACCGGGGGATTGGCAAGCAAATGCTGCGTTTTGTAGAAAATGAGATTCTGCACCTGAATGGCAGGCTAATTATTATCGAAACATCTTCGCAGGATAAATACAGACCAACGCAGCAATTTTATTTAAACAATGGGTATCTGTTAGAGGCGCAGATCAAGGACTTTTACCGCATCGGCGATGACAGACTTATCTTTGTCAAATTTCTGAATGTACACAAAAACGGAGGATACAAAGAAAATGGAGCGATGGCGCAAAATTTTGCAAAATAGCGTAACCACCGCGAAAGAGATATCTAAGAAATTCGATGTTCCCCTTGAAGATATCATGGATATCGAGAAGGAATTCAATATAAAAATAACGCCCTACTATCTTTCCCTGATCAAGGAAAAAGGCGACCCGATATATAAACAGGTAGTTCCGGACAAACGGGAATTTGCAGACCACGGTTTATTCGAAGACCCATTAGCCGAGGAAAAGGATTCGCCGGTAAACAATATCGTGCACCGCTATCCGGACCGCTGCCTTTTTCTGGTTTCGCACGTGTGCGCATCCTACTGCCGCTTCTGCACCCGCAAGCGAAAGGTTGGCGATCCGACAAAAATCAGCCTGAAATTTATTGATGAAGGCATAGAATACATTGATAAGCATTCCGAGATTCGTGACGTGATCCTCTCGGGCGGCGACCCGCTGCTGCTGGCGGACGACAAGTTGGAATATATTCTGCAAAAGCTGAGGCGCATCGAGCATGTTGAGATTATCCGCATCGGATCGCGGGTTCCGTGTTTTCTCCCCCAAAGAATTACCGCCAGCCTTGCAAAAATGTTGAAGAAGTACCATCCCCTTTTCATGAATGTCCATTTTAATCACCCAAATGAATTGACGCCAATTGCAGTAAAAGCGCTGGGCCGACTTGCCGATGCCGGAATTCCGTTGGGCAACCAGACCGTTTTATTAAAAGGTGTGAACGACGATCCGGAGGTGATGAAAAAATTAATGCAGAAGCTGCTCCAGGCCAGGGTTCGTCCATATTACATTTACCAGGCGGATATGGTTTTCGGGACCGAGCATTTCCGCACAACTGTTGAAAAGGGCCTGGAAATAATCAAAGCGTTGCGAGGCTGGACATCCGGCCTGGCAGTGCCGCACTACGTGATCGACGCTCCCGGCGGAGGAGGTAAAATTCCGCTGCTCCCCCAATATGTTATTCACGTATCCAACGAAGAAGTTGTGCTCCGTAACTATGAGGGAAAGGTTTTCCGTTACCGCCAACCAGAGAAGAATGGAAAACTGCAAGTGGAGGAGCTTCTCGAATTCGCCGGGAAAGAAGAGATTTATTAACCGGGTTTCACAGTTGAATCGAGACGCCGCTCGGTCGTGAACCGCGAAGATCAGTGGAGAGAGACAACTTCCCCCTCGCAGGCTTGGCTCTGAGTGGATCGACTGAACTCGCCAAAGCCCAACCAAAATGGAGGCGAGAGGGGCGTTAGCAACACGACAGCAATAGCAAGCTGCCAAGAATCCTGCCTGTTTCACTATTCGATCAATCTTTTGGAGATTCATTTGGTAAAACTCTAAAATTGAAATGCGAATATTCCAATTTCGATAGATTTCGAATTGCGCATTCTTCAATAATCACGGGAGGTTCTATTCATGTTTCGCATAAGACGAATTTATGACAATATTATTCCCATTAACAAAGCCGCCATTGCGCAGGTGCAGGCGATGCTGCGCGGCCGCTTTTCATGGATCGATGAGGGGGATATTGCCGGTTTACCGGAAAAATTGCGCAACCCATTCAAGCTCCGGTTTCGCTCCATTTTATTCGTCGCCGACGATCTTAAAGGAAATGTCAAAGGCTTTGCCTTAATCTTCCACGATCCGGAATTAAATTTCTGCTACCTGGATTATATTTCCTCGGCTGAACTATCCGTCGGGCGAGGAATTGGCGGCGCCCTTTACGAACGTGTCAGACAGGAAGCGCTTTCCCTGAAAACAATCGGCCTGTTCTTCGAGTGCCTGCCGGATGATCCCAGGCTGTCCCGTGATCCCAAAATCCGGAAGGAAAACATTGCCCGTTTAAAGTTCTATGAAAGGTTCGGCGCCCGCCCCATCGTCAACACCGCTTATGAAACGCCGCTCAAACCGGGGGACGACAACCCGCCGTACCTGGTTTATGATAACCTGGGGCAGGGAACGCCACTTTCCCGAAAAAATGCGCAAGCCATAACACGCGCCATTTTGGAAAAGAAATATCACCATCTGTGTCCGCCGGAGTATGTGAAGATGGTGGTGAATTCATTTAAGGACGACCCGGTAAGATTGCGGGAATTCAAATACATCAAAAAAGAAATACCCGCTCCGTCAAACCGCGTGGTTCCGGGCGATGAGCGTATCGCGCTGATCATTAACGACAAACACCAGATTCACCACGTGAGGGAAAGAGGTTATGTGGAGGCGCCGGTGCGCATCCAGACCATTTTAAAAGCGATTGAACCGACAGGATTGTTCGAAATTATTCCCATAAGGCATTTTTCCGAGCAACACATTAAAGCGGTACACGATCCGGAATTTGTCAATTATCTGAAAAGGGTCAGTCCGCTTATCGGGCAGGGAAAGTCCGTTTATCCTTATGTGTTTCCCATCCGGAATTCCCGCCGGCCACCCAAGGAGTTGCCCATCCGCGCCGGTTATTACTGCATCGACACCTTCACGCCTCTGAATCTCAACGCCTACCTGGCAGCCAAACGGGCGGTGGACTGTGCTCTTACGGGAGCAGCGCACATTCTGGAAGGGAAGAGAATTGTTTATGTTTTGGTGCGTCCCCCCGGGCACCATGCGGAATGGGGAAATTTTGGCGGTTTTTGTTATTTCAATTCCAACGCCGCGGCGGCCCATTACCTGAGCGCCCACGGCCGGGTGACAATCCTTGACATCGACTACCACCACGGGAACGGGCAGCAGGATATTTTTTACCAGCGCTCCGATGTCCTCACCATATCGATCCACGGGCACCCGCGTTTTGCCTACCCGTATTTCAGTGGCTTCGAAGAGGAACGCGGCGCTGGCGCCGGGGACGGATTTAATATCAATTACCCATTACCGGAACAGGTGGATGGAAAAGCCCACCGGGTAACTCTGGAAAAGGCGCTGCGGAAAATCAGGCATTTCAAGCCGGAATTTCTGGTTGTAGCGCTGGGCCTGGACCCTGCCAAGGGCGACCCCACCGGAAGTTGGAGCCTTCGGCCGAAGGATTTTGAGGAAAACGGAAGAATGATCGGAGCGTTGCGGCTGCCAACCCTGGTTGTGCAGGAAGGTGGGTACAACAATCGCAACCTGGGAGTTAATGTCCGCCATTTTTTCAGGGGATTGTGGAAGAACATGAATGAATAAAAGTAAGAGCCCCGTTTCCTGTCGGCGAAGGACGAACATCCTTGCTGAGAGCCATCGAAACGGATTTTCCCGGAGCAGGGTTCATGCAGTTACAAAATGGCAGTAACTTTTGGCTCTCACTATTCAGTGATTGGTTAATCTTTCCCTGATGTTTTTTCTTCACCTACCTGCAAAATTTGTAATATGCGGAAAAGCGCATTATTTTTATGTCATTCATTGCTGAAACACGGAAATGGGGATGTTTGTCTAAAAATATGGGGGAGATGTGATGGATGACTTAATGCCGGAACGGTCCGATACTCCGCAAAACGGGGATAAGCTTTTTGATCTGCTGGATGGAGCAACCCCGGAACTATCCACAATTTCGCAGGAAATAGAGAACCAAAAACGGGTTGCGGCAGACAAGGCCCGTCCCGTTGAAGAACGTCTGGAGGCATTCGCCGATATATTCGAATCGGAAGTGGGAGACACCAATTTATCGCGTGCCCGCAATATCGAGCGGGAGGTGGGTATCCGCCAGCTTTACCTGAAATTCGAGGGCACAAATCCCACCGGCACCCAGAAAGATCGTATCGCATTTGCGCAGGCAATGGACGCCCTGCGGCGGGGGTTCGATTCCATCACCATGGCCACCTGCGGTAACTATGGCGTAGCCATGGCGCTGGCTGCATCGGTGGCGGGATTGCGCTGCATTATTTACATCCCGGAGCATTACCACACCAAACGCATCCAGGAAATAGCGCAATTCGGAGCGGAAATCATTCGCATCCCGGGAGATTACGAAAACGCGGTTCTTGTTTCACGGGAGCGGGCCGAAAAGGATGATACTTACGATGCCAATCCCGGCGGGGCGAACACCGCCCTACAGTTGCATGCCTACGGGGAAATCGCTTACGAAATTTATGATGAGCTCCGCGATGCGCCATCCCTCATTGCCATTCCTGTTTCAAACGGAACTACGCTGGCGGGGATTTACCGCGGTTTTGTGAGCCTCTACCGGCGGGGAAAAACATCCCGCATCCCCCGCATCGTGGCCGGTTCCTCTTTTGGAAAAAATCCCATTGTGCTGGCCTTTATTAAAAATTTGCCGCATTGCGAAGACCTGAAGCCGGAAGCCATCCGGGAATCAGCGGTGAATGAACCGCTGATCAACTGGCATTCCATCGACGGCGACTACGCCCTTGCAGCCATCCGGCAAACCAAAGGTTGGGCCGCCAACGCCACCGATAAGAATATGCTAACGTTCTCGAAAATGCTGCGGGAACGGGAAGGTTTGCTGGCGCTTCCGGCTTCCACAGCCGGGCTGGTTGCCCTGATCGAACAGCATCGAAAAGAGGCGCTGCCCAGCGACCGCTACGTGGTTATGCTTACCGGGAGGAAATCATGAGTGAATGGCCGGAAGGGAATGCGATTGTTTACTGCGAAGGCGCTTTCAATACCACCAACGGGAAAACCGCTCACGGTCTGGTGCGTCGCACCCGGCGCTACCGGGTTTTGTCGGTGGTGGACTCCCGTTATGCAGGACAGGATTCCGGCCAGGTGCTGGATGATAAAACGAACGGAGTCCCAATTTTTAAAAATATCAAAGCGGCGGTAGAAGCGGCACAAACAGCCGGCACGCCCGCCACCCATCTGGTTATCGGGTTGGCGCCCGATGGCGGACGGCTGAGCCAAGCCGCACGGGAAGATGTAGAAAAAGCCATCCGGACGGATCTGAATGTGGATTCCGGGCTGCACGATTTTTTATCGGACGATCCGGAGATTTTGCTGCGGGCAGAGCAGCGCCACGTCAAAATCCGGGACATCCGCAAAACGCCGCCGCGCAGCGAGCTGCACTTTTTCAGCGGCAAAATCGAGGAAGTGGATGCATTGAAAATCGCGTTGCTGGGAACCGATTCGGCAGTGGGCAAACGCACTACCGCATGGATTCTGGTGGAGGCGCTGCAGGCCGCCGGTTACAGGGCAGAGATGGTGGGTACCGGGCAGACCGCCTGGCTGCAGGGAGCGAAGCACAGCCTGATCCTGGATTCCCTGATTAATGATTTCGTAGCGGGAGAAATTGAACACGCAGTCTGGAGCGCCTGGAAGGAAGAGCAGGCGCAGATCATTGTCATCGAGGGGCAGGGCAGCCTGATGAATCCCGCTTACCCCGGCGGGTTCGAAATTCTGGCCGCCGGAAGACCGGACGTGGTGATCATGCAGCATGCCCCGGCCCGCAAAGAATATGATGGCTTTCCCGGATACCCGATTCATCCGCTGCCGGTTCAAATCCAGGCAGTGGAGCTACTGTCCGGCAAGCCGGTAGCGGCCATCACTGTGAATCATGAGAACATCAATAGAGCGGATATTCCCGCAGTCTGCCGGAATATCACAGCCGAAGTTGGGCTGCCGGCCTGTGACCCGCTAATTGATGGCGCGGAAGCGCTTATTAAAGCGGTTACGCCCTATCTGGAAAAATGAACTGCCTATAAAGAGAATGAAAGAGAAATCAATACCATGACTGACATTGTCGTAAAACCGGAGAAGCAGCAGCTATCGGAGCTGCTGCAGGTGATTGACCGCTTGAAAATCGGGCCGGTTCGGGTGGAAAAAAGGCGCTTCATGATGCCCTACAGCGTATTCCGTGACGGGAAAGAGGAATCGACCGATCTTATTTATCGCTATGAGGAAGATGTCTTCGATCCCGGCGAAGCCGCTTCGCACAATCTTGCCGCCATGATCGGCGCCCAGGTTGGGCTCAACTATGGCCTATTCTGCAAGGAAATTGTATTTACTGGTTCGTATGACAATTACGACCGCCGTTTCCTGGAAGATATGGCGCAAAACACCGCCAGGGAGATTTACGTTAAAAAATTTCAGGAGCCAAATCCCTTCCTTCAGGGCGCTGCTGTCGGAGCACCGGAAATCAAACTGGAAAACTACCTGCTGGCAAAGGTTACTTTTCAGGAAGAACCAGCACAAAAGAAAGCGAAAGCCGAAAAGTGGAAAGTTGACCGGTCGCGACACAGCGTGCTTTCCAGCGGGGGAAAAGACAGCCTGCTCAGTTTCGGATTGCTGAATGAGCTGGGCGTGGAAACTCATCCAATTTTTATCAATGAATCGGGGCGGCACTGGTACACCGCGCTGAATGCCTTTCGCCATTTCCGGCAGAATGTTCCCAACACCGCCCGGGTGTGGACAAATGCCGACCGGCTGTTTTCCTGGATGCTGCGGCACCTGCCGTTCATCCGGCCGGATTTTGCCGATGTTCGCTCCGACGATTATCCGGTGCGGTTGTGGACGGTGGCGGTTTTTCTTTTTGGGGCGCTTCCGCTGCTGCGGAAGCGGGGAATTGGCCGCCTGCTCATCGGCGACGAATACGACACCACCCGCCGGGTTTCCCACAACGGCATTCCCCATTACGATGGCCTTTACGACCAGAGTCGCTATTTCGATAACGCCCTCACCCGCTATTTTATGCGAAAGGGATGGGGCATCAGCCAGTTTTCTATTTTGCGGCCACTCTCCGAAATACTGATCGAAAAGATATTAACGAAGCGCTATCCGGAGCTGCAACGACACCAGGTTTCCTGCCACGCGGCACATATCGAAGGAGAACGGGTGCTGCCGTGCGGCCGTTGCGAAAAGTGCCGCCGAATTGTGGGCATGCTCACCGCCATCGGCGCCGATCCGACACGTTGCGGCTATACGCCGAAACAAATTGAATATTGTCTCTCTGGCCTGGTGGAAAAAGGCGTGCACCAGGAATCCGCCGGCGCCAGGCACATGGCCTTTCTGCTGGCCAACAAAAACATTCTGCCCATGGATGGCAGGAGTAAAGCCGGCATTAAAGAAAAGCCGGAGATCATGAAAGTGCGGATCGATCCGGAACGTTCGCCGGTAGAGGGTATTCCGGTTGATCTGCGCGAGCCGCTGCTTAGAATCATGCTGGAGTACGCAGAAGGGATAGTTCGGCGCAGCGGCCGGTTGTGGCTGGATGTCGATCTGCTTAGTGATCCTTCGCTTTTGCAACCTTACCCATACGAGCCGCCGGTTTATGCGACCGGGTCAAATCCGGAGACAACTGGCTCATCGCCGCAGAAGCACTGGTATTTGTTGGGGGAACTCACCTGGCCGGAGGCGGAAAAGCGACTGAAGGAGGTTGATGTGGCGCTGTTGCCGGTGGGCGCCCTGGAACAGCACGGCCCGCACCTGCCGCTGGACACCGATGCCTTCGATGCGGAGTATCTGGCCCGCGAGGTGGCGGCCGCTTGCAGCGATCCCAAACCGATTGTCCTGCCGCTCATCCCGTATGGGGTGTCCTATCATCACGACGATTTCAAGGGGACAATCAGCATCGGGAATGACACGCTCTCCCGCCTGGTTTACGAGGTTGGCATGAGCGCCGCTCGCAACGGGATAACCAAATTTGTTATCATTAACGGACATGGCGGAAATGCGCCGGCATTGAAATTTGCGGCGCAGATGATCAACCGCGATTCCCAGATTTTCACCACAGTGGATACCGGTGAGACCAGTGACACCGACCTGGCAAATCTCAGCGAAACGCCAAATGACGTTCACGCCGGCGAAATCGAAACCAGTACCACCCTCGCATTGCGCCCGCACTTGGTTGAAATGGATAAAGCGAAGAAGTTTGTACCGGATTTTTCCAGCCACTATCTGAATTTCAGCTCTAAACGAAGCGTGGAATGGTACGCCCGGACAGCCAAGCTTTCGCGTTTTGGTGTTCTTGGCGACCCCACCAAAGCCACCCGTGAAAAGGGTGAAAAAATGTGGGAAATCATGATAAAGAACTTGGTGGAGCTGGTGGAAGACCTGAAAAGCATGACGCTGAACGAGATCTACGAAAAACGATATTAAAACAGGAAGTGCACATGAAAATCAGCCGGGTGGAAGCATGGCCGGTGCCCATGACATTGTCGGAACCTTACACCATTGCTTATGAAACCGTGGAGAGCGCCACCAACGTTTTTTTTCGCATCGAAACGAACCGGGGCGTGACCGGTTTTGGCTGTGCCGCACCGGATAAAGTCGTTACCGGGGAAACAGCGGAAAGCGTACTGCTGGCCGTAAAAAACATAGTTGATCCGGTGCTCAGGGGTTCAGATGCGTTACGGCTGGTCATGCTAATGGAAAAATTAAAAGAGCCCCTCAAATTACAACCTTCCGCTTTGGCGGCGGTTGACATGGCGCTTCACGACATACTGGGAAAAACGGCGAACCTGCCGCTCTGGAAGCTGTTGGGCGGTTTTCGGGACCGGATCAAAACCAGCGTCACCATCGGCATTTTGCCGGTGAATGAAACGGTTGCTGCCGCACGGGATTGGAAGGAAAGGGGCTTCAAATGTTTGAAAATAAAAGGTGGTAAGGATGTCCCGGTCGATGTTGAACGGATTTTGAAAGTTCGGGAAGCAGTTGGCAAAGAAATGGAATTGCGATTCGATGCCAACCAGGGCTACACTGTGGAGCAGTCGGTTGAGTTCGTGGAGAAAACGAAATCCGCCCGGTTGGAGCTGATTGAGCAGCCCACACCCAAAAGCGAGTTGGATCTGCTGGGGCGAGTAACCAGCGGCGTCCACATCCCGGTTATGGCAGACGAAAGCTTGATGAACCTGCGCGATGCATTTCGCCTGGCACGCCGCGACCTGGTGGACATGGTGAATATCAAACTTATGAAGGTGGGTGGAATTTTAGAGGCGTTGCAGATCAATTCGGTGGCGCGGGCGGCGGGCCTGGAAGTGATGGTTGGCTGCATGGACGAGGCAGCACTTTCCATTGCGGCCGGCCTGCATTTCGCTCTCGCCCGCCCCAATGTAATGTACGCCGATCTTGATGGCCATCTGGATCTCCTGGACGATCCATCCGCTGGAGCTGTTATTATCCGCCACGGCACGCTTTTCCCGAACAACGCTCCGGGGCTGGGATTTGACATAAAAAATTAAAAAAGAATACCCAGATTCTTAGCGTGATTAAAATGATCGCTCACATCCGGCAAATCCTGTTTATCCTGTCCAAAAGCAAAAATCCACAATATTTATGTATTAGGCCGATAAAACAGGAAGGAGCAAACTCATGAAATTCAGCACCGCTTTACGGCAAAAAAGCCGCAGAAGACTGGAGCGCCTGGGCGAGGCCGATGTTTTAATTGGGATACCCTGTTTTAACAATGATTCCACAATCCGCCATGTGATCAAGACCGTGGAGGATGGATTGGTGCGTTTTTACCCGAATCACCGCTGCGTGGTAATGGTTGCCGATGGCGGCTCGGTAGATGATTCACGGGAAGAAAGCGACGAGTTGGAAAGCAGCCCCTGGATCGAGCGGATCGTCTCCATTTACCGCGGCGTTCCGGGAAAGGGCAGCGCTGTGCGGGCAATATTCGAAGCGGCAGATCTTCTTAAAACCCACGCCTGTGCCCTCTTCGATTCCGACCTTCGTTCCATTACACCGGAATGGATACATTGCGTTCTTCATCCCATTATGGAAAATGGCGTGGATTTCGTGGCGCCCTACTATCGCCGGTATAAATATGACGGCACCATTACCAACAATATTGTCTATAATCTGACCCGTGCGCTTTACGGTTACCAGGTGCGCCAACCGATAGGGGGAGACTTCGCCTTCAGCCTGCCGCTTGTCAAAAAATACATCGAACAGGATGTGTGGGAAACCGACGTGGCGCGTTTCGGCATCGACATCTGGTTGACAACTACCGCCATGGTGAACAACGCCAATATCGTGCAGGCTAATCTGGGAGTGAAAATTCACGACGTCAAAGATCCGGCTGAATCACTTGGCCCCATGTTCCGGCAAGTCGTTTCCACCCTTCTGGATTTAATGGTGCGGAATGAACCAATCTGGAAAAAAGTGAAAGGCAGCCAGCCGGTTCCCATTGTTGGTGATGCACTGGATGTGGAACCGCAGGCATTTGATGTCAACGTGAGCAAGCTGGTGGAAGACTTCAAGGTTGGATACAATAATTATGGGGAGATCTGGGCTAAGATCGTCGCTCCGGATAATTGGAAGGTCATTGAAAAATTAGCCAGAACGGATGTCGATAATTTCCTGTTTCCGGTCGAAGTCTGGGCCAAAATCCTTTACGATCTGGCAGCCGCTTATCACCATTGGAAGGGCAACTGCTTCCTGATGGTCGGTTTGATGACACCACTCTACTTTGCACGGATCGCTTCATTTGTGAATCGCAGCAAAAACATGAGTAATGAGGAAGCTGAAGCCCTGGTTGAAGAGCAGGCTATTATTTTCGAGGACGCAAAAGAATACCTTGTCCGGCGCTGGAATGAGGATGTGAGCTATTCATAATGATTTGAGCGGCTCATCATAGTCTCGGATTTCTTCACATTCATTCAGCAGGCGGTTTTGTGCCTTTCTTGCCTTCGGTAAGGTTGTCATAAAAACGGGTAGTCGGGTAGGCAAAGTCGATGTCATCATGTTTTGCAAATTCTTCCAGCACTGCTTCCCAGATTTCCTCTTCGCTTCCGCGGCGACGACGAGGCTCAATAAGATAACGAATAGTAAGAAGAATGCCGCTGTCCTTGACCGTTGTATAAACGGTGGGCGTAAGCGTATGATAGAAGATCATAAACTTCTTGCTGGCTTCTTTGATGCGTTTCTCCGCAGCGGCGCTCAAGTGTTCCCCCCGTCCTTCTGCAATCTTCAGCAAAATTTGCTTGGCTTTTTTCCAGTCGCTTTCATAAGTAACCAACACCGGGATTTCGTTCCATAAGAACTGAAAACCGCGGCTGTAATTGGCCAGCACTTCGCTGAGAACCATGAAATTCGGGACGTGAACAATCCTGCCGGTGCTTTGCTCCGCATCCACCCAGTTGCCAATCTCCATCAGGCTGAATTTGAATACCCGAATATCAATCACATCGCCCCGATGATTGCCGATTTCGATGCGGTCGCCCACCATGAAGGGCCGCCGCCACAGAATGAACAGCCAGCCGGCAAAACTGGTGACCAGGTCTTTCAATGCGATAGCCAATCCGGCCGTGATCAAACCCAGAAAAGTTGCCAGGGACTGGATTCCCTCGAACCACACCCGCACCACCAGGAATAGCCCAATGACAACCGAAACATAAGTGGTGCTTTTTTGCCAGCGATAGCGCGCCTGCACATCCTCGGTTCGCCGCCACAGAATGCGAATTACCACCGTCCGGAGCAGCCACAGGGTAAAAATAATCAGAAGCGAGGCAAGAAGTCGGCTCTGGACGGTTGGCGCCAGTCCTGTTATTTCCTTAATCCAACCGGACATTTTATTAAGGTTATCTCCCATTCTCTTCCCTCTGAAGAATATTCATTATCTGCAACTTTTTGAGCAGCGAAGAGCATCTCGGCGCAACCATGATGTGTCCCGACTCTTCAATCCTCTAATTCCGCATAGCGAATAGCGTTTTTGCCGCTTTTTTTTACCTCGTACATGAGGTCGTCTGCTCTGGTAATAATCTCATCAACCGAGTGCGGGATTTGATGAAATGTCATGCTGCCGATGCTGAAAGTAACCGGCCAGTTGTTTTCACGCATGACGCGCAGCAGCGATTTATGCATTCTATCCAGCACATTGGCGGCAGCGGCCATGTCGGTTTCTGGAAGCAGGATGGCAAATTCATCGCCGCCCAGCCGCCCCACCAGATCGGTTTGTCTTACCTCCCGGTTCATTTGACCGGCAACCTCTCTCA
Organism: uncultured Calditrichaceae bacterium; assembly: GCA_964624795.1. Taxonomy (GTDB): domain Bacteria; phylum Calditrichota; class Calditrichia; order RBG-13-44-9; family RBG-13-44-9; genus CAZUZS01. The sequence continues at coordinate 22,096 of CAZUZS010000011.1, forward strand.
GCAGTTCATCTCCGGTATTGTGACCATGCGTATCGTTGACCGATTTAAAATTGTCAAGATCGATATACGCCAGGGTGAAAAAATGACCATAGCGACCCGCTCTTTCCCGTTCCGTACTTACCGCGTTAAAAAAGGAACGGCTATTTGCTGTTTTTGTCAAATGATCGATATGCGCCAGGGTTCTCTCGTGTTCCAGGGATCCCCTCAACTTCGCCAGAATCAGCACCACAACCAGGAACATTCCAAGACGCATAAATGCATTCCAGTAAGGAATGATGGGATGTGTGTAAAAGTGCTCCGCTAAAATGTCGGCTTCAAACCAAACCACGGTGCTTATCAGGGCAACCAGGCTCCCGATCCATTTGTTGGAATACCAGGTAACCCAGATGATTGGAACCAGGTAAAAAATCGCAAAACTCACCTGGTATCCGGTTAAATAATCGACAATCCCTATGAACGCGACAAGTGCTATGCCGGGAATAATTATCCGCCATGAGAATTGGCGATTTGTTCTTTCCTCAATTTGCTGTGCCGGTTCTGCCAATCGATCTCATTCATTTTTTGGTGTGAATAAATCGTATCCGTGAAAATCATTTTCCCCGATTATCCCGTCCGGAGTGGATTTGGATATTAAAATCCAGAGAGGATTTTGATCTTAAATCCATTTCTTCCGCCGGAAATAGAGAAGCATGAAGAAGGAGATAATAATCATCACACCCCAAACTACCGGGTATCCCCAGTGCCATTTCAATTCCGGCATGAATTCAAAATTCATCCCATAAACACCGACAATAAAAGTTAGAGGAATAAACAGGGTGGCAATGATGGTCAGGATTTTCATCACCTCGTTCATCCGGTTGCTGAGGCTGGACAGGTAGATATCCAGAATTCCGGATACCATTTCGCGATAGGTTTCGATAGTATCCACTACCTGGATGGTGTGGTCGTACAAATCCCGCAGAAACGGTGCCGTTGATTTTTTAATCAGGGGATTTTCATCCCGAATGAGTGTTCCGATTACCTCGCGCAGCGGCCAGATAGACCTGCGAAGAAAGATCAGCTCTCTCTTCATTTGCTGTATGGCCTGCACGGTGGACTGGTCAGGATTTCCAAGCACTTCTTCCTCAAGATTCTCGATTCGCTCTCCCAATTTTTCCAGCACCAGGAAGTAATTATCGATTACAACATCCATGAGGGCATAAAGCAGGTAGTCAGGCCCGCTCTTTCGCACCCGGCCTTTTCCACCCTGGATTCGTTCCCGGATTGAATCGAACACGTCGCCTTCCCGTTCCTGGAAAGTGATGACAAAATTGGGACCTAAAATCAGGCTGAGCTGTTCGATGTCGAGCTCATCATGATTATTGTTATAGCTGATCATTTTAAAAACGATAAAGATATATTCATCAAAAATTTCCGCTTTGGGGCGCTGGTCGGTATTCAGAATATCTTCCAGCACCAGGGGATGAATTGAATAGTATTCACCGATGGTTTCCAGGATATTTACCTCGTGCAAACCGTCTATATTTAGCCAGGTGACGGTTGGAGATTTCTTGAACGGCAAAGTTTCTTCAACCGATTTCAGTGCCTTCACCTCAAGCTTCTGCTGGTCGTAATCAATCACTGAAATCCTGGCTGTTTCGACCTTTTTCTCACCCACATGTACCATTGAACCGGGAGGCAGCCCGATTTTCTTGGAGCGCTTCTTGGTCAGGCGATGCTTGAATTTCAGTCCAAGCCTGGATGCAGTTGATTGTTCCTTCATATTTCCTCCTGCGGTTCATCATCGATTTTGGCCTCTCTTCTCTCACGATAAAGCTGACCAATTTCGGCGCCGGTAATAAAAACCAGTGAAGAGTAGTAAAGCCACAATGCCAGTGCCACAATGAAAATATAAGTTCCGTAAACCCTGGTAAGCGTCACAGAATGTGCAATATAATATCCGAAACCTTCCTTTGCAATTTCCCACAGAATGGCTGCCCAGAAAGCGCTGACCGCCGCAACTCTTCGCTTCGGGCGTTCGTCCGGGATGAGAAAATATAAGATGAAAAACATAAAATATATGACTGAAAACGAGATCAGGCCCAGTCCGATTGACGCGAATACCTGGTAGATTTTTTCAATCACCGCGAATCTGTTTAGAAAATTCAGGGCGATGCCCAAAGCTGGAAAAATCATTACAAAAAAAAGGAAAAAAATTGCCACCAGAAAAATCAGGGCAAAATCATATAATTTGCCAATAATGACATTTCTGCCATGCGGTACACGGAAAGTCGTGTTCAGGATTGTTCGCATGCTGCTGAATAAGCCGCTTGCAGCGAACAGCAAACCAAATATTCCCAGGGAACCTGTCCAGGTTTTGAATATTCTGAACTCATTTACCCGGGCCCGGACAATCTCTTCGATATAGCTTGAAGACCTTTCATAGGGAATGAGGGTATGAATAAAATGGCTGATCTGGCTGATTACTGCAGGTTTATCAACGACCATTCCCACTACCGAAAAAACAATCAGTACAAACGGAACAATGCAGGTAAAGATAGAAAATGTCAGCCCGCTTCCCATTAAAAATGCATGGTTTGAATCGAGCCGGAGATAGAGTCCCTTCAA
>CAZUZS010000011.1:24802-65095 GCA_964624795.1 uncultured Calditrichaceae bacterium
TTTCCTCCCGCCGATTTGTTCAAAGTGGAAAACTATGACCCAAGCGGCCAAATTGTTATTTCTTCGCTTAGCCAATACCTTCGTGCAGCGGAAGCTTTATCTTGACCGGCTTCACTCCCCAGATATTTTGGGCATACTCCTGAATAGTACGATCACTGGAAAACTTCCCCATATTCGCGACGTTCAGGATCGATTTCCTTGTCCACTCGAACTGGTCACGATAAACCCCTTCCGCAGTTTCATGACACTCCACGTACGAGGCATAATCTGCCATCACCATGTAATTGTCGCCGTTTTTCAGGAGCGAATCGACTATTGGTCTGAACAGATCCGGCTGTTTGGGTGAAAAATATCCACTGCCAATCATATCGAGAGCCTGCTTTAGCTCCCGGTTGCCGGAATAGTACTGCACCGGATCGTATCCTTTTTGTTTGGTCCGAATGACATCATCCGCGGTTAATCCGAAAATAAAGATATTGTCTTCGCCCACCTCTTCCCGGATCTCAATATTAGCGCCATCCAGCGTGCCAATAGTCAAAGCACCGTTCAGGGCAAACTTCATGTTCCCGGTGCCGGAAGCTTCCATTCCCGCAGTGGAAATCTGTTCTGAAAGATCGGCGGCAGGAATGATAATTTGCGCCAACGAGACAGAATAGTTGGGTATGAACACAACTTTTAACCTGCCGTTCACATCGGGATCGGTGTTGACCACCTCTCCAATGGAATTTATCAGTTTTATCACCAATTTGGCGATGAAGTAGGACGGCGCTGCCTTTCCGCCAAAGATAACGGTTCGGGGCTGGAAGTCTCCACTCGGATTCGCCTTCAGACGGTTAAAAAGCGTAACAACATGCAGCGTGTTTAAAAGTTGCCTTTTGTATTCATGGAATCGCTTCACCTGAACATCAAACAAAGAGTCGGGATTCACTTCCAGGCCCTGAGTGTCCCGGATAAACTCGGCAAGCTGCTCTTTGTTTTGCAGCTTTACATTCCGCCACTCTGCCTGGAACGATTTATCTTCTGTAAACTGATCCAATTTCCTGAGCTCGTATAAATTGCGCAGCCACCGCTTGCCGATTTTGCCGGAGATCAAAGATGCCAGGTAAGGGTTGCAAAGGCGCAGCCACCTTCGTTGTGTAATTCCGTTCGTTTTGTTATTAAACTTCTCCGGCCACCACTGATAAAAATCCTTGAACACATCTCTCTTCAGAATCTCGGTATGAAGCGCTGCCACACCGTTAACCGAATGGCTGCCGACAATCGACAGATTTGCCATGCGCACCTGTTTCTCGTCACTTTCCTCGATAATGGACACTTTCCGGATGAAATCGACATTTTTGCCGTTCTTCTTTTTTACATCATCCAGCCATCTGCGGTTGATCTCAAAAATGATCTGCAAATGACGGGGCAGCACGTATTCGAAAAGCGGTACAGACCATTTTTCAAGCGCTTCGGCCATCACTGTGTGATTGGTGTATCCAAACGTGGGGTATGTGATATTCCAGGCTTCGTCCCAGCTCAGGCCTTCCTCATCCAACAAGATCCGCATCAATTCGGGAATTGCCAGCGCGGGATGGGTATCGTTTAGCTGGATCGCATTCTTTTGTGGAAAACTTATGAACCTGTCATCATAGGAATTTTTGTATCGACGAATGATATCCTGCAAAGAAGCTGAAACCAGAAAATATTCCTGCTTTAAACGCAGCTCCTGGCCCATTCGAAAATCGGCCCTGGGATAAAGAACTTTGGAGATGGTCTCGGACTGAATCTTGTCTTCCACCGCCTTCCCATAGTTGCCATTGTTGAAATACTCCAGGTTAAATTCCCGGCTGGCCTTCGCCGACCAAAGCCGCAGGTTGTTCACGGTGTTATTTCTGTATCCGGGGATAGGTGTATCGTACGCCATTGCAACAACTTCGTCAGTTTCAATCCATTCATTTTGCAGCCTGCCTTTGGCATCCCGGTATTGGCGGCATCGGCCATAATACTTAACAGGATAAATGTACTCCGGACGCTCGATCTCCCACGGATTACCATAACGCAGCCAGTTGTCGGGCGTCTCATTTTGGTAGCCATCTACAATTTTCTGGTTAAATATGCCGTACTCATACCGAATGCCATATCCGTACGCCGGCAGCTCCAAAGTAGCCATGGATTCCATAAAACAGGCCGCAAGCCTGCCAAGGCCACCATTTCCCAGGGCTGCATCGGACTCGGTAATTCTCAGCTCCTCCAGGTCGTAGCCCAGTTCCTTCATGGCATTGGCAGCGGATTTATAGAGACCAAGATTTATCAGGGCGTCGCCCAGAAGCCTGCCAATCAGGTATTCCATTGAGAGATAATAGACACGCTTGACATCCTGTTTATGGTATGCCTGCTGCGTTTCAATCCATCTCTCGATGAGACGGTCCCGAACAGTGAGGGCGAGGCTCTTGAAACGATCCATCTGGGTAGCCGAATATTCATCTTTTGCTAACGACAATTCCAGATGATCGACAAATGAGGTTTCCAGCGATTTTGAATCCGATCTGATAGCAGCAAAGGTTTGCTCCTGAAGTTCTTCCAGCGGATTGCTTTCCTTAGTTTTGCCCGGCCGCACCCCGGCCTTTCTTTTTCCCATGAGTAACTCCTTTTCCAGTTCACCAGCAACTAATTTAACAGAAAACCTCTGCGAATTCACTTTCCATCGCAAAATAATTTTTTATTGTAACACACATCGAGTATTCTTTGTTCAAAACGACTGTTACCCGCAAAATTTTAGCTTCCTGCTAAAATAGGGGCAAGACTGCAAAAATTCGTTCAATTTACGCCGGTTTGTCCTCAATTACGCGCAATTCGAATTTCAATTATGGATCTTGGAGAACCCAAAATATCTTGAGATTTAAAGCTTAATAATTACCGGAGCAAGCGAAGATACCTGCTCCGGTCGTTGAGTTCATTGCTGTTTGCGCCTTCTTAAAGATTACTTGAACCGGTAAAATTCAATCCTGCGGTTCCGGGCCCGGCCCTCCGGCGTGCTGTTGGGAGCTACCGGATTTTGAGGACCAAAGCCTTGCGCGCGCAGCCGATCAGGTAAAATCCCATGCCGAACAAGGTAATTTTTTACCGATTCTGCTCGCTGTTTGGATAATTGAACATTCCGCTTGAATGTGCCGGAATTATCCGTATAGCCGCGTATTTCAAGATCGATCTGTGGATTATCCCTCAACGTGGTGACCACCTGATCCAATATATCTTCCGAATTGGGATCGAGATTTGCGCTTCCGGTCTGGAAATAAACGCCAGGTAAAACCAGAGACTTTTCCTTCTCCATTTTTACCTCCGGTACTTTGTCCGGGCAACCATCTTCATCTTCCCAGCCGTTAAACGTTTCTGCTTCGTTGGGACACTTGTCTTTCCCATCGGGAATCCCGTCTCCATCGTTGTCCGGGTCCGGGCACCCGTCTTCATCCTGAAAACCATCTAGGTCTTCTTTGGTATCGGTACCATTCTTAACCGTTTCATCCGTTCCGGGACATTTATCGCGCACATCAGGGATGCCATCGCCATCGTTATCCGGATCAGGACAACCATCCTTATCCTCAAAACCATCCACATCTTCGGCCTTGTTGGGGCATTTGTCAATCAGGTCCGGGATTCCGTCATTGTCATTATCGAGATCCGGGCAGCCGTCTTCGTCCAGGAATCCATCCCGGTCTTCCGCCTTCTGAGGACACAAATCAAGGTCATCCGGGATGCCGTCACCATCGCTGTCCTTCTCCTCTCCTCCAAAATAGAATGTTAATTTAAGGGCAGTCGTCAAATACCCGTCATTGTTATTGCCTTCCTTCAAATCGTCCAGATAATCGGTAAAGGTATAATGATAGACTCCCTGGAAATCCAGCGATAAATTGTCATTCAGGAAAAAGGAGATACCGCCTCCCAAAGGCGCGCCGAACTGAAATTTGTCATATTTTCCCGCCGCAATATTGGGGAGTTTATTCCCGTTCCGATCTTCGGGATCGAATCGAAAACCTTCCACTCCTGTTATGAAATATGGCTGAACCGGTCCAAATCGGACGAGTTTGAATTTCAGATCGGCAGCCACATAAAATATCCCCGTCTTAAAAAACAAATTGCCTTTTTCAGCCTGCAGATTTGTCACGCCGCCTTCGATTCCAAGGCCGTAATAATTGGTCATCCAGTAGTCGAGAGAAAAACCATAGTGCGGCTTCCAGGTTTGCTGGTTGATGTCCCCAAAATAGGTCGCTACTCCTCCCTTCAGGCCGAAACCGACTTTATTATCCGTATCCTGTGCAAAGACAGAAGCAAGCCCAAATGATAAAACAGATAGCACCAGTAATAATTTCTTCATGTGGCTCTCCTTTTTATGATTTGCTTTAATATTTATAAGCAACTTGTTTTTTATGGTGCGACTCCCATTCATTCCTTCACAAAGGGACATAAAGCAAACGGAGTCTACTGGCGGTTCACAGCGGTGGTCAATATTTTTACATTTTTCGAATCTTAAGGAACATCTATTTTTTCGTCGAGAGATAAGCAGCCGGGAATAAAATTGAAAATCATGCTATTCTGAATAAGATTTCCTTTTCAATCGCTGTATCTCTTTTCTTATTGAAGACAGATTAATTCCCTCCATCGCAAGTGCAGCAAAACCTATTATCCAAATAGGCATGGTCAACATCACAAAGGCGACAATTGAGAAGCCGGCGGCGGTTGTTTTTGAGACATCAAAAAGAGATAGCCCGATAACCAGAAAAAATTGATACGTTCCGATATTGGAAGGCGTATTGGGAATGGCGGTGCTTAATGCCAGTATCAGAAAAACTACCGCACCCGGCAGCAGGGAAAGATGAATACCGTAAGCCTGCATTAATATCCACAGGGGCAGAAATTGAAGGAATATGAACAACAATGAAAACAGGAAAGAAAGAAACAAATAGCGTGAAAAACCGATGGCCCTGAAACCCGTAACAAGCCGTGCGAAAAACAAGGAAACCGCCCGCATTGCCTTCCACCGGAAAATTTTACCCGCAGCACCTATTGCCATATTTTTGTCCCCGCGTACGACAATAAAAATGAAAACAACAATCATGCCCAGCAGTACTGCAGAAAATAGCTCGACGCTTTTTACGAAGAATCCGGGCAGTGTCACGAAAGCGGTGGAGAACGCAACGGCCAACGCCATCCAGATCCCGTCCATCACTCTTCCCACGATTACAGATGGAATAGCGGCTACAAATTTCACCGAGAGCCAACGGGAAGCCAGAAAGATCCGAACAATCTCACCGGCACGAAACGGCAGAATCTCATTTGCCAACAAACCGATGTAAATGGCCTGGGTCGCCCTTAGGAAAGAGAATTTCCCAACCGGATGAAGCAGGAACGACCAGCGTGCACCCTGGGAAAGATAACTCAGAAAATGAACCGCAACAGCTAACAACACCAATCCCCAGGATATGCGGTCCAACTGCTTCAGGATTTTGTGCAAATCGATATCATGAAAGACCCAGGCCAAAATTGCGGCCGCCGCCAAATAGATCAGAATCCGCCATACAACCGGACGAAACGACCTGGTTCTATCTTGCTGTGCCTGCTCCTTGTCCGGTTTCTTCCCGGCCATCATTATTTCCGATCAGGGTTTACCGTTACGGATATTTTCCGATTCCCACACACCACAGTCTCTCTATTCTGATCAGAGGACGCATGCCCTGGCAGATGAGCTTTTCGAAGAATTGCGGGTGTCCGGAGATGTGCCACTATTTATGCCCTATTTGTCCTCTAAAAAGCCTGTCCCATGCCAAAATACAATTTTCCGATCGACTCGCCCGGACGGCGATTTATTTTAAATGCATAATCCAGACGGACTAACCCAATCGGTGTGTTTACCCTCAGTCCTGCACCGCCATCGTAGCGGATTCCTCCGAGCTTGAAACTCCGCGGTAGTTTCCACACATTGCCTGCATCAGCAAAGATGGCCGCACCAAACATTTTGTAAATGGTCTGGCGGACTTCAAATATATGCCAGACAAGCTTCAATTCGCCTCCGATGGGTGAATTGCCGGTATCCAGCGGACCTACCTTTTGGTAATCGTATCCCCTCAAAGAATTGGGGCCGCCGGTGTAAAACCGTTCATTTAACGGAAGTGAAGTAAATCCTTTTGCAGGATCGATCCGTCCCACTAAGATACCCACTGCCAAAATGGTATTCGGTGTCCACGAATGAAAATACTTTAACTCACCGATCAAGCGATAAAAGGCGACAGAACCGCTGAAGTAATAACCGGCGAATTCATTACTGAGTTGAGAATAAATACCCCTGGTGGGATTGAAGAGATCGTTGCGGGTATCATAAGTCCCGGCAAATATAAGGCTGCTGACGTTGTTTATCAGGTTCGCTGGAAGCTCGGTAGTATTGATGTTGCTCAGGCCGCTGCGCTGGAGATTGTAGGTAAGCGAAACGTTGGATATTTTGAGAAATTTACGGCTTATCGTAAGCTGCCCACCCACCTGGTGAACATCGTACCCGGGCTGGCTTAAGTATTCCCATTTCCCGTTAATGTTGGTGGAAAAACGCGTATTAAATGTCCACGGATCGGCAAAAGAGCCTTGTATTTCGCGATTGATAAAGCTGGCCCCCGCGGTTGCGCCAATTTGCTGGGCGGCACCACGAAAATTTGTATATCGTGTCTGAATCCTGCCGCGCAATTTCTCGATGGTCCCATATCCTATCGACACAAGAAAATCGCCGGGAATAATTTCCTTTAGCTGGATGAGAATATCCTTTTGGGTGGAATCGCCGTTGGACGCCGGTTTCGGCTGAATGTAAACGCTTTGAAAGAGGCCGGTCAAATAAAGGTTTTGCTGGGATTGCAGCAATTTGGAATAATAGACAACCTCTCCTTCGTGAAACTTTAGCTCCCGCCCTACCACATTAAGCTTGATATCATCCAGGCCTTCGATGCGGATGTTGTCAATTGTATATTGAACTTTCTCCACGATCAGAAAATCGATGATGGCAGTGTGGGTAGTGTCGTTCACACCCACATCCGGAGTCACTTCCGCATTTAAAAACCCATTGTTTCGATACATCGTTAAAATGGAAACAGTAGCACTTTCGATTTTGGGGGCTTCCAGGGGATCACCGGTGTGAATTTTAATCGTTTTAGCCAACTGCTTGTCCGAGAAGAATTTGTTTCCAAAGATGCTCACGCCGTCCACATGTGTAAGGCTTCCTTCAGAAATCGAAATATGGATGTGAACCTGGCTTTTGCTGGTATCGATTTCAACCGTATGACTGGTGACCTCTGCCTGGAGGTAGCCATGTTGTTGATAAAATAGCTGCAAATTCTTCAGATCCTGGTCAAGGACTGGGGCATGGTAATACGAATTATGGAAAAAAGAGGATGGACGGGAGATCATCACGTTCCTTAACTGATCGGAGCTGAAAGCATGATTTCCTTTAAATTGAACGGATTTAATCTCAAACTTTTTTTTTGAAGCGGAAAATGCGTCATTTTTCCCCAACAGTAAAACCCCTATTACCAGTAACATGAATATCCGGTATCTTCTGCTCATTTGAACTTAATCCTGTATGTGAAATCAAAATTCGTATTTCCCGTCTGATCGGTTTCTCCTTCCACCGCAAAATGCTTCGAGATCTGGTAATTCAATTGCACGCTGCGATCATTCACCTGCCCGAAACCGGTGCGGTAAGTGATGGTAACGCGGTCAGAAATGGTCTTGGATGCGACCAACACAGGAGCCTGGGAAGTATTAAAAAGATTTCCCTCGATGGTTAGCTGCTGCAATCCCAGCAGATTACCAACCTTGTGTCCGACATATCCGGATAATTTGTATGTGGACAAAGATTCTATCCGGTTTTGAAGAATACTGGAGACCGAAGCGCCCTGCCCCGAGGCATTTGTCCCGGTCAACTGCTCTGTGGTAGCGCCCAGTGTGAGCAGCGAAAGAATATCGGTCTGGGATAGCGGCGGGTCGGAGCTCAGATTGATTCGGGCGGTATCCGCGGGTCCGGTGAGCGTAAAAGTAATCGCGTAAGATGTTGCCTCCATGGCCTGGTAATTTTTCACAGTGGTCTGCGCCGAGAGGTTGATGATCGGATTAATCTGCGTCGGATTTACAAAATCGAAGGTGCCGCTCTGCACATCAAACTTTCGGTCGAGATACAACACGTATCCTTTCTCGATGGTCACCCGACCGCTCACATTGGGAGAAGCGAGGTTTCCGGTCAACCTTAAATCCTCACCGATCTGCAGCCTCGCGAGATTGTTGTCAACAGACAAATCCTTGTCCTGGATAACCCGAATACCGAGGCGGGTTTGCTGCATGATCGCCGGCGGCTGCTGCACCGGCGTCTGGGCCTTCTGCAACAAATTGATAATCAAGTTGGGTTCGATATTGTAGACAATTTTGGTGTTCCCCAGGTGAACAGCACCGTCCAGGTTGTAATATCCGCCTTGCTTATTATAATCTATTGAGGCCGAATCAATTACCGCGCTGAATATATCCGGCTGATTGATATCAAGATTTTTCATGCTGGCGGCAAAATCCAGATCGGTGAAATTTCCGCTGGCATACGTGAGTTTGCCCGATGATAAAATGGTGCCTTTCTTATATCGCAGGCGAAGGGTGTCCACCTGCACTTTATTGCCACTGAATCTTATTCCAAGGCTTCCATCGGTCAATGGGGAATCCAGAACGGTCGGCCAAAAACTTAATTGTGCTACTTGCAGATTACCCTGGATATCAGGCGCGGACACCGAACCTTTCAAAGTTAGATGCGAATTTATCTTTCCATCGAGCTTTCGAAGCTCCGGGGTCAGTTCCCTGAAGAGTGAAAGATTGAGGTCTTGAATTATCAAATCCATATTCATCGATTCCCTGGATGCGGTCCCGGAAGCCTGTATCACCTTTTCGTTGGCCACAGACATTTCCATCCGGGTGTGGAATTGTGTCCAATTTTGATATGATACCCTCCCGTGCAATTGAAATGGCGTCTTTCGCAGCTCTCCACTGATATTTTGGATTTGCAGAAGCGAATCTTCAAATTGCGCCGCTACTCGCAGAGAATCGATGGTTGGACTATTTGGCCCAAACTGGATTTCGCCACGTAAAAGTTCCAGGTTGCCCTCTAAGTGCGGCTTCTTTAGAGGGCCGCTCCATCTTAATTGGTAGTTACTTACCCCGGCGAGTTTCATCCCCGGACTGAGAAATGGTTGGAGCAATTTGAGATGAATTTCCTTTCCTTCCGCCTTGCCCCGCGTAAGATTTTCGCCGGTGACACTCAATTTTCCCTGCCCGGTATGCTCCAAATCAATCTGGGCGGCAACCCAGGAAAGTTGATTGGCAACATAGAATCTTAGGGAATCCAGAGAAACAAGCGACGGATTTACATCGATATCCGCCTTCACTGAATCCAGCATCACCTGCGAAAAGTTGGCTGAATTAATGGCAAAGGCAAATTTGCCGTATGGCTCGTTGGGCGTGCCATGAAAATCAAGGCCGAACCGGAGCAGTCCGCCCACTTCTTTGATTTTCGGGTAAAGCGTCGCCAAACGCTCCAGATCGATCTTCTCCCCAGTGGCGCGAACAACCCGGTTACTGCTATCGGACAGATTGAATCTTGCCTCAAGAAATCCGAATGGGGGAAAATGGTTGGTTTTGGCTGATAAAAAGCTCGATGAATCAATTGAAAGTGGTTCGAAGAAACCCGATCCCGGTTCGCCAAATGCCAAGCCAGCCTCTCCTTCAGACTTCAAGAGGGAATAGTTTCCTGCGAGTGAAATGCCGAGAGAATCTGCCTGCAAATAGAGTTTGCTGATCTCCGCCCGGTTGTCTGCCAGGCGTGCGGCAATGTTCCCCTTTTTAATGTGGAATTCCGAGTAGGACAGGTCTGATAAATTGGCAGCCAGGTTTGCCTGCAGGCTGTCCATTCTTCCTTCAATCTGTGCCTGGTAGGAGTAGCTGCCCTGGAGGCCGGAGAGAGTGTGCGGCAGGTGGAGCGTGTCAATCTGCGATGCCGCTCCCGATATCCGGGTCTTCGTGATAAAAAGGGTGCTGTCCGCATAGCGAATTCCGCCCTCCAGATTATCAGCGGGAATACCATAATACACTATCTTTTTCCCGGAGAAGGTCGTTGTAACGTGAGGATTATTAATTGTGCCGCCTATTGTTCCCTGAAGCTGCAATGTTCCCTTCAGACCAACCAGGTTGAAAAGTTGTGCGGGCGCTTCAAGGTTTTCGAAATTACCGGAGAAATTACCCTCCAATTGTTGTTTAGTTACCACAGCACGAACCTGCAGCTCGGAGCCAGCTTGCTGAAAATCCACTTTGGCACGGCCATTCTGAAATGAAACATTCGTGGTAAATCCGGCCACGGATTGGTTATGAGATTCGACTTCGCGCAGCGCCAACCTCGCCTTCACATCCAGGTGCTCCCAGTCTGCCAGCGGACCGCTGGACGAAACTTCCCCATTTATATCGCCCTTATACGGGGAAGATGCATGATACAAGGCCTGCCATACCCACCCCAGCCCAACATTCCGAATCGTCAGATCAAACCGATGGTCAAGCTGCTGTCCGAACTCGAGCATACCGGAACCGGTGATCTGCCCGCCCATCAGATTCATTCTTAACTGGCTCAGACTCAGAGCTTCCGGGGTAAAATTTGCCCGGATCATACCCTTCTCGACCAGCAGGTCGTGCATTTGGATTCTGGGGAAATTTACCACCGATTCAAAGCGCGGTTTCGACAAGGTCCCGGTAATCCGAACCGCCATGTCAACCGAACCTTCCAGCGGCTGCAAACCTGCCGGAATGACGGTGTGGAATTTTGCTGCAAGCGCATCAACCCTACCTTTTAGCCGGACATCTCCCTGGATTGGAGACGTCGCAGTTCTGAAATCAATCGACAGTCGGCCGCCGAGTGTCATACCCGGCAGCAGCAAAGCCAGGGTGTCTGCGTGTAGTTGATTACCTTCCCACGCGCCGCGCAAGTCAAGATGTGTCACGGAAATTGCGGTCGTTTGATAGACAACTCCCCCCGAATCGCTGTTTACCTGGAATTCGTAGTCATCTGACTGATTCTTCGATTGCGCCAAAATTTGGAGATTGGTCAGCGAGCCTGAAAGCGGAATGGTTTTGTTCACATATTGAACAGAGGATTCTTTCAGCTCCAACCGGCCCAAATGGAACCGCAGGCCGGCTGAAGATTCCTTTTTTGTGGTCTTGGGCGCCGACGAAATTTCAGGAAGATTTACAATCCCGCTGCTGTCCTGCGACAGGTGGATTTGCAGACTGTCCACCTTCACCAGGCTAGCCGAAAAACTGCCTTTCAATAAACCAAAAAGATTATAGCGCACATCGGCGGAACGCAGCACAACAAACGGGATTGTTTTCTGATGGTATTTTTTAGTGATCGAAAGATTGCGCAATTCGGCATGGCTGAAAATATTCGTTTCAATACTGCCAATCCTTACCTCTTCTCCCAGAATCTTCGTCAGTTGAGATTGTGCAACAGAACGGATAAGGTTCTCACCCGGCGGGAGCTTTAATCCAATGAGCAACAAGAATATGGTGGCAAAGAAAATTAAAACGATTCGAAACAGCCAGGTAAATATCTTTTTTGCTTTGGAATTTAGTCCGCTTAGCATATATCCTGATCAAATTTTGCATCATAAAGTGAATGAGGACTTGTCATCGTCTGAACCTCCATCGTAAATCCAAATAATTGCCTGCAAATAATCTTGCTTTCCAGTCATTATTTTAAATAAAATACTGCCTTTTTTGTTGCATTTGGCAGCCTGAACTTCGCCAGGTTCATCCAGCCTGGCATACCGGAACAGATTAATTTTCCTGATTTTTGAAAGGGATTAGCCGGTTTCCAACTTCAAAGTAATTGATGTGACACAAAAACAAAAACAGGCCAGTGGCTAAATGGAAGATAAATTTCCAAGAATATCGTCCCATCCCACCTCCCGATATCAGGATTTACCTCAAGTGCAACATCCGGGAACGGATTCTGCTAACTTATTTTTTCAAAAGCAATATCTTCAGGTTTCTGCTTCTTCGAAATTCTGTTATTCGTGAGACACAAAGTGCTTGTTGAGAACATCGCCCAACTTAGCAATCAAGTCACCGGCAGCCAGTGCATACTCTGTTTTTTCACCGGCGATCTCGTCCGCGCACAGGCCGTGCAGATAATTGGCGGTGTACGCTGCAGCCACCGGATCCAGCCTCTGCGCCAGCAGCCCGGCAATCAAACCGGTCAGTACATCGCCGGTGCCGCCGCTGGCCAGACCGGGATTTCCGGTCGGATTTACAAAGATTTCTCCTGCGGAATCCACCACAATCGATGGCGCATTCTTTAGCAGGAGTGTTAAGCCATGCTTTTGGGCAAATTCTCTTGACAAACGGATAAAATCGGACTTCATCTGTTGCTTGTCGGCCCCCGGAATCAATCGTAAAAATTCCCCATAGTGCGGCGTAAGCACCCAGTTTGGGTGCGGCTTATTAAGTAGCTCCGGATGCTGTGCCAGGGCGAAGAGAGCGTCCGCATCTACAACCACCGGCTTTTGAAAACTGGAAAGGATATCCACAATGGCCTGCTGCGTTTCTTCGCTTCTTCCCAGTCCGGGACCGATTGCCAGCACGTCGCACCATTCCAGTAAGTCCTGGAGGGGCGGATTGTTGGCATCCACCAGATGCTGCGTTTCTCCGGCGGGGTAAGGCCGCGTGATGACCTCGGTAAGCTTCATCTCCAAAATAGGATTCAGGCTTTCCGGAATTCCCAGGATTACCAGCCCGGCACCCACCCGCAACGCCGCCTCAGCGCTCAGCGCGGCAGCGCCGGTAAAACCCGGCGAACCTGCCAGCACTGCGACCTTACCGCATTCGTATTTGTGGGTTTCCTGGCTCCTTTGCGGTAAATGAATGTCCGATTTTTCAACCATTTGCATCCGGACTTCGCCGGAATTTCGGGTGGTATGCGGGATTCCAATGTCAGCAATATAAAGCTCGCCAACAGAGGAACGCGCCGGGTGAAACACATGGCAAACTTTGGGCAGCGCCATCGTGACCGTTACATCAGCCTGCACCGCTTCACCCTCGATCGCCGGAGAATCGGCATTCAGACCGGAAGGCACATCCACAGCTACCACCGGACATTCCAACCCGTTTATATATTCTATAACGTCTTTCATAAAACCGTGAACGGCACCCTTGATTCCCGTTCCCAAGAGCGCATCCACAACCAGATCGGGATATTCATCAAGGAGTTCTTCAATTTCACTGGTTTGGGAAACAAAATGGTAATGGAGACCAAAGTTCTTCGCAACGTTGAAATTCGTCAATGCGTCACCCTTCAGATCAGCTTCTTTTCCTATAATAAAAATCTGAACATGGGCGCCGGCATCCCACAAGTGGCGGGCAATTACAAAACCATCGCCGCCGTTGTTTCCCTTACCACAAAAAAGAACAACCTTGGGATGAAAAATATCTTTGAGAATCTCTTGAATGATATGAAAGGTACCGCTCCCTGCATTTTCCATGAGCACTACTCCCGGCACCCCGAGATCCTCAATGGTGTGGCGGTCCATTTCCCGCATTTCAGCGGATGTGACAATTTTTAGCATGGCAGCAGCCTCCTTCGTCGGTCTCCGAACTAATTAAATTGTTTAATCCCCAAAATATTCATGTTTGTTACTGAATTTTCTTTCTTAAGTTCTTCGCCATCGGGACACATAACAAAGCAAACTCCCCGCAGTCGAACCAAATGGTAATTTTATTGGAGATGAAATTAAAAAATGCTTTTAAATGATAATTAGGGGAAATATCCTGAAACTCCGGAGATTCATCCGGCCTGTAATTTCGCTCGTTGAAAAGACCGTTCAACCGGTCTCAATCAATCTCACGATGACGAATCAACTGCAATGCCTCCAGCACGGCCCTTTCCACCCCCACCCACAAGGCCCGCTGGATAAGCTGGCCGCCAATGGTAATATCTTCCAGGTTAGGAATCCGGGCGATTGCGGGGATATGATTGTACCCGATTCCGCCGGAGCAGTTAACGCCCAATCCTAATTTGGCTGCCGCAACTGCCGCCGATTTTATTTTATCCAGGGAAACAAGCTCAAGGTTTATATCCTGGGCACCGGTAAAATCGCTGGCATCGATTTCCACATAATCAATGGACAATTTGCTGACGCTTTTAAGGACGCCTATTTCGGGCGGAATAAGGGCAGAAACGGAGATATTATTTGCCTGCAGATCGGAAAGCATCGGCTCAATACTTTCCAGGTGCAACGCCGGTTCAACAGGCAGGACGATGCGAGGATCAGTCGCCTTAACGTCCACAAAGGTGACCATATCCGGTGTGATGGACAAAGCCAGATGTACAGCCTCCTCCTGAACAGGAATGCGGAAATTGACGAAGCTCTTGCGAACTTCCTTGAGAATTCTTAAATCGCGTTCGCTTATGCCCTTGTCGGACCCGGACCAGGTACAAACCAGACCATTTGCCCCGGCGGTTTCTCCCAATATTCCAAGTTGAACAGGATCGAATGCCGGATTATTCAGCGTCGTACGGATATGAGCCACATCGTCGAGCAGCAGGCTTAATCTTTTCATTGCGTGTTGTTCCCCTTAGATTTTCTGGTCTTCCCATAAGCTAATATAATATTTTTTCTTACGAAGGATAAACTGAAAAAGCACTTCCCCGTTGAGGGGAGGAATGGAGATGCCGCCATCCAAAGTTAATGTAAAAGTAACTCTGTATTCCGGATTTGTTACGGAAGAATCCATTGGCAAAATTGTGTTGAATACAACATCCAGTGTATTGAAGAAGCGAAACATCCGCGCCGTTGTTCGCAATTCGGTATCCCGCCCCCATTCAATGGGCTTGGGAGGATATTCGTTGTAATCAGTGCTGCGAAAAATAAAAGTGCTGTCCAGAATGTCGCTATAAACCAGCGAGTCCTTGAATGTGTAAGCATAACGGAAATTGGCAAGCACTTCCTGCGGTGTTTTCTGTTCAGTTATTAAATTCGAGTGCGGTGTGTCCTCGGGAGCCAGGGCAGGGGCAAAAGGGTTGTCACAGTACAGGAATAATGGAATTGCAAGAAAAAACAGGAGAATTACTACTCGCTGCATATTTTTAACGGTAATTGGCTTTTAGGGTGGACCATGTGCTGTCTGCATCGTCAGAAGTAATCTGCAGATCTTCCCAGTAATAAA
This sequence comes from uncultured Calditrichaceae bacterium, assembly GCA_964624795.1. Classification (GTDB taxonomy): domain Bacteria; phylum Calditrichota; class Calditrichia; order RBG-13-44-9; family RBG-13-44-9; genus CAZUZS01. Next base: position 40,058 of record CAZUZS010000011.1, read on the forward strand.
TATACCAGAGAGACTGCTGGGACCGGAAAAGCTTAAGAATGCTCTGGCCGCGAAAGTACTCTTTTCTTAATTTAAAGTTGATTTCTATCTCGTACTCGAAGCGGGTTTGCATGGTATCCTGCGACGATCCAATAGGAGTTGCCGGTTGAATCTTATCTTTGTCGATAATCAATTTTAAATTAACAACATCATTATTATTGATCAGGCTGTTAAAATAGTTATATTCATCATCCCGTGTCCAGCCGGTAAGGCGGTAGGACTCATTTTGCTGGGGAACGTATTTGAAAGAAGGGTCTGCCAAACAATCCATGTAGTAATTGGAATTTTTTTCGCTGAAAGCGTATTGCATTTTCCAGATGACCGAATCGGGATAATTTTGCAGACTGTTTACCGGCTGCGGATTGGTATTTTGAGCAGGCTTGTCAGGATTGCGGGTAGCGAATGGATTTGTACAACATAAGAAAAACAGTAAAAATATGATCGATAACCTTTTCATTCTGATTGAATTTAAGGAACAAATTTATGATTATCAAAATGAAATTGTTTGAAAAGACGATGGCAGCAAGCGGAGGAGAAGTCACATGAGTGAAGATCTGCAAAAAATAAAAGATGAAATCGAGGAGCTGCGAAACAAAATCAACCGCCACGATTATCTTTACTATGTGCTTGCACAGCCGGAAATCGAAGATTACGAATACGACCGGTTGATGAAACGCCTGGAAGAGCTGGAAAGCCAGCACGAGAATCTTATCACGCCCGATTCCCCCACCCAGCGGGTCAGCGGACAGCCTACCAAAGAATTCCCGGTGGTGCGCCATCGGAAACCGATGATGAGCCTCTCCAACACCTACAATGAAGAGGAAATCCGGGACTTTGACCGGCGGGTACGCGGATTGCTCGATCCCGGCGAATCATACCAATACACCTGTGAATTGAAAATCGATGGCGTTGCAATGAGCCTGCTTTACCAGGATGGTCTTCTGGTTCGCGCCGCAACCCGCGGCGATGGCGAGCAGGGTGACGAAGTAACCAACAACGTCAGGACAATCCGGAGTATTCCGATGCGCCTGCAAACAGACAATCCGGATTTGCGAAGTATCGAAGTCCGCGGTGAAATCTACTATTACCGGGACGATTTGATTACATTGAACAAGGAACGTGAAGAAAAAGGAGAACTTCTTTTTGCCAATCCGCGCAATGCGGCCGCCGGATCCTTGAAATTGCAGGATTCCCGCATCGTGGCGCAGAGGCCGCTCAAAATGTTTTGCTATTGGATCGACACGCTGGAGCCGAGCGGCAGTATTAAAACGCAATATGACGGAATTAAACAACTGGAGGAGCTGCGCTTTCCTGTGAATCGCCACTACCGCCTGTGCAACAATATTGACGAAGTGATTGCCTACTGGAAGGAATGGGAACAGAAACGGGACACGCTTCCACACGACATTGACGGCGTAGTCGCCAAAGTGAACAGCCTTGAACAACAAAATCGGCTGGGAAGCACCGCTAAAAGTCCCCGCTGGGCGATTGCTTTCAAATTCAAAGCGGAGCAGGCCGAGACGATTTTGAATGACATCATCTGGCAGGTGGGACGCACCGGGGTGGTCACGCCGGTGGCGGTGCTGGAACCAGTCAAGCTGGCCGGCTCCACCATCAGCCGCGCTACCCTGCACAACGTGGACGAGCTGGAGCGGCTGGATGTGCGGTTGGGCGATCATGTGATTCTGGAAAAAGGGGGTGACGTGATCCCCAAAGTGGTGCGGGTGCTAAAAGAAAAGCGCCCGCCCGATTCGCAACTTTACCAGCCGCCAACCGAATGCCCGGTATGTCATTCCCGCCTGGTCAGGAATCCGGACGAGGTGGCACTGCGCTGCGAAAATGTACGATGCCCGGAGCAGGTTGCCAGGCGCATCGAGCATTTCGCTTCCCGCCGGGCGATGGACATCGAGGGGCTGGGCGAGAAAGTCGTGGTGCTGCTACTGGAGAACAAGCTCATTTCGGATTTCGGCGATCTCTACCGCCTGCAAAAGGAGAACATCGCGGAACTGGAAAGAATGGGCGAAAAAAGCGCCGAGAACCTGTTGGAAGGAATCGAAAAAAGCAAGCAGCAGCCGCTCTCCCGTGTCATTTTCTCCTTGGGCATTCCGTTTGTGGGGGAAGGCGCAGCAAGGCTCCTGGCGAAACACTTTCACTCCCTGGATGGACTAATGGAAGCTGGTGAGGAGGAGTTGGCGGAGATCGATGGAGTTGGAGAAAAGACCGCGCACAGTATCCGGGAATTTTTCAAAAATGAGGAAAACCAGGAAGTTATTTCCGAGCTGCGCGCCGCCGGCGTGCGTTTCTCTGAGGATGTAGCTGCCGCAAAAGACCTCGATGAAAAATTCGATGGTAAATCTTTTGTACTCACCGGCGCACTTCAAAATTTCTCCCGGGACGAAGCGGGAGAAATCATCCGGCGAAGAGGCGGCAAGGTAAGCAGCAGCGTAAGCGCCAAAACTGATTATGTGATAGTAGGCGCTGATCCGGGCTCAAAATATGAAAAGGCGCAAAAGCTAGGCGTTCGGATTCTGACGGAAGAAGAGTTCATGCAATTGCTGGGGAAATAGAAATGTGGTAGATCCTTTCGGAAATTGCACTACGCAACGAAAGGCAAGTGTCCTGTTCCCGGAAACAGATCAAAGGATTTTTTCCATGCTGAACGAAACAGAAATTAAGGAAGTTCTCAGAATTTTAAAGAAGGAGTACGGCAATACCGGAACCGCTCTGAAATTCAGAGATCCGTTTCAACTGCTCGTTTCGACCATGCTGGCGGCGCAAAGCACCGACAAACAGGTGAATAAAATTACCGGCAGCCTCTACCGGGAATACCCGGACGTACACACATTTCTCCAATTGACCGCCGAGGAACTTGAGGAAAAAATCAAGTCCATCGGACTTTATCGAAACAAGGCCCGCAACATTCTGGCGGTGTGTCACATGCTGGTTGAGAAATACGATGGCAAGGTGCCGGATTCGCGCGAAGACCTGGTGAAACTGCCTGGCGTCGGGCGCAAAACCGCCAACGTGGTATTGAGCGTGGGATTTCAGCAGGATGCCATTGCGGTGGACACCCACGTGTTCCGCGTTTCCAATCGCCTCGGGCTGGCGACCGCCCCAAACGTGGAGAAAACAGAACAACAGCTCATGCAGAATATCCCGCAGAATGAATGGTCCATGGCGCACCACTGGCTTATCTGGCACGGCCGCTTGGTCTGCAACGCGCAGCGTCCCAAATGCGAGATGTGTCCGCTGGCGGATTATTGTGAATATTACAGAGAAAGTGTGAAATAGGGGCGATTTCGGAGCCTCAACGATCTTCACTTTCCCATTTATTTGGCGCAACCTTCCGGTTCAAAATCATATCATTTGCAACGAAATAGAGTGAGCGGGCTTTGTTCTGCAGATCGTGCAGAACCTCCGGTTTTTCGGAGGCGTAATCGTGAGCAGGATCTGCTGACCGGTAGCGATAGAGAGAGGCAACGCTGCCGATGCGGTCGATAAGATACCACTCATTCCATATAAAGCCCAGCATCTTGCCTTCTTCCATTAGCGCAAATCCTGTGTATTCGTTGGGCATGTGTAAAACATCCCGTCCAAAATTGGTTGTGCGGTAGGGAATCTTGAGCATTCCCAGCAGCATCTGGGTCAGGTCGATATGCCCGGTGATGTTCTGCACTTCCTGCGGCTTGATGAAATCCGGGTTGTAGATGAGACATGGGATGTGGGTGGACTGCAGGCTGAAATCGTAAATTGGCGTCTCCGCTTTGCCGTGGTCGCCAGTAATGACAAAAATGGTGTTTTTGAAGTAATCCTCCTTTTCCGCCAATTCAAAAAAGTGCTGCAACGCCCAGTCGGTGTAATCGAAGGTGGAGACAAACTGTTTGCCCGGCACCTGCGGGATGATCCACGGCCCGTGATTGTTGGTGGAGAGAATCACACCGATGAACGGCTGTTTCGCGGAGCGGAATTCCTGGTTCATTTTCTCGAAAAGCTTGTGGTCCGGAACACCCAGGCTGCTCAATACCTCGCTTTGCGGGAAATCGAACTGCGAGATCACATGCTCGATGCCGTTTCCGCGCAGGAATCCCGCCATATTATCGAAGTTGGGATCGTGCGAAACACCGAAATAGCTTTCGTATCCGTGTCGATGCAGGACGTCCAGAATCCCCGAAAACACCTGCTGTCCCTCATTTCGCTTTAAAATAGATTTGCCGTAAACATTGGGCATCCCGAACAGGCTGGTAAAAAGGCCGATGTAAGTATGAAACCCGTTGGAATAAAAATGCGGAAAGTAGATGCCGTCGTGCTTGATCCGGTTAAAGAAGAGCGGGATGCCCTGCTTTTCGAACTGTTTGATGCCGTAATCGGAGAAACTTTCCAGCAGAAAAATTACCACGTTTCGCCGGGTGGGCGGTGCGCTGAAATTATACTCCCGCACCGGAAATCGCACAAATTTTCCGGTGGAATCACTGACCAGCTTTTGCACGGTGCGATAGGCCTCTGCTTTATTCTGAATTCCGAGAATTTGCTGCAGATTGGCTTCTTTTTTCTTTTCGTAAAGTATATCATTGGCCAGGGTAAAGATGCCGTTCAGTGCCAGTTGGTTGGCGGCGTTGTAATTGCTGAAGTAGGCGTGTCCCCAGCGCAGCGGCGTCTTCGGACTTATCGTTCCGCGGATGCCAATAAAAATGAATGGGGCGACAATCAGAAAGCTCACCAGCTTGAGGATGAGCCCCTGCACCGGCTTCCGGAAATACAGCTTTTTCTGGAGCCGTCTGAAGAACCAGCCCAGTGCGACAACCAGCAACAGAATCATCAGCATGTACCACACCACCGGGTAAGTCTCCCACACCATTTTGATAACAAAGCCGGGATTCTCCTGCCAGTTTACGAAAAACGCATTCAGACGAACATGAAAGTACTTGTAAAAAGGAAGTTCCGCGATGCAGAGAAATGTGTAGATGAAAGTAATGAAAACCAGGTAGGCAGTGTTGAAAACAATGAGCCAGCGCTGCCGGTTAACGAGAAAGAAAAGGTAATTCAATACAAATAGCGGCGCGATCGCGTACAGCGATACAGCCATATCAAAACGGGCACCAACCAGGAACGACCGCAGCAGAACGAAGAACGGGACACTGCCAAACTGCCCGTAATTGGCCAATAGCAGGATGAGGCGGAAGAGGGCAAACAGCCCCATGAAAAGCAACACTATCTCGAAGAAGAAGATCAGAACCGGGTTGAGAAGAAGAAAGAACTTATTTGTTTTTGCACCTTTTTCTACCATTGATTCACCGCAAACGGGACGATACCCATAATTCGTTAACGCACCGATAAAGCGCAAAATTTAGGGAAGAAACCTCCGGAGCACACGCTTAATTTTTATTACCGGAAAATTTTTCAGCCCAGGGTATTGACAAAAATTGATGGATTGTCTAAATTGTTAAGCAACTGCTTCGAACTATTTTATAATTATTTTTTGACTCAGATGATCGTTTCGGCTCAAATGGGACTCAAACAATTTTCTTTGCTTTTTTTCCTTTTTATTTTGGGATTGTCGCAACTGACGGCTCTTCGGCTGGTTTCCGCACAGGAACCGCAATACCTGGAAGATATCCTGGAACAGGCAGAGGACGAGGAAGCTGGCAATGCCGATTGGCTGGAATACTTGTGGGAACTTCGGGAGAATCCCCTCGACTTGAATACGGCATCCATCTACGAACTGAACAGAATTCCATTTCTATCGACGCGGCTGACCGGAAATATCATCAAGCACCGGAGAACAGTCAGCGGATTTAAAAACCTTGATGAATTGAAAAACATTGACGGCTTTGATGAAGAATTGCTGGAAGCACTGCGACCATTTGTCACTGTCAAAAAGCCTGCCATCCCAACCAAGATCGTCTACCGCTTTAAATCGCGTGTGGAATCTCCATCCCGGAGGGGCTTCCGGGAAAATATTTATCAGGATCCGCTGTTTCTTCAGCACCGCGTTTTGTTCTCCACCGGTAGCGGTTTTTCAGGCGGCATCTTGTGGGAAAAAGACGCCGGCGAAGAGAATTATTTTGATTTCGGAAGCTACCACATTCGTTACCGCAAAGCAGGCAAACCATACTCCATTCTGGTAGGAGATTACCAGGTTCGCATCGGCTGCGGGCTTGCCAGTTGGTCGGCTTACGGGATGCCGCTCTCGGCCGCCGCTATTCCGGTGCGGGCGGAAACCGAATCGGCCTTCACCGGAAATCGTTCGTCCAATGAAATTGGATATTTGCGGGGCATTGCGCTGCAAACACAGATCAGGCGAAGTGCGCAACTTCAGTTTTTTTATTCCAAGCGGAATCTTGATGCTAATTTTTCGGACGATGGCCGGTCGGTTACCAGCCTGTATGCATCCGGACTGCACCGCACGGAAACCGAAAAATCGAAGATCGGAGTGCTTCAGGAGAATCTTTGGGGCATTTCGGCGCAAAAGGAATTCAGCGCGCTGCGATTTCAACTATCCACGATCCTTACGCGGCTAACCCATCCATACCAGGATTATGGCACATCTTACCATCATCTGAGTCTTTCCTACAACTGGTCAAACGGGGCAGTCCGCCCCGGCGGAGAGTTAGCGCTTTTCCAGGGAAAATTTCCGGCGATCCAGCAATATCTCTATTTCAATGAAGGCAAAATGAAATATGAAATGGCCGCTTACTACTACCACCCGGAATACCTTGCGCTGCGCGGCAGAGCCTTCGGATCGCTGGGGGCCATGCCCATGAACAAAGCCGGGGCTGCCATTTTCCTCGCCTATCGCATTTCCGCAGGGACCCAAATTGGTGGCTACATGCACTACTCGCGGAAGCTGCTCGATTACGAAGCGAATCCGTTTTTAGATCGAAATTATAATCTGGAAATACGGCAGCGCTTCGGATCTTTATGGTTCAAAATTCAATATTGGCAGAAATATCGCGAAAATGATGTGGAAGATGCATACGAATTGAACAAGAGACTGCGCGGGGCCCGCCTGGGAATCGGCCTAAAACTGGACAAGAATTTGAATTTTCAGAATCGCGTGGAAATCCGCTGGGCAGATCCGATGACTGCGAACAGCCGCTATTACGGAACCAGTCTGTTCCACCATGTGAATTGGCAGGCGACCCGGAGAGTGAAGATTGTTCTGCGCTGGACATCCTTTGACATCCCGGATTACGATCTCCGCATCTACGAGTTTGAACCCGACCTGCCGGGAAGCTTCCGGATCAGTATGCTCAACGACCGCGGTTACAAATGGCTCGCTCTGATACGCCTGAAACCGAATGATCACATTCAATTTGATCTGAAATATCAACAGCGATATTATCCGGACCTCGCATCAATCGGCTCCGGATATGACGAAATCGATGCCAATCGGCTGCACGACTTCCGGATTTCCGTTATATGGAAGTACTAGGCAAGAAAATCGGGATCAACCGATCAGGATTCAACCATTTATTCCCGGCAGCCTGCCGGGGACACCTATTAACCTCACGTAAAGCGACCGCCACCTCCGCCACATGAACTTCCGTAGCTGCTACCGCCACCGGAACTGCTGCCGGTAGTCGCGAACGCGGAAACGAGTTTCCTGGTATTTCCACTGCCGCACTTGGGGCAGTCCATTTCTTCGCTTCGCGAATAAGGTACTAACTCTTCAAATTTTTCGTCGCAATCCTGACAACGATATTCAAATAGAGGCATTCTTACTACTCCTTTTAATCAGAAATATCAACCGCAATTCCATGTTATTCAGTGCTAAAGGATCCCCAGGGGGCACCCTCAAGAGAAAATCCATTTATACAAAAGAAAATACTACCACAAAAATCACAATAAAACAGATAAGACAAATCACCGCAATGCCGGACCGATCTTCTCCCAATAGAAATATTCGATTCCTCTTTTAAAATTATGATACAGGAAAAGAGAAATATTTCCTGCACAATTTTGCGTTAAACCGGCTTGATCCGACCTTGTGGCCGAAATGGACTTCAAATCAGCACCTCAATTGCATTAAATGCAAGGAGGGATGAGAAGTGGAATTGCAGTTTCTGCAAATATCCACAAATCTTTTTGTGTTTGGATAACTTCATGTGTAATTTACTCCGATTGTAAAAACTGCAATTGAGGGAATGATGTCCGCAAATTCAGAATTCAAGAATCTAATAGAAATTATGCAGCGTCTCCGCAAGGAGTGCCCCTGGGACCGCCAGCAAACTCCCCAGTCGCTCCGCCAGTATATTTTGGAGGAGGCATACGAAACAGTAGAAGCCATCGACGGCCAGGATTGGGATGAGCTAAAAAAGGAACTTGGCGACTTATTGCTGCAAATCGTGTTTCAAGCCGAAATAGCTGCCGAGACGCAGCGCTTCGATTTAGGAGAAGTTATTAAACATATAAACGAGAAGCTAATCCGTCGACATCCGCACGTTTTTGGCGATGTTAAGGTGAACAATGCCGAAGATGTGAAGGAGAACTGGGAGCAGATTAAGGTTCAGCAGGAGAACCGGAAGTCCTTGCTGGAAGGTGTTCCGCGCAATCTGAGTGGTCTCCTGCGGGCGCAGCGTCTCCAGGACAAAGCCTCGCAAGTGGGTTTCGACTGGGAAGAGGTACACGGCATTCTTGAAAAAATGAAAGAGGAGATCGTCGAATTAGAGGATGCTATTGAAGAGAAAAATCCCGAGGAGATTGAAAGCGAAATCGGGGATATCATCTTTTCTGTTGTGAATTTGGCAAGATTCCGGAAGGTGAGCGCCGAAGATGCCCTTCGAAAAACCATCAACAAGTTTATCAGTCGGTTCCAATACATCGAAGAAAAACTCGCCAAGATGGGTAGGACTGTGTACCAGTCTTCTCTTCAGGAAATGGACCAGTTGTGGGAAGAATCTAAAAACCATCTGTAATTTAGTAATTGAGCTTTGACGAAAGGAACAGTATGCTGATCAGCCTGGTTGGTCTCCTTCTAAGCTTTTCCGTGGTTCTACATCTATGGACTATTGGCTCCGTTTATCGTCAAAAGCTCCAATCTCTCGTCGTCCCATTATTTATATATTTAAATGTTCTGATTGTCCTAATCGAATTATGCTCAATTTTTTTCCTTCAGGAAAATCCCGGGTATATTCTTACCAACATCTTTAAAATACGATTCATTGCACAGGCTTTTATTCCGCCAATCCTGTTTCACCTGAATCAGAATTATTCATTCGGCACCAATCTGCCCAAGTTTAATTTCAAGAATATCTTCTTTTTCGCAATCAGCATTATTTTTAGCGCGGCCGCTCTTTCGGGAGTCATGATAGATGGAATTATTGTGAAGAACGGCATGACATTTCCGAAATACACGATTTTTTACCTCCTTTTCATCGTCTATTTCTATGCAACATTTTATTACCTCCTTATCGAATTTATCCAAAAATATCATACGGCCAAAAGAAGAACAGAGATAATCAACATGCGGGATTTCATCATCTTTATTATTCCTGTTACCGTACTGGCCTTCTCCTGCCTGAATCTGTTGCCTTTCGCAGGGGTTATTCATCCTGCGCTCTTTCTTTGCTATCCCCTGCTTAGTATTATTGTTACCATGCTGGCTTTTCGTTTCAATCTCCTTGATTTCGATAATTTTATTTCCAACTCCATTTCATTTTTCCTTGTATCGCTGTTTTATATCGCCCTGCTATCGTTTATCCCTTTCGAGAACAGGGTGCGAATATTTTCTATTTCAATCCCTGTCATTATTATCTTCTTCCTGATTTTTTACAACCTTCAGGACAGAATGATAAAACTTATTAAGGAACAGAGCTTGGAGGAAGATTACAACCTGGAAGAGGAGTTGGAGAGTTTTCTTAGTGAAGTGGGTAAGTATTTTGACAGACAAGACCTTGCAAAATTTTTGGGTGATTTTTCACGAAAGGTATTACGAGCTGTGAAATGTGCAGTAGTGGCCTCACGTTTCGATATTAAGCCTTATGAATCCATTTACCTGGATGGATTCTCAGCAGGCATGATAGATGAACTTCTGTCACATTCAAATTCACCCATTTTAGAGACACTCGAAACTGATCGGCTGATATTAAACAAATTTGATCATCCTCCCCAGTCTTCCATGTACCAGGCTATGAATAGCTATAATCTGTATCTCGGAATTCCTATGTTATCAAATAATAACATGATGGGATTTATCTTCCTGGGAGGAGACCGAAAAAGGATACACTTCACCAAGAAAGACCTGCGCTTTGCGCGTTTTCTTTCTGTTCAGGCCGCAAACGCAATGCAGAATGTCCAGGCAATAGAAAAGACCGTTCAGGTGAAAAAGATGGCAGATCTGGGACTTATGGCTTCCCAGTTAGCCCACGATTTCCAATCCTTCATAACACTCACGAAGCTGGAAGTTCCCGCCGACAACCGGCTGCGGCATCACGCCAATTATATGGAAAAATTAGTGAGAGACTTGCTGAATTACACCCGGCCGCAGGACCTGAGATTGGCGCCGGTTAACCTGAACCAGCTAATTGACATGTCTCTTGATTTGGTGAATTTCCCTGAAAACATCGTCATTGAAAAACACTATTCTGATAGCATTCCGGAAATCAGGGTAGATAACAATGAAATGCGACGGGTCTTTTTAAATCTATTTGAGAACAGCACGCGTGCCATGTCAGAAGGGGGAGGAAGGATCAAGATTACGACCCGTCCTCTGCGGCCATTGTCGAAAGTACGTCATAATCCCTGGATTTATATCGAAATTCTGGACGAGGGAGCCGGTATTCCCGAAGAGTTTTTAGAAAAGATTTTCGAACCGTTCTTTACCACCTTCAAACAGGAGGGGGGGAACGGAATGGGTCTCGCTATGGTTCGGCAGATTATTACAAGGCACAAAGGTTTTATAGATGTAACAAGCAAATTAGGCAAAGGAACCATCTTTAATATCAGACTCCCGTATTTGGTTTAGGTGATATCTATGGAAGATCCAAAAAAAATTCTGATTGTCGAAGACAGTGTGATTTGGTGTGAAAGCTATAAGCGATGGATCGGGGATCAGTATGATATAAAACTGGCCTTTAACAAAACCGAAGGCCTCGATTATTATGCGAGCTTTACGCCCGATCTCGTTATTCTCGATTTAGGACTTCCCCAAATCAGCGATGGCCTGGACTTGCTGGATGAATTTATCAAGAAAGGCTACGATTCCCAGATTATCGTGGTAACATCCTTCAAAGACCACCAGTACGCACTGGACGCACAACGACGCGGCGCTTATTCCTACTTTTCAAAAGGGGAAAATATTGAAGAAGAATTGCCGAATCTCGTAAAACAGGCCTTGCGCATGCTGAAGCTGGAGCGCGAAAACAAGGAATTACGCTCCAGGCTGAAGGATAATATTCAGTTTGATCATATCGTGGCTATCAGCCAGCCCATGCAGAAGGTGCTTCATCTGATCGAACAAATAAAAAACAGCTCCGAGCCGATTCTCATCACCGGAGAATCGGGCGTCGGCAAAGAAGTAATTGCTCGCCACATATTTGATCGCAGCGCACAATACAACCGGAATTTTGTCGCGATTAATTGTGCTGCCCTGCCCGCAAATTTATTGGAAAGTGAAATGTTCGGATACGAAAAGGGAGCATTTACCGGCGCAGTCAAATCAACCCGCGGCAAATTTGAATTGGCCCATGAAGGGACGTTCTTTCTGGATGAAATCGGGGAGATGCCTGTTGAATTGCAGGCCAAACTCCTGCGAGTACTGGAAAGCAAAACATTCTACCGATTGGGCAGCGAGAAAGAAATCAGGGTAAATTTCCGATTAATCTCGGCCACAAACAAGAACCTTTCAGAGTTGATCACGCAAAACAAATTTCGCGAGGATCTGTTTTACCGGATAAACGTCATCCCGGTGACCATCCCACCACTGAGAGAACGGCCCGACGACATTCCAGCATTGATAAATTTCATTATCGAAAAATTTTGCCGAGAAAATAATTTGGCCACACCCAAAATGGCGAGCCGCGTTATTCCGTTTCTTTCGCATCTGCGGTGGGAGGGCAATGTCCGCGAGTTGGAGAACACCATAAAAAGATTGATTATCACAAAACCGGATTTTATCGATTTACCCGATCTTCCCGCAGACATAATCGAAGATTCCAATAATTTCCTGGATAAAGCGTTGGCTAATGAACTATCACTGGAAGATGTGTCCAAACTGTATGTCAAAATGGTTCTGGATCTGAAAAGAGGGAACAAGAAAGAGGCTTGCAAGCTTCTGAACATCAACTACCGTACCTTGATGAGCAAGATTAATTGACAATTTGCACCTAATGCAATCCCCGCCAGCGACAATTGCATTTTCTGCAATCCCCGCCAGCGACAATTCACCCTATTTTATTAAAAATTAACGGCTTACAGAAATATTTCTCGCAAGCGAAACAAATACAGGGTATTAAGCGAGATTTATTGTGGCAGGATATTTGATCTAATTAGAGTAGTGTTTTTAATTGGACCATGACAGGAGGAAATGACATGCTGGCAGAGGAAATTAAAATAGGCAGTAATAAAAACATGTTTCCCAAAGTTTCGTTCCGGACCCATTTCAGATTGTTTTTCCTGAAATTGTCCTTTGCCTGGAATTTCTATTCTGGCATGTGTCGTGTGAAAATAAAAAAATTTATATAACAATAATAAATTGAACGGAGGAATTCACAATGCGAGTACTTGTTTTCGAAACCAGTAAGGACCGGGCAAAGCTAATTCAGGATCTGTTAGAAAGTTACCGGTATAAAGTTCATGTTAATTACCAGAGCCCTTCTCTGAACCAGATTCAGGAGATCAAGCCGTCACTCATTATTATCAACGTAAATCTTCGTTCTCACGTGGAGCTCATCGACAAGTTGAAAGAAAACTCGCGGTTTTCGAAAATTCCCGTAATTCTGATTTCGAATTTCAATTCGCAGGAAATTTTGGATAAAGTTCACCAATTGCCCAATGTGGATTACCTTGTCGAACCTTTCAAAATTAAAAATTTCCGCCACATGGTTGAGCGGTGGGTAAATTTCAGGAGCCTTTACGTTAACTAATGGATTGGTTATTTTCAAAAAATATCGTTGTCTTTCTGTTCCAATTCCATTTATTCATCCTGTTCGTCGCTTTTTTGGTTAATCGCCTGGTCTCCTACGTAAATAAAGCGATTAAATAGGTTGTTAAATCGGGTCCAGTTGCTGTCGGGAAGACGGTCATTTTCGATGATTCTCTGGGTAGCATTAATACTCATATCCAGTTCATCGAGCAGATAAAGGATTATTGATTCAAGGGTCATTGGGATTACCGGTGACCCTTGATTTATATTTTCCGGCTGACTAAGCACCATGTGTAAAAGTTGAAGACGCAATTCTTCCGGGAAGTCTTCCACTTTTTGAATCGCCTCATTCACAATTTGGAACGCCAGAACATTTGGCCCCAAAAGTCGCCCCTCTGTGGTAAAATCGATAAAGTCCTCGTAACCAAGTTGAATTTTTCTTCCGGCTTTTTGAATAATGATGCCAGCCTTCAAGAGGTCGATCTTTAGTTGAGGATAGTGCAGATACAGGACATCGGCAAGGTCGAGCATGCATACCACGTGCTCCAGTACACCGTATAAATAATTGTGATGCCAGAGTTTCCCAGAAGGTGCTTTCAGAAATTCCTCCAGCGATTCGGGATCTTGAAAGAGAGCATCGAGAAGCGCCCTGATATTCTCATCGCTTATTCCTTCGAGATGCCGAGCAAACCGCATTTTAAGTTCGGCAATGTCCTTTTTGCTGACAGGGACGATGTTTTCCAACTCAATCTCTTCATCCTTACGGGCCAGACGCATCCGTTCAATGTTGAGTTCACTGGCATCAAGAAACGATTGGATCTTTCCCTGCACCTTCATCAATTTCCCGATTCCCAAATTATCATAATGCTCTTTGGCACCTTTCCAGGCCTTGGCCCGCAACCTTCCGCTGTGATCCCCTAATTCCAGGACCAAATAGGGATCACCATTTTGCTTATACTTGAGTTCTTTCTTGCGGAGAATACAATAACCCGTATAGGACTCGCCAACATTGAGGTTTTTTAATCCTGGCTTATTCATGATTTCTCCTTCAAAAATGTTGCTTTTTTTGAACAGGTTTTTTGCATTAAATCCGAATTGCATTGGCGGCTCAAAGCAACAAAGCCCCAATCTGTCGTAAATCTTCAAGGGCCAGTGCATCGGATTTTGGCCGAATTATTATGTTATTATATATTACAAAAGAAGAACAATTAAAATCAATGCAAAATCTAACTCATATCCACAATATTTCATTGTTTCGATATTGAATGCGAGCTAAGTTTGCATGAATGCCAAATCGGAAGCAAGCTTGGTATACTTATGAAAATCGGACTAATTTCAGACACCCACAACAAGCTCCATCAGGACATTACTACAATATTCAAGGACATGGATCTTATACTCCATGCCGGAGATATCGGCGGCTATGATATTTTAGAGAAATTGCAGGGCATCGCATCCACCAAAGCGGTTTATGGCAATACGGACATCTATTCCATCGCCTCAACACTTCCTTCCCAAATATCGATGCAGGTAGAAGGCAAGCAATTGTTGCTGATTCATAATATTGGAAATGTGAAAAATTTTGTCTGGAAGATCAGGCGCGGCGATTATCCCGAGCAACCCGAGATAGTCGTTTTCGGGCATACCCACCGTCCGTCTTTTGACGAATATATGGATTTCTTATTTATCAACCCGGGGAGCGCTTCATTCCCCCGCAGGGAATCTCGTCCTTCCATAATGATCCTGGAAATCACAAAGAATGGGAGCTTATCGCACAAAGTAATCACACTCCCATCTCATAAATAGTGAAACATGTTGGATTTTTTCGAGCCGGACGGAAATGATTCAGGAGAAAAAGAGGATGTATTTTCCTGAAAATAAAAAAGCCCGGACTTGCCATAAAATCCGGACTTTTAACAAGTTGCTGCTAATATTTAAACGAAAACCTCTTTTTCATTGCATTGACAGACTTTCAAATTCACGGTTTTATACTTCCAGCTCGCGCTATCTTCCGAGTAATACGATTCAACCTTCTTCACAAATGAATAGATGTTGCCGCAGACCGGACAGGCTGAACCCGTTTTCTGCGCCTTTGCAACTTTGGATGCAAAATCTTGTTTCTTTGCCATCTTCTAATCTCCTATTAAATATTTATATTTTCCATTCCATATATGCAACTGTTCCCAGATTTGTTTCTTCACATGGATTAAATGCACTATTCTTCAGTAAGATTCATATCAGGAGTAATTTCCTCATCGAGTGGTTCAATTCCCCGGTAGATCGCAAAATTGTTTGGGCCACCCAATCTGGCTTGCTTAATGGACGCTTGCCCTGCTTCCACCACTTGCTCAACATTGTCGGCCATAAATTCCCTCGTGACCAGGCCTGCACTCATATAGAAATCGAATGCCTGCCCGTTTGCCCAAACCTTTTTCTCTTTCACTTTTTGCACCAGCTCTTTCGCCCTTTCCGCGGTTCTGTCCTCCCCCCTATGCGATGCTGCAATCACAAAGGTGTCGGAAAAAAGGTGAAAAATATAATCAGTGTCCGTTAAAAGAGGCAATGCTAAAGTTAAAAACTCGTTTACCGTATCAAAATATAAGCCGGTATCCTCTTCCTTTGTTTGGAAATATATTTTGAGAAATAGCAGGGATAAGTCCAAGTCCAGGCTGTCGGCCTTCTTCATCTCTTTAACTATGTAAGATTTAAAAGCATTCAGATTCTCTAACTGCGTATGAGCATCCTTGTAACAGAGCTTTTCAAGGTTTTCCATGGATTTTGCAGTGGTGTAGACTGTGACCGTCTGATTGGCGATGGTTTGCAGCATTCTTTTTTGCTGCTCCTTGAAATTTCGAGGCTGGTAACTTTCCAGACAAATCGCCCCGATCATTGAATGATTGTTTGCAATAGGCACGGCAAGAAGCGAGAAATATTCTTTGGCCGCCGTTTCGGTCGTGTCGAAGCGGGGAACATAATTCTCTTTTGTCGAAAAGTCCTCTACCAGCAAGGATTGATTCTTTCGGATTACCCACCCCACAATACCTTCTGACAATGGAAACGTTCTTCCAGGCCTTAGGTTACCGGTTCCCCCCTGCAAACTCATAATTTCGCCTTCCCTGGAATCCGCTTTTCGAGAGACAGATACCCGGTCGCAGGGAATCACCTTTGGCAGTTTGAATACTAAATACTCCCACAGCTTATCCTCCTGCTGAATTTGATTCATTTCATTGCTGCACTCAGATAAAATGCTTGCGACCCAATTTTCACTCTCATATTCATAAAGCCTGTTACTGCTTATCAACTGACGCGTTATGAGGTTCGCGAAATGTTTTAAGATCTCAAGGTCATCGTTGCCAAAGGCTTCCTTAACCGCGGAGTCGATGCAAAGAACACCGATTATCAGGTCCTTAAAAAAAATCGGTACTCCCGCAAACGAATTGGCTGGATTTTCTCCGGTCTTATAATAAGGAAGTATTTCCTGACCTTCCGGGAGATGATTTTCGATCAGCGGTGTGCGGTTACGAAGCACCAGGCTTGGCAGACCTTTGAGCAAATCAAAGGTGTTACCGGAAAGCAACCGGTCTTCTTTTTCCGAAACATAATGCCGAACAGTGAAAACCTTTTTGGAGTAGTTCGCAAAGAGAAGAATTACCGTATCGGAGACGAGAACTTTTTTTACAAGCTGGAGCGAGCTATCCAGGAAATGTTCGAACGATCCCTCTATGTCCTGATCATTCTCTGCCTGCAACCAGTCCGGGCCTCCCTCTTCCTCTGCAGACAGCGAGGTATCCTCTTCCATGTCTTCGGAAGTTCGGCCATCGCTTTGATACCGGAGATAAACAAAAGAGATGAAAGCCAAAAAATAGATTACCTTAACAACTATCCATGCCTGGGTAGAAGGCATTATTCCCAGAATGAATAAAATAACGATGCCGCCGAATATAGCTAAAAACCCAAATCGCGAGGAAACAGGTTTGAAGAAGGTTTCAAACATTTATTTCCAAAGTGTAGTTTTACCAGCAGGAATTTAGAGAAAGTTAGCTATCAAATCCATGTAAAAGTCAATTTCATTAAAAGATATGACGTTATCCGGGCGGTTCCGGTCAGATTTTAATGCTCTCCGACCATTTTCAGGCCTTGCCGATCCAGCCGAGTCGTGTCGCTCTTCAAGGAATCATTTATCAATGTGCTGCTCTCAAATTGCATTGAACTTGCTGTACTACTACCAAACCTGTTGACTTGCCGGCTCGCCGGAAGCTGCGATGCTGCAGGATAATATCTACCCTGGGTATGGTTTAACGGATATTTGGTACCGTCCGTTGAATGGTTGAAAACCATGAACATACCCACAGTAGCCAGCACAATGGCAGAGCCCATTGCCGGCACTTTCCAGTTCTGCAGAGGTAACGGAAAGAAGGTCGATTTCATATTGGGGTTGAATATCTGTTGGTGTAGTTTTTGTTCAAATCCGGGCGAGCTCGAAATTTGAGGCATTTGCCGAATGCTTTGTTGAATAATACGTATTTGTCTGACTGTTTCTGCACAGGGGGGACATTTGATAAAATGCTCTTCAATATCCTTACGCTCAATGCCAGAAAGTTCGCCATCCAGGTAGCTAGAAAATTGTAACTTAAATTTGTCACAAGAATCCATAGGCAGTCCTTTCATCTTTTAAACTGATCCTCTCGTTTCACTTTCAAATAAAAACTTTAAATCGTCCTGCAATTTTAACCTCCCCCTATTAACTCTTGATTTGACAGTACCTAACGGAATATTAAGTATCTGACTTATCTCTTCGTAGGCAAAGCCCTGCACATCCCTTAGAATAATAACTTCCTTAAACTTGGGTGGAAGCTTCTCAATAGCCTTTTGAATGATATCTTCCTTGATAGTTCCATCCACCTGTCGCTCTGGGCTGTGTTCTTTATCCGGAATGTCGTAATCCCTCTCCTCGTTCACAAAATTACTTACCGAAAAAATCTTATGTCTTTTGCGTCGCCTGAGCTCAGTTTTTGCCAAATTTCCGGCGATTGTATACACCCACGTCGAAAACTTCGCGATCTCTTTGTAATAATGCTTATTTTTATAGACTCTTAAAAAAGTCTCCTGAACAATATCTTCAGCGTCAGAACGATTCCCAACAAATCGATAAACAAAATTCAGCAGTTGATCCTTATATCTTCGTACCAATGTATCAAATGCCTGAACATCTCCTTGCTGGAATCTGGCAATTAACTGTTCATCTGTGACTACTGGTTTTTTTCGTTCTCTAAGCTTTGTTGTCATATAAAAAAACCGGATTTTTTACGTTACTGATTTTTCGAAGTTCCGAAATATTTTACTTCGAATTTATGATTTCATGGCTCAATATGTCAAGGAATATTTTGGGGTTTACATTCGTATTTTTTAAATCCCAATCGGCCCGGTGAAGGAGCGAAAACACCCGTTTTAAGTCCCGGCTTTTCCAGTTTTGCGCCTGTTGCGAATAGCCCGGAAAATACCTGGGATAGATCTTCAACTCCCGCGAAATCACGTCCGAGCTGCGTATTCCCGATCGATTATAACCGCGGATGCGCCATACGAGTGAAAAGTGCCGGATTAGCTGGCTGACAATCTGCTGGGGAGATATGCCGCTATCCAACAAATTATGTAGAATGAACACTGCTTTTGGCAAATCTTTCTCTCCCATCACCCGGTTATATTCAAATACATCCTGAGTTACGTAAACACCTGCGATTTGTTCGACGTCGGTTTCCTCGATTAATTCCTTGTCGGCAAAATACTGGGCAACGTTGTTTACCTGCACAGCCAGATCCGACAACTGGGTTCCCACCAGGAACAAGAGCATCTCAACCGCACCGGGGGTAATTTCTTTCCCAAATTTTTGAAATTCGGATTGAACATACTGATTTAACTCATCCGGTCGCAGTGGCAGTAAATTGACCGTCGTAACCAGATGCTCAAGCTTTTTAAGGCGACTCTGATATAAGCTGGCAAGGCCCGTTAACATAACCAGGCATATCTCATTGGGAAGCTTGTCCAGAAATTTTATTAATCGTTCTACATCGGCAGTCTTTAAGCCATCTGCTTCTTTCAGGACGATCATTTTTTTATCCGAGAACAGCCCCATGCCAGCACCCAGCGAAATTACCGCATCGGCACCGTTCTCTGTCGCGTAGCGGACAAAATAATTTAACTCCGGCTCGGAATCTCCCAAAAATTTCTGCTTCAAAGTCCGAACAATTCTCTCCCCTAATAAGAATTCTTCGCCAAACAGCAGATATGCGGGTGAAAGATTGGACCTCAAAATCTCTTTCATCGCTTGCTGATAATAGAGTTTTTGCCCTCCTCGTTGATTTGGAGCCATGCCTAATCCATCCCCCCTCCGCGTGATTTTTCTTTCTTATTCGCTTTATTAATTAGATAAAGGAATCCGCCCCAGGTTACAGATAGTATGAGGAGCATCATAATTATCGAAACGGTGTTCATCGCAATCCCCCGGCCTTTGTGAGTTTTTGATAAAGATACCGGTTAAGAATCAGAAAAACCAGTACTCCCATCATCCATTGAAACAGGCAGGTGCCGAGTGTTGTCGCGCCGAAAGGATTGTACCACCCTTCCGGATTCCAGCCAATGGAGCGATACAGCCACCAGGTCAGTAAAAGAAGGGCTTCGATTGGAATAATATATTTAAGCGCATAAGTAAACCAGCCGCCAATAACAATATCGCCCTTCACCACATTTACCATCCGGGAACGAAATTTTGATGCGCTGTAGCGAATTACGATCACGGCGAAAAACAGGCCGCTGACGATCAAGCCCAGACCCCACACCCAATCCTGGTTCTCGAAATAATGGATTGAGAGAGCGGAGGGCACTCCCATAATTGCGGTTACAGCGGCTACGATGGGCAATGCATTATGGCGCGAAAGACCAAAGTCCATCAGAATTCGGGTAGCCAGTTCCAGCATGGAAATCAAAGAGCTGAGCGCCGCAAAAAAGAGCGCCAGGAAGAAAACCGCCGTAAAGAATGTTGCCGCCGGCAGCTTGCTGAAAAGCTGTGGAATCACAATAAAACTCAAACCGTTGTTGCCGGCCTGCAGGGCCAATTCTGCTTCGGCGATAGAGGGCGCCAGGGAAAAAATAGCCGGGATGATTGCCAGTCCGGCTAACAGCGAGGCAGAGTTGTTTCCAAATCCGGTGATAAATGAATTCAGTACAATGTCTTCGTCCTGACGCATGTAAACGGCATAGGTGAGGATCAAGCCCCAACCAGCGCCGGTGGACCACGCGGACTGCGACAGCCCCTCCAGCCAGACACGATAGTCCAATAAATACTCCATGCGGATATTGAAGAAATAGTCCAGCCCGGTGGCGGAATGCGGCAGCGTCAGGGCGCGGACCACACCGATCATTAGCAACACCACCAGCGAAGGAAGGAGTATTCGGTTGGCCCGTTCAATACCATTCACCACTCCCTGGTAAATAATAAAACTTCCAACCGCGAGCGCGATCAAGTGAAAGATCAACGGCTGATAGCCGGAGATAAAATGTTCCCAAAATTGCGCATGGTCAACAGTCGACAATTGGCCGGAAACGGAAACCAGAAAATATCGCAGCGCCCACCCGCTGACAACAGAGTAGTAGAACATAATGGCAATTGTTACCAGAGCTACGAATCCGCCCATCCAGGTGTACCTGGGGCCAAGAAGTGCTGCAAATGAACCGACAACGCCCTTCCTTGTTTTTCGGCCGATCGAGAATTCCACAATGATAAGCGGGATAGACCAGGCAAACAGGAAAATGAACCACGGGATCAGAAATGCGCCGCCATACTGACCGGCCAGGCGCGGAAACCGCCAGATATTCCCGGCCCCGATTGCCATGCCTACCGTCGCTAACAGCAGTGCCCAGCGGGAAGAAAACTGTTCCTGTTTTTCCATGTTCCCTTTCCGACAATTTTGAATGCTCAATATACTTAAAAACGGTTGGGGATGAAATGCAAAAGATGGAACTACTTTAACAGGTTACGTCCGCTGACTAATGACCGGTTTTAAAATTAGTCATCAGGCTCGGGAGAGAGTTTTTCCGGCTTTTTGAATAATGATGCCAGCCTTCAGGGCAATCTTATCTCGCGTTTCTCTTTTATGATTTTGGCTCTGAAAAACCATCATGCGGACAAAAATAATAAACTTTTTTTCGGTCTCTGCTTGCGTCAATTCCCAGGCAAGTCTAAATTTACGCCGAACGAAGCAAGAATTATTTATGTATTTTCTTAAAAAACATTATAGTGAGGACGGCTATGAAACGATTTGTTTTTCCGTTACTGGTTTTGCTTTTGGCGGGGCTGTTTATGACAGAAAGTAAGGCCGCAGATTTTTTCCCGTACCAGTATCAAATTTACACACTGGATAACGGCCTGAAGGCCTATTTGATTCCGGTGCATGGCAGCGGTCTGGTGGCATATTACAGCATTGTGCGCACCGGCAGTCGCGATGAATGGGAACCTGGAAAATCGGGTTTTGCGCACTTTTTCGAGCACATGATGTTCCGCGGCACCAAAAAGTATCCCGGCCCGGTTTACGACCGCATGGTTACTGAGATGGGCGCGGACGCCAACGCCTACACCACAGATGATTACACGGCTTTCCACATGGTATTCCCGGCCCAGTTCCTGGAAAAAGTGGTGGACCTGGAAAGTGATCGGTTCGAGCATCTCTCCTATTCCGAGAGCGATTTTAAAACAGAAGCCGGCGCGGTTTATGGCGAATTCAGGAAGGGCCGGGTGAATCCCTGGTGGGTGCTTGAGGAAAATTTGTATGACCTCGCTTTCGTGGCGCACACCTACAAGCACACAACCATCGGATTTGAGGCGGACATTAAAAATATGCCCAATATGTACGACTACAGCCTGAGCTTTTTTAAGCGATACTACCGCCCGGAAAATGTCGTACTGATTGTCACCGGCGACTTCGAACCTGAACAAGCCCAAACCCTCATCAAGAAATATTATGCGGATTGGAAGAAAGGATACGTGGCGCCGCAAATCAAAAAAGAGCCGGAACAGACCAAAGAAAGATCGAAAGAGGTAACTTATCCCGGGAAAACGCTCCCCATCCTGGCGGATGCCTACAAGGGACCGGCTTTCAATCCTGAGGACAAAATGGTGGCAGGCGCCTACCTGCTTGGCGATCTCGCATTCGGAAAGAACAGCGAGCTTTATAAAAAGCTGGTCCTTGACGAACAAAAAGTCGAATTCATCGCGGACGATTTCTCGTATCATCGCGATCCCAATCTCCTCATCATATACACGATGGTTAAGAACAGTAACGACATTTCCTATGTGCAGGGCGAGATCAATCACACTATAGAAAAATTCAAATCGGAAGCGGTGAGCGAGTCCAGGCTGAACGATTTCAAAGATCATGTTCGTTACAGTTTTCTGATGAACCTGGACACTCCGGATCATATCGCAGGTAGGCTTGCCCGTTTCGTGGCCTTGACCGGCAGCCTGGAATCAGTTGACGAACTGTTTTCCACAATGCAACAATTGACGCCGGATGATATCCGGGCAGTCGCTAACCGCTATCTGCAATCTACCCGAAGCACGGTCATCACATTAGAAGGGGAGCAACAATGAAAAAACACATCTTTCTTTCAGCGATAATGGTGTTGAGCGCAGTCTTGCTCATTACCTCATGCCAAAAATCAGCAGGTGACAAGATGGTCTTACTACCCGTAAAGGAAGATCCCACTATTTCTATCCGGCTTCTTTTTAAGGTCGGATCCCAGGACGACCCGGCAGGGAAGGAAGGCCTGGCCGCTCTCACAGCTTCCATGATTACTGAAGCAGCAAGCCAGCAGAATTCCTATGCCCAGATCGTGGAAAAGCTTTACCCGCTGGCGGCAAACATCAACAACCAGGTCGACAAAGAGATGACCGTAATTTACGGCCGGGTCTATAAAGACAAGTTAGATGATTATTACAGTCTCCTCAAAGAGGTAGTGCTGACCCCCGCTTTCAAGGATGAGGACTTCGAACGGCTCAAAAAATCGACTCTGAACTACCTGGAAAATTACCTGCGCTATGCGGACGATGAAGAATTGGGCAAAAAGGCATTACATGAATTCATATTCGAAGGAACATCCTACGGCCATATTGTCGAGGGACATGTTTCCAGCGTTCAATCCATTACCCTGGATGATGTGAAGGAGTTCTACAAAAAATATTACACCTGGGAAAACCTGGTTATCGGATTAGGCGGCAGTTACGACGATGCCTTTGTTACACAGATTGACAATGATTTGAAGGCCCTGCCCAGAGGCAAGCCGGTGCAGCCGGCGGCTCCCATGCCGAAACCGATAAACGGGACGCAGGTTTTGATCATCGAAAAACCGGGTGCCAATGCAACTGCCATCAGTTTTGGGTATCCCATCGATATCCTGCGCGGGCAGGAAGGATTTTACGCGCTGGACCTCGCCAATTCCTGGTTCGGCGAGCACCGCAACTCCAGCTCACATCTTTACCAGGTTATTCGCGAAGCGCGGGGACTAAACTACGGCGATTATTCATATATTGAATATTTTCCGAACGGCGGATCCCGGCAATTCCCACCGCCCAACGTTGCGCGTCGCCAGCAAATATTTGAGGTCTGGATTCGGCCGGTTCCCAATTATGCCAAGCTGTTCGCCTTCCGGGCTGCAGTACGGGAGCTTCACCACCTGGTGGACAGCGGTCTAGACAAAGAGCAGTTCACATTAACCCGCGATTTCCTCAAGAATTACATTTTGAATTACGCGCCGACTACCATGTCCAAACTCGGTTACAAAATGGATGATGGCTTCTATGGCATCAGGGGAGATTATCTGGACATCTTTCCAAAGAAGATGAGCGAGCTGACCCTGGATAAGGTCAACGATGCAGTAAAGACCTACCTGCAGGATACTAACATGAAGGTTGTTTTTGTTACCGACGATGCCCAAAAGCTAAAAGATATGTTGGTCAACGATACGCCCAGCCCGATTGAATACAGCACACCAAAACCGGAGTCGGTCCTGGAAGAAGATAAGAAGATCGCCGCTTACCCGCTGGTGATCGAGGCCGGGAATGTAAAGATTGTCCCGGTGGACCAGGTTTTTCAATAAAAGAATGCTTAGCAGAAAAAAGCCCCCGTTTCCGAATGAAGCAGGGGCTCTTTTATTTCAGAAGGCGAACTGCAAGCAGTTGGTTACCCTGTTTTCCACCTGAAAAGCGCATTTGCATTTTCTGTGGTTCTGAGAAAGATCTCATTCACATCAACATTATGAATTTCAGCCAGCTTGCGTGCCGTGAATTCAACAAAGGAAGGTTCATTGCGCTTTCCGCGATTCGGAACCGGCGCCAAAAATGGAGAATCGGTTTCCAGAAGCAGGCGATCGAGCGGAACAATCTCGACTGTTTCCATCTCCTTAAAATTTTTGAATGTAATCACGCCGGTGAATGAAATATACATTCCCTGCTGCAGATAAAATTGCGCATCCTCAACCGTACCCGCAAAAGAGTGCATCACGCCGCGCAGGCTCTCTACTTCCAGCTCCCGAAACAGTTGCTGCATTTCCTGCTGGGCATCGCGGTTGTGGATCACCACCGGCAGCCCCAATCGTTCTGCAATCCCCAGCATCGATTTGAAAACCGGGATCTGGTCCTCCAGAGGCACTTCTTTCCAGTACAGATCAAGCCCGATTTCGCCGATTGCCACAACCTTTTTTTCTGCTGCTGCAAGTTCTTCTATGGCCGCAATATCTTCCGGCGCGGATTTGCGCACATCCGTAGGATGAATTCCAACCGCGGCGAATACGTCTTCATATCGCTTTGCGATTTCAACTGTCTGCCGACTCGATTCCAAATCAGTGCCCAGCGTCAGTATTCGGTCTATCCC
>CAZUZS010000011.1:65195-83994 GCA_964624795.1 uncultured Calditrichaceae bacterium
CTGTCTGCCGACTCGATTCCAAATCAGTGCCCAGCGTCAGTATTCGGTCTATCCCGGCGTGGCGGGCACGCTCCATCACCTGCGGCAAATCCGCCTCGTACTGGTCGAAATGGAGGTGAGTATGTGTATCAGTAAACATGAAGATTTTCCCGGATTGCGAGCACATCCCTCACTCATTGCAAGTCTACCCGCACAAGAAATTCGATTGCGGCATTCCAGCCGGTTCACTTCTGCCAGCCATCTATCCTTAATTAGTGAAAGAAAATAAGCGTTGTTACGATAAAAACCGGAACCAGAATCAGCACGGAATAGAGCATGTAGCCAAAAAAGCTGGGCATGGGAATTTTGTTTTCTTCGCAAATTGATTTCACCATGAAGTTGGGTGCGTTCCCAATATAGGTCATGGCGCCAAAGAAAACGGCCCCGGTACTGATCGCCTTGAGGAAGATTTCCTGGTGCGCGATAAGCATGTGCACCGCCTCGCGGGCATCGACGCCGACAAAGAATTGCCCCAATGCCGAATTCAAAAAAGTGAGGTAGGTGGGGGCGTTATCCAGGAAGCTGGACAGGGCGCCGGTAATCCAGAAGTAGTGCGCCGGGTCCCGCACCGCATTAATCACGAAAGCCAGGTGACCCTGGGTGCCAGCCCTCAGCATTTCCAGGGCCGGTATCATCGTCATGAAAATTCCGGCAAACAAGATGGCGACTTCCTGTATCGGGAACCAGGAAAACTCGTTCTTTTCACGAACCGACCAACTTGTGAACTTGAGCGAAAGCAATCCCATTACAATCAGGATGAGGTCGCGGCAAATGCCCTCCACGGCCATGTGCACGCCAAAAACATTCACTGTTCCCAATTTGACAAATCCGCTGAAAAGCACACCGCCAATCACGCCCAGAAGAAAAATAATATTGACCAGGCCGGTTATCTTCATCCGGACTTTGCTCTCCTCGATGAGATGATTTTTGATGTTCTCCATCTCAAAATCTTCTTCAAAAACGATTTCATGGAGATCGGACGGCACGCGGAAGTGGTGAGCTTTCAATTTCAGAGATTTGTGCCAGCCTTCTTTGTGAAACATGAAGTAGTCGAACAGGAAGAACAATACGAGCAGAATGCCAGCCACGGTTAAAAATTCGGTGAATATATTAAATGTCCAAAAAAACGGAACGCCGTTCAGAAAACCCAGGAACAGCGGCGGATCTCCCAGCGGGGTGAGCGAACCGCCAACGTTGGCAACGAGAAAAATAAAAAACACCATGAGGTGCACTTTGGATTTGCGGAATTTGTTCATCCGGATCAGCGGACGAACCAGCACCATTGCCGCGCCGGTGGTGCCAATCCAGGAAGCAAAGAAAGTCCCGATGATCATCATCACCAGGTTAGCTAACGGGGTACCCACCGGTGCACCTTCCACCAGAATGCCGCCGGCAACGGTGAACAGGGCCCACAGCAGTATGATAAACGGAATATACTCTTCGAGATATATTTCCAGCATGGAGTGAATCGCCTGGCTCTGATAAGCAAGGAGAAAGGGAACGCCCAGAATCAGGCCCCAAAAAAGCGAAACCTTCCCGAAGTTGTGATGCCAGAAATGAGGTGCAACGAGCGGAAAAATAGCAATGCTCAACAAGATTCCAACGAATGGAATTACACTCCACAGGGGAAGCTTTCCACCCAGTTCGTCGCTTTCTTCAGCTTCATGGATCTGTGCGTTTTCTGTATTTGCGTGAGATATTGCCCTGGAAGAATCCGCATCGGAATGCTGCTGCGCCAGGACAGCATTTACCTGGAAGGCCATTATAATAGCAAATATGAGAAAGAGAATCAGCCGTTTATGCCCTGATTTCATACCGCTTTCCTTTCATTACACTGTATTTTCTTCATTGAAAAAATAATAGCGGGCAAATTAAAAATGTTCGCCTGTTTTTCAAAGTTCAATTTTAATATCTGAAAAAACCATATCCACAGAAACCGACCGTTTTCCCGCACCGTCGCTGCAATTTTTGGGCATACCCATTCTGACAGGAACGATTTTCGGACAATTTTATTTTATCTTGAATACGGCATAGCTTCAAAAAATTGATTATCTTATGGGGAAAATTACAAAATCATATTGGAGGAGAGAAAATGCTACAAAGAGCCGGTGTGTTAATTCTTGCTATATTGGTATCTTTCATCACTATTGCGCCCGCCAAGGCTCCCATAAAATTTGAGGACATGTTTGGCATGGGCAGGGTTGCCGATCCGCACATCTCGCCGGACGGAAAATGGGTAGCTTACACCGTGACCTATTATGATCTGAAAAAGAATTCCGGCAACAGCGATATTTACCTGGTGTCCACTGACGGGAAAACGACCAGGCAGCTTACTTTCTCGGAAAAATCGGATTTTTCACCACGCTGGTCGCCATCCGGCGATGAGCTGGCATTTATCTCAACCCGGGACGGCAGCGCCCAGATTTATGTGCTGAATCTGAAGGGAGGGGAAGCAGTAAAGGTGACCGATATTCCCACCAACGTGAACAGTTTTACATGGTCTCCTGACGGCAATTACTTTGCTGTGGCTACGGATGTTCTGCCCGAAGCACAATCCCCGCAGGGCAGCGTCGATCTGGAAAAAGAGATGAATGAAAAGAAAATCGGTGAGGGCCGGGAAATCCACCACTTGCTGTACCGGCACTGGGATGCCTGGCGGGACGGGAAATACAGCCACGTAATTTTAGTGCAGCGGGATGGCAAATTCGTGAGAGACCTGACGCCAGGCGCTACGGACACACCGCCAATCGCGCTGGGCAGCGATCACGATTTTGTGTTCTCGCCCGATGGAAAAACATTGAGTTTTGTCAAAAATCCCGATCCGATTGTAGCCATCAGCACCAACAACGATGTCTGGACAACCCCGGTCGACCGGGCCGAAGCCCAACAGGTGACTACCCGAAAGGGCAACGATAACGGCCCGCGATATTCACCGGATGGGAAATATCTCGCTTACATGTCCATGGCTACCCCGGGATTTGAAGCCGACCAGCAGAATCTGATGCTTGTGAATCTTCAGGACGGCTCGAAAACGAATCTAACCGAGTCGCTGGACCGGTCCGTTTCCGATTTTGTCTGGTCTCCGGACAGCCGCAAAATCTATTTTTTCGTTCCCAATCATGGCAGCCACACCATTTATGCAGTGGATATTAAAACAGCAAAACGAACCATACTTTTGGCCGGAAATTTTATCAATGCTATCGATATCAGCCCGGATGGGAAATACCTGGTGGTCAGCCGGCAGGCAGTCAATTACCCCACCGAGCTCTACAAACTGGACATCCGGAAAAAGGAGCTGACTCAACTCACCTTTACGAACCAGGAACGCCTGGCCGGACTGGAAATGAATCCGCTGGAAAGCTACTGGTTTACCGGTGCTAACAATGATTCCATCCAGCTTTTCATGGTCAAACCGCCGCAGTTCGACCCCAACAAGAAATATCCCATGCTCTGCCTTATTCATGGTGGGCCGCAAGGCGAATGGAGTGATGATTTCCACTATCGCTGGAATGCGGAGATGTTTGCCTCTCCCGGGTATGTCGTCATCATGATCAATTTTCATGGCAGCCGTGGATACGGACAGGCCTTCTGCAACGCCGTGAGCAAGGATTGGGGCGGCGCCCCTTATGAAGATATCATGACCGGCACCAGGTGGGCGGCGGAAAAATTCCCCTTTGTGGACAAGAACCGCATCGGGGCAGCCGGCGCTTCTTATGGCGGTTTTATGATCAACTGGATTGAGGGGCATAATGATGAGGGACTTTTCAAGACCCTTGTTTGCCACGACGGCGTTTACGAGCAGGTCAGCATGTTCGGCTCTACAGAGGAGCTGTGGTTCCCCACCTGGGAGTTCAACGGCTATCCCTGGCAAAAAGGCAGCCTCTACGAAAAGTGGAATCCAGCTAACTTTGTGGATCATTTTAAGACGCCGATGCTGATTGTTCATGGGGAGTGGGACTTCCGGATTCCTTACACTCAGGCGATGCAGCTATTCACTGCACTGCAATTGAAAGGCGTGGATTCCAAGCTGCTTCTTTACCCGAACGAAACACACTTTGTGGTGAAGCCCAAGGACGCCAATCAGTGGTGGAACAATGTTTACGGCTGGCTGGGGAAATATCTGCAGCCATAACCGAAAAATCGAGCGAACATGGTTTTGATTCATGCCGAAAGCCGCCGTCCGGTTCGCGAAGCCGGCGGCGGTTGTCGATCTACCTTCCGGGATAAAGGTATTCCCCTCATTTTTCTGCAGTTGGAATGAACCGGCGGCATGGGTTCTTTTTTAAAATACATCGTCATCCGAAGGTACAGACAACTTTGCAGAACAAAAAGTGACTTGGGAGTGTAAGCAGTGTGTGAAAAGGTAAGAAGGAGGGACAATGAAGGTTGGAAATTATGATGTGCATTTAATAGATGCCGGGCGCTTTCGCCTGGATGGCGGAGCCATGTTTGGAGTGGTCCCGCGGGTTTTGTGGCAGAAGGTGAATCCACCCGACGAGAAGAACCGCATCAGCATGTCATTGAACACACTTATGCTTGTGCGGGACGGAAAAGTAATTCTGATTGATACCGGCGTTGGAACCAAGTTCAACGACAAATTTGGTGAAATATATGCCGTGGATTACTCGGAGCACTCGCTGCTGAAATCGCTTGCGGCACGAAATATTCAGCCGGAAGATATTACCGACGTGATTTTGACCCACCTGCACTTCGATCATGTAGGTGGGGCAATCTGTTACGACCAAAACAGCAACTTAACGACGCAATTTCCAAATGCCACATATTACGTGCAAAAGAGACAACTGGAATGGGCACAGAAGGGATTTGAGAAAGACCGCGCCAGTTACCTTCCGGAGAACATCGATCCACTGATGAAGTCCGGTCAGTTGAAAATCCTGGATGGGGAGCAGACACTTTTTGACGGGGTTGAAATTATCCTCTCCGAAGGGCATACGGTCGCTCAGCAAATGGTGCTTATCTCCGGCGGGAACGATAAATTACTCTACGCCGCGGACCTGATGCCGACATCTGCCCATATTCCGCTCCCGTGGGTAATGGCCTACGATCTGGCGCCGGTAAAAACAATCGAAGAAAAACGAAAGATATTGAAACAGGCCGTTGATGAGGACTGGCTGGTGTTCTTCGAGCATGATCCCCGCGTTTATTGCGGCAGGATAGAAACAACGGAAAAGGGTTACACGCTGAAACAGCCGGTAGCACTTTAACCGACACTGTCAAATTTAAAGGTATCAACCGAGGAAAGTCCTTGTAGAATTAATAGGGAGATCGGGCAGGTGTAGCTATGCCGGTGGAATGGATGCAATCTTTTTCGAATCCTGGGCATAGGTCAGGTAAACCCCGGCTATGATGAAAAGCGCGCCGAGCAATTGCAGCACTTCCAGTAATTCGCCATAAACAAACCACGCTGCTAAAATCGTAACTACCGGGATCAGGTTCGCAAAAATTGCCACACGAAAAACGGGTAGCCGGCTTAAAGCATAGTTCAGAATCAAATAGGCTGCCACCGAAGCCCCAACTCCCAGATAAAGCACGTTAAGCAGGATAAATCCATTTATACGAAATGCCGGATTAAAATAGCTTTCGAAAAGCGCAAACGGCAAAAATACCACCGTGGCAACCATCGATTGATAGTAGGTGATGGTGAGCGGGGAGTAGATGCGGGAAAGCCGGCGGCACAGCACATTATAAAAACCGGCGGATAGCGCCGCTCCAAGCGTCAGCAAATTCCCCAGCATTGGTTTGGGTGCAAGCTGGCTTTTGGGCTGAATCACAACGATGAAATAGACGCCAATCAATGACAGGATAATTCCGGTAATTGCGAGCATCGTCGTTCTTTCTTTCAATATCCAAAGGGCGAGCAGTATGGAAAAGATCGGGATGGTCGCAATAATCAAAGAAACCGCAGATGGCGTCGTGTAACGAACACCGAAAGTTTCAAAAACAAAATACCCTACCGGCTCCACCATGGTCAGCAGAAGAAACTGTTTCAAGTCCTTGCCGGCAATGTGAAATTTCCTTCGGTCCCGCCAAAGAATGGCCGTCAAAACCAGGAAGGCAATCAGGTAGCGCCCAAATACGACTTGAAACACGCCTAATCCCTGCAATGCATTTTTTGTTGCAATGAATGAAAAACCGAACAGCAGGGTCATCAGGCCGAGCAAAACAGGCATTCTTCTTTCACGAAGACTCAAGCATTCGCCTCCGGAAACGGTCTGTAGAGAAGTATTGTATTCCCGATAATCTGGACCACTTCTGCCCCACAATCCTGAGCCAGTTTTTCCGCTGCAGCACGCTTGTCAATTGGGCTGTTGTCCAGCAATTTGATTTTAACCAGCTCCTTGGTGTGGAAAGAATTTTTAATTGTCTGAAGGGTGCCGCCGGAGATTCCTTCCTTCCCGATCCAGACTTCCGGCTTGAGCAGACTTCCCTGTGCACGCAATGTTCGTTTCTCACTGCCAGTCAAATTCATTTAATCCCCTTACGGTTAAGTCTTGCTTTCCAAGATAAAACACGACGCTCGTTATTAATTTTATCGCGGGCGAATATATGGACAATTAAAATTGGATGCAATCGCTTTTGCCAATTACATTTATGGCCGGGATGCTTGTCAGAACCCAATGCATCGATGTAAAAAGGCAGTCAATATTGCGCTTGATTTGAGACCGCTCCGCTGCTTATTTTGGGGGTACCGAAACAGTTAAATCGACACTTGAAGAGAAAGATGAACCGTCAAATAAAACAGCCCGCAGTCATTGTTGCTTTTGTTATCCAATTCTGTATTACTTTTTTGTTCGCTCAGGCGGAAAACGAATCGAAGCTGAATATCAATCCCGGGTTGGCCCTCAAGATTTTAGAAGCACCGGTAAAGTCGGACTATGGCGACTCACGAATCACGGTTCTCAAGATCGATCCCGAATTTTACGACATCAATATTTATTGCGCAAGCCAGCTCGACCAGAAATCCCGCACTGTGAAAACGTGGGCCTCTGAATTCAAATTGACTGCGGTAATAAATGCCGGGATGTACGCTGCCGACCATCTCACTTCGGTTGGATTCATGAAAAGTGGAGAGCACCTCAACAATCGGAATCTGAACAAAACTTACAACTGTGTATTTGCCTGCGCCCCGCTGGAAGAGAACGTACCGCAGGCGCAAATTATCGATTTAAAATGCCAGGATTTTAAGATCTGGAAAAGCAAATACCTTTCTTTTTCCCAAAGCATTCGCATGATTAGCTGTCGGCAGAAAAATGTGTGGCAGCAACAACCCCGGAAATGGAGCATTGCTGCACTGGCAGTCGATAAGGAAGGCGACCTCCTGTTCATTCACTGCCGCTCGCCCTATTCCGTTCACGATTTCATAGAAATGCTGCTGCAGCTACCGCTGAATATTTACAATGCCATGTACCTGGAGGGAGGACCGGAAGCCAGCTTGTATTTTTCGGCTGGCGACTTTGAGAAAGAGCTTTTCGGAAGTTATGAAACCGGCTTCATCCTGAATGACCAAAATGCCTCAGCATGGAAAATTCCCAATGTTATCGGCATCCGTCCAAGGAAAAGGTGAAAAGCGCTTTTGATGATTTATCAAACGGTACAATGGCGGGGTGATGTTGCCGGTTCAATTATTCGAATCAGTTATTTTCCGTAAAGTGGCATCTCCATTCTTGGGAACGATTCCAGATTTAGAGAAAGGCAGCG
The DNA here is from genome assembly GCA_964624795.1 of uncultured Calditrichaceae bacterium. Lineage (GTDB taxonomy): Bacteria > Calditrichota > Calditrichia > RBG-13-44-9 > RBG-13-44-9 > CAZUZS01. Next base: position 72,954 of record CAZUZS010000011.1, read on the forward strand.
GTGAGCCGCTCGCGCAGATATTCGAACGCATCCCGCGGATTGTCGACAAAATAGAATAAATCGAGATCGGCCTGATCAATAACCAGGTTTTCGACCATGTATGGGAAATTAATGACATTCTGCCAGTAATCTTCACCATACAGCACTACGGGCATTGATTTCTGTAATTTCTTGGTCTGAATCAGGGTCAGCACTTCCCAAAGCTCGTCCATGGTGCCGAAACCGCCGGGAAACACAACCAGCGCCTTGGCCAAATACACAAACCAGAATTTCCGCATAAAGAAATAGTGGAATTCAAAATTCAGCTCCGGCGTGATGTAGTCGTTTGATTCCTGCTCCATGGGCAGCGAAATATTCAGGCCAATCGATTTGCCACCCGCGGCGTCCTGCGCTCCGCGATTGACCGCTTCCATGATGCCGGGGCCGCCGCCGGAACAAACCAGGAACCGGTAATGGGAATTTTTCAGACCGATAGACCATTGGGTTAGCAGACGCGCCAGCTCCCGCGCCTCATCGTAATAACGGGACATCTTGAGACCGATCTCGGCATGTCGCAATTCCTTTTGGTTCGCCTCATCCGGGGACTGATCAAAGGCCTTCTTTTTCAGATCGTACATTTCCCTGGCGGTTGCGCCATCTTTTACACGCGCCGATCCGTAGAAAACGATTGTATCCTTGATGTTTAATTTTTTGAAACGTGCTGCCGGTTCCAGATACTCAGACAGGATGCGCAATGTCCGCGCATCACTGCTATTCATGAACTCCGAATTCTTGTATGCTTTTGGCGCCTTCCGACTCATCTACCCTCAGTCAGTTTGGAAATTATCATTTCAGCAAACTCCTTTATCCAACGCGGCTGATTGCTGGTAATGATATTATCGTCTACAACCACTTTATCATGAACATGGACGGCGCCCTTCTGCTGCAAAATGACCGCTGCATTATAATCGGGATAGACCGTCGCCTTTTTGCCCTGTAATAAATCAGCATTTGCCAGCGCTACCGGAGAAACGCTGGCCGCGGCAATCAGCTTGTGTCCGGAATTCGCTTCTTTCAGAATCCGGTGGAGGTCTGCATCGTCCCAAAGCGAAGTATAGGCCCCATAACCACCAATCAATACAATTGCGTCATAATTCTTGGTCTCCGCATCGGCAATCGTAAGATGCGGAACCACATATCCATCCAACCGGCCTAAAGCCTTGTCCATGGAATGGCTGGCAACGGCTACCACCGCACCTTCTTCGATGAATAAGTTGTCAAGATATGAATACTCTTCCTCGTTGTAATTCTTCTGGGCAACGATCAATAAAATTTGTTTACCGCTTAAGCGTCCCATGGCATCTCCTCAATAGGTAATCGTCCGAACCATATATCAAATATTTTTTGTTTCTGCCCTGTTTTTTAGTATTCCAAAAATAAAACCTGGAACCAATTGCAGCCTAATCCTGAAAAAGCTCCGGGTTTACCGCGAACCCCGGTTTCTTCCCCTTCAAAACAGCAAGTAGATTCCGCGCAGCAGTGCGCGCCATCTCGTCGCGGGTATGGACGGTAGCGCTGCCGATATGCGGAACAAGAGTCACATTTTCCAGGTCGGCAAGACCCGGAGCAAGCAGCGGTTCATTTTCAAAGACATCCAGTGCGGCGCCGGCAATCCATTTTTCCTGCAGGGCTTTTACCAGGGCCGTCTCATCAACAATCGGTCCGCGCGAAGTGTTAACTAAATATGCAGTTGGTTTTACTCTTCGTAAAGCGTTTTCATTTATAAGGTGTCGTGTACCGGAAGATAGCGGCAAATGAATTGAAATAAAATCGGATTCTCCCAACAGGGTATCCTGGGAAACCTTGCGCGCGGCCAGTTTTTCCTCCAGGAGGGGATTTCTGCTCCGGTCAAAATAGAGGACGCGCATGTCCCAGCCCCGGCTGCGTAGCGCCACTGCGGTTCCTATTCTTCCCGCCCCAATGATTCCGAGTGTTTTCTTTGTCAAATCCTGCCCCAGCAGCATCAGAGGCTCCCAGCCGTGAAAACGGCCGCTGCGCACCATCCGATCGCCTTCGGCTAGCCGCCGGGCGGCGGCAAGAAGAAGCGCCCAGGTCAAATCCGCGGTCGCGTCTGTCAAAACTTCAGGCGTATTGGTAACCACTATCTTCCGGCCGGTCGCATATTTTACATCGATGTTGTCGTAGCCAACCGCATAATTGCTGATAACGCGCAATGCCGCGGCGTGATCAATAATCTCCCGGTCTATCGGTGTAGATAACAAACTGATAACACCTACCGCCTCTTTGATATTTTCAATCAGAATTTTTCGTGGAATGGGTGAATTGCTTGGATAAACAGATACTTCACAATCGTTTTGCAGCATCTCTATCCCGGCGTCCGGAATGGGTTGGGTTATGAACACCCTGAATTTTTTACTCGCCATTCGTCACATTCTCCACCTGCAAGACGCAAATAGTACGTATTAAATAAAAAAAAGTCAACGGATTTGTCGAAAGGGCTTATCGAATTGAATCGTCAAGCAATATAATCTATGTGAGAACCATTATTCCGCATTCTGTTTGAACAGTATACCGATAGGGCAAAAAGGAGTCGATTGATATGTAAGTTACGAGGTTTGAAGCAGCACTCCAGGATAGATCAGTAAAGGGTGGCGGCAGGAATCGTAATTGCGTGTGCGTTCGCAGGCAAAGCAATCACATCCGACAACTGTCTCCTTTGATCAGAGCCAGGCCAGTCTCAGAAAATACCGGACTCCCTTCAGGGGCAACTTCTATTCACCCAACAGGTTTTCCATTTCATCGATGAGTTTAGCGAAAAGCCGGGCGGTCGCTTCGATGGGAACAGGCGATGTCATATCCACCCCGGCATCCCTCAATAGATTGATGGAGTAGTCCGAGCTCCCGCGGCTGAGAAAACGGAGATACGCATCCCGCGTCGGGATGTCGCCCGCCAGAATTTTCCGGGAAAGCGCAGTTGCTGCTGAAAATCCGGTGGCGTACTGCCAAACATAAAAATCATAATAAAAATGTGGAATGCGGCACCAATTCACATCGTAGATTGAATCCAACTCAAAATCCGGGCCGTAGTAGCGGGCATAAATTTCCCTGGCAAGCCGGTTCAGACTTTCGGCGGTAAGTGCCTCGCCAGCTTCGGCTTTTTCATGGATGGATTTTTCAAATTCCGCAAAAATGGTCTGGATGTAAACAGTACCCCGGATCTGGTCAATATAATGGTTCAACAGGTAGAGTTTCTTGTCCTTGTCGGTGGTATTTTTTAGCAGGTAGTCAATAAGCAACGATTCATTTAACGTGGATGCCACCTCTGCCACAAAGATTGTATACTCGCTGTAAATATAAGGCTGGGTCCGCATTGTATAATAAGAATGCATGGCGTGCCCCATCTCATGGGCTACTGTGAACATATCGTCCAGCGTTTCATTGTAATTCAGAAGAATATAGGGATGCGCAATCCCATAGGATGCATTTGAATAGGCACCGGATCGTTTGCCTTGATTTTCAAAAACGTCAATCCAGCCGGATTGAAAACCATTCTCCATCGCCCGGAGGTAGTCGTCTCCTAGTGGCTGCAATGCCTTTTTGATTGTTTCAACCGCTTGTGGATACGGCACTTTCCACTTCATTTCCGTCAGCAACGGCACATATAAATCCCATGGTTGAACCCTGTCAAGCTTCAAAAGCCTTTTGCGGAGATTGATATATTTGTGCATCGGTTCAATATTTTTATTTACTGCTTCAATCACATTATCGTACACCGCGGTTGGGATATTATCCGAATCCAGAGCGCCCTCCAGTGCGTTCCGGTAATTCCGGGCCTTGGCGAAAAAGATATTTTTCCTGATAGCACCGGAGAGGTTTGCCGAAAGCGTATTCTTCCAATCGTTGTACGTATTGTAAAAAGCAAGGAAGGTATTTTTTCTTACCCGCCGGTTGGCAGAGCGTATGAGCACTGAAAAATTTCCCTTTGTAACCTCAACCCGCGTTCCCTGCTCATTTTCAACTTCAGGAAATTTGATGTCTGCATTATTGAACATGGAAAAGACCTGGTATGGCGTCCCGGCCATTTCGCCGGCAAGTGCGAGCAGATGTTCGCCATCCTTGTTCAGAATATGGTTTTTGCTGCGCAGGATATCCCGGAGATAATGCTCGTACACCGCGAGCTCGCGGTTTCCATGGATGAATTCCCAAATTTTTGCTTTCGGCAGAGAAATGATCTCGGGGTAAATAAATGCTTCTTTTTGCCTTACTCTGCTAATCAAATTCGCAATTCTTTCCCGATATGCCTGGAATTTTGAAACACGGGTATCTTCGTCTCCCTTAAGATTGGCATAAAGGCTTAAATTACCAAGGGTGATTTCAATCCGATCCCGAATTTGAAAGCACTTGAGCATCTGGCCGGCCGATTCGCCCAACTGGCCGCGGTACTGGTCTAATTGATCCATATCTTCCTGGATTCCATCAAACGCCGTCTCCCAGTCGTCATTGGAGGCAAAAATATGGTCGGTGCGCCATTTTGAGGCGTCATCAATTTCCTGCCGCGATTTCAAATTTTGTGACCGGCCGTTCGCAGGCTTGGGATTGAGCAAAGTTAGCATTATCTTTGACATAAAATCTCCTCAAAAACAATATGCAGCAAGGTCATCTCATATTTTGTCTCGCGGCAAGTTTGGCAGTTTGGAATTATCAGTTTCCGCATCTTACGGATTTGATGATACGGCGATCAAACAACCTGCATTGTAATCTTATGTTTCCTATCATGTATTCAAAGGCATCTATTGAATGCAAAAAATGGTGCGGACAATAACGCAACCCATATTTCAGCAAATTAATAAGATAATGGAACTTTATTCTTCACACAAACTAAAATTAATTTTAGAATTGGATTTTTCATTATTTTTTTTTAATATATAACGTTATGAAATAAATGAACCTTAGAAATGAAATACGAACTGAACCGGGGGTGAAAACATGTCCTACCATAAGTGTGCGGAAGACGGATGTCCCTTTAAACCAATTTCTTTTACCCACTATTGCTGGCAACACATTCCTGATAAAAAGACCTATCTGAAGAAGCTGCATAAAAATATCGAAAGTTCGGTTGCGCCGGTCACGTTGGATAAAATTGTCCTGGATAGTTACGACCTTTCGTCGCTCGACCTGCGTAGCGCATCATTTATGGGCGCCATGCTGATTGATGTAGATTTCAGCGATTCCAATATGACAAACATCAATCTGAAAAGAAGCTTTATTCAAAATTCCCGTTTCAAGAATACGAAGCTTGTGCAAGCCACATTAAGCGGAACCATTATTCTGGATTCCGTCTTCACCGATGTTGACATGTCGTTGGTGGAGGGAAACCTCCTCAAAACAAAAAATTGCCAGTTCGAAAATCTGTATATCAAATCCGCCGACCTTAAGAATACATTCTGGAAAGACGACACATTCAAATCGGTGCAGATTGCCGACAGTAATTTTATGATGAGTTTCTTCGACGCCATTATTGTCGAAAAGAGCAAGCTGGACAATGCCCTCTTCTCCGGCAGCCAGTTTTATAAATGTGAATTCCAGACCAACGATCTTATCGAAGCAAACTATATCGGTTGTTTGATGGATAATAACCTTTTCAAGAATTCACTTTTGCAGAACTGCAGATTCGCCACGGCCATTCTCAACCACAACCTCTTTGAAAGCTGCAAAATCCAGAAACCGATTATGCGGGAAACGCAGATTGTAAACAGCAAGTTTAACAGGTGTGAAATTCAGATGCCAGTCCTTCAGAGAGCCATTATCATCCGATCGAATTTGAATCCCCAAAAGCTTGAAAATGCGAATCTCGAAGGCCTGGTTGTCATGTAAGCCCCAAAATGATTGCAATAAAATCAAGCCGCCAGCTTATCACTGGCGGCTTTTTTGTTTTAATTCCTGCATCTTATAAATATTACCGGAAGGCCGTGAACACGCAAAACGCATGATCTACATCATGTTAGAAGAATTTGGCGCTGATAGATTTGGCGCCAAAGCAAAAATCCGGGCAGAACGATGAAAGCGTTCTCCAGTCAAATTATCGCGTCAGTCCGCCAAGCTACTCGCCAAGATCGCCATAAGGCATGAGAGAGTATATGATGGGATAATTCATGCGAGAGTACTATCCTGCTATTACAATTCTCATCACGGCTTTTTTTGCAGGCCACCTTCCGGTTTCATTACAGAGCAACTTTTTTAATTAAATGGCGGCTTGGTGATCTCATTGATCGATGCTAAATCATAGCGAGCAATAATATGCCCCCAATGAAAATGAGGCTTCCGGGAATACCCATCAAGGGGATGAGCAAAACAGATGAGAAAAGTGCGCCCAAAACCGCCCCGCCCAAATCCAGGCCATACGTCAATCCCGCATTTCCCGATGGATGAAGTGTGTAATATTGGGACGTGACCTGCGCGAAATACATGCCGCCCATGCTCCCAAAGAAGAAAATCAGTGACGGGTACAACATCCAGCGGGAGGCATTGTAGACCGTTGCGGATGAAATAATCTGCCATTCAAAAGCCCCGGTAAGATACAAAATCAGACAACCGGCAATCATACCTAAAAGCGTAATTCGTAGTCGCCGGGCGCCGGCTTGTATTATCTGGCGGGTTGAAATTCCCGCGCCAAACGCAAGGCCGAGCAGATATAATCCAAAAATGATTGAGATTCCCGAATAGACCGTCCCGAATAGCACCTGGTAGGAATATAGCAGAACTACTTCGAGCATGATAAGTGCCGCTCCAACCAGGAACAGGTTAAATAAAGACAGCCAGCTTGGAACTCGCATTACAAACAACCGGAAGGCCAGTAATGCAAGGCAAACCGAAACAACCAGAAGAATTTTGCTCTCGTTTAATTTTTTAAAAACCGCGGTCAGTTTTTGACCACTCAGCGAACTCCAGGTCATAAAATAAGCAAGATAGCCATTCAAATTAAAATCGCTAATGTGGCGAGTCGATTGCCACCTGTTAATCTGCGCTTCAAAGGCCCGCATTCGTTCTTCCGATAGCTGGTATTTCATAAAGGTTGGTGTAAGATACTTTGGCATTATTTCATATTCGGCCAACCGTTCCTTCCACATACTCAAAAATTCGCCAAAAGAAGCACCACTACCGCACAGAAAATTGTTTTCATCTCCCGGGAGAATCACCACATGCGCAAACTCTCTCTGCAAAGTATTTTTCAAAATACCGATGTAGATCGCCAGATTTTCATTTATGTAGTTTTCCGAGGATCGTATGCTGAAATAATAGAGACCGCTTGCCTTCAGATGCCTGCGTATCAATTTAAAAAAAGTCTCCGAATACAGTCGATTTAGACCAAGCGTGGAAGGCTCCGGCTCGTTCAGGCAAATGATATCATAGCGATGCGCGCTAACCGAAAGGTAATTTCTACATTCGGAAGTAATAAAAGTAAGGGTCAGATCATTTCCTGGATTCTGCCGGGTTATCTCTTCCTTCTGAAACCGAACCAGCGCCGGGTCCATTTCCACATAATGAACGCTTTTTAGGGACGATATTTTGCTCAGATACGGCAGGTAGCCGGCGAGATTTCCACCAATTATCAAAACATTCTCAGGATGAGGATGGTTGAGTAACGGTATCAGAATCCGGTTTTCGACTGTTTGAAGGTCGGGAGTAGAATAGAGAATTTTCCCCTGATAATATGCAACTTGCTGATCGCCCGATTCCATTACTTTAAAGTTCCCGTACGGGGTGTCGTGGTCACGAGTAATCTGGTAAGGTGAATAAATAATCCGGTTCAGCCTCGTAATCCCCCACGTTCCCGCGACAATGAGGAGCAGAATGATGAATAGATAAGCAAGAATGCCGATTTTATCGGGCAATCGCGTCTTCCGGTTGAAGAAGGCTGGCAGCGACCAACATATCATAAACAATAAAAAACAAATTGCTAGTGCCTGAAAACCGCTCAAATAGCGAAACAAGAAGTAATTGAGCATAACTGCCGCCAGGAAGGAACCAATGCTTTCATAAATGTAAATACGGGCAATCTGCTTTGGTAGCAAAACACCGGGCTTAATAATGATTTTGACCAGGTAGGGGAACAGTGCGCCGCATATAAAGGAAGAGGGTAATAAGGAGATCAGGATTATCAATGTGGCACTGGCAATTGGAAGAGGCGCACCGGGGATAAAATGAAACAGCTTTGGACAGATTTTAATAAGCATATAATTTAAGAGAAAAATTGGGACAACATAAAAAACAATCCTGTTCGGTACGGCTTGTTTTTGGGACAAACGTGAAGACAGGATCGAACCGCTGGATGTCCCCATCAACCAAATTCCCAATGCCAGTCCGATGAATAATTCGTTCCCCTGAAGAACTTCCAATAGCAGCCGGATAAAAACAACCTGAATGCCCAGAGAAATCACTCCCAGGCCGATCGCTGCATTTAACGCCAAATATTTTTGAGCATATTGCTTCATCCGGCTTCATCTTTGGTTTGGAACAACTTAATCAAAAATAGCTTGATTTTCAGAAAAAAAACAATAAATTCTTTATTGCAGGAAGCGATAATATTAGCTACTTACCTGTCACGCAAAAAAAGCCGAAAAAAAGAATGCTTTACTTCTGTAAGGGAGGTGATATTCTTGAGTGGCACCTAATTATTCTGTTTCTTCATTTATTTTACTTCAATTTTAACTCAATTTTTGGAGGTTGTTTTATGAAGCACTTTTTCAAACTAATATGTATGGCAGCTATGGTCTGTTTGCTGCCAAGCATGATTTGGGCTGCTGAAAAACCTCAAATGCCTGAATCGAAAAATCTACTGAACGGGAAAAACGCTGCAACGCAAACTTCTATTCAAGGCAATCATCTTGACATGGGACTTTTTAAAGGACAAATATCAAATGTTACCTTGGAAAAGGACGCCTATTTCTCAGAAGGATTTGAAGCCTGGCCGCCAGCAAATATGACGCTCGATCCGGCATCCGGAGATGGCGTCTGGCTGCAGGGCGACGGAAATCCCTACGGGCCCGGCAGCGTCATCGAGGGTAGTTACTCAGCTTATTTTGACGACTACAACTATTCAAGCGGCGTGAGTGGCCAGATGATCTCAAAGAGCATTGATCTTTCTGCCGCAACAAGCCCGAGGCTAAAATTTTGGTACTGGGACAGCGGCGATAATGATGTTGTTGAAGTATATGCCAGTTCCGATAGTGTCAACTGGAATCTGATTTATACCACACCAGCCATTGTCGATCCTTGGACCGAAGTTGACGTCCCCCTGGCAAGCTATGCCGGAGCTGCTTTTTGGTTCAAGTTTGTGGGTACTAGCGCTTACGGGTATAGTAACCCCAATATTGATGCTGTTAGCGTGGAAGAAGCTCCCACAGATCCTGTGATGAATACTCTTTTTTCTGAACTTGTAGCACCACCAACTTTAATTGGAGCAACGGCTTCCGATACCATGCCCCTTGTCACTAACGCAGGAGGTGGCGTCTTAACTATTTCTTCCATTTCAATCAGCAATTCGGATTTCTCGGTGACACCAGCCTCCGGCGCGATCAATCCCGGCGATACTTTGTTTGTTATCGGGTCATTCACACCCAGCACAAATGGACTCATAACTGCGGAAATGATAATTTCCGGAGATGACCCGACAAATCCTGCCGATACGGTCATGCTTTCGGGTGTTGGCTATTCAGCCAATTATGTGACTGAAGAATTCAATAATTGGCCGTATGAGCCGTATAATTTCAGCCGAATCGATAATAACAATGATGGAAATGTATGGTCCTGGTACCTGCTTACATCCGGAACCGACTCCAATTTAGTAGCAGGTATCCACTACAAAAATCCCAGCAATGACGACTATCTCGTAACACCTCCAATTCCTGTTACCTCGGGAGATTTTATTTCATTTGATTCGTGGGCTTATAGTTCATCCTATCCCGAGACCTGGCAGGTATTGGTTTCAACGACGGATAACCAGGTATCAAGCTTCACTGTTGGTTTGGATACGGTGACCTCAGCAATAACCACGCCGGTTCGCTATACATATGACTTGAGTGCATTTGATGGGCAGACAATCTATGTCGCGATCCGCAACATTTCTGCGGATATGTTTTACCAGTGGGTTGATAATGTAATTATGCCGATGCCCAATTATCCCATGTTCATCAATGAGGTCTATTACGATAGTCCCGGAACCGATGTGCACACCTTTACCGAGCTCTACGGTATGCCGGGAACCGACCTCACCGGTTACTCCCTCCTGGGTGTAAACGGAAACGGCGGCGGCACCTATGCGACAATCGATCTTTCCGGAAATACTATTCCCGCAGACGGTTTCTTTGTAATCGGCGAGGACACAGGTGTCGTTGGAGTAGATCTAATTAACGCCGACGTTGATTTCCAGAACGGTCCCGATAATGTCGTGCTGATGAATGGCTCGGATGTTATGGACGCAGTCGGCTATGGCGACTTCAGTTCCTCCGTATTCGTTGGCGAAGGTTCGCCGGCGGTGGACGTTTTCGGTGGTGTAAGCCTGAACCGCTACCCCGACGGATTTGATACCAATGATAATTCAGTCGATTTTCACGGTGCATACCCGACTCCGGGCGCCAGTAATCACGATGTGGAGCCCGTTATCGGCGGCGGCACGAGCGTGGCGTTCGATACTGTTGCGGTTGGAGGCAGTGCTTCCAGCAACTACACCATTTATAATAATGGAAGTGCCGATCTCGTGGTGGACAGCGTGGTAACTTCTAACCCCGATTTCAGTGTTGCATGGCCGGTCGATCAAATCGACACCACCATCGCACCGGGCGGAAGCGCGCAGTTCGCAGTTACATTTGCGCCAACCCAGGGAATTACTTATAACGATTCCATGGTTATTTACAGTAATGATGCAATGTACCCGCAGAATTCAATTTCCCTGTCCGGAACCGGTATGATCTCCGGGCAGAATGCTACGGTAATCCTGGCGGCGCAGGTTGGCGGCGACAGCCAGTATCGTTCCTTCTGGGTA
>CAZUZS010000012.1:0-43206 GCA_964624795.1 uncultured Calditrichaceae bacterium
ATATGGTTGGCAATATGATCCTCCCCCAGGTAGCGCATCATCTGCTCCGCGGACAGGATAACAGCCAGCGGATTCGCCATATTTTTGCCGGCGATATCGGGCGCGCTTCCATGAACCGCTTCAAATACCGCCAGGTCCTCGCCGTAATTTACGCCGGGAACCAGTCCCAGTCCGCCAACCAGACCGGAGCCGAGATCACTGATAATATCTCCGTAAAGATTGGTGAGCACCATTACGTCGAACTGTTCGGGCCGCATCACCATCTGCATGGCGCAATTATCTACAATAATGTCTTTGAACTGGATATCGGGGTAGCTGTTTGAGATCTCCCGGCAGGTGTTGAGAAACAGGCCGTCGCTCTTTTTCATAATGTTTGCTTTATGAACGGCGTGAACAAGATGCCGGCCATTTTTCTCGGCGTAGTCGAAAGCAAAACGGGCAATGCGCTCGGAGGCGACACGGGTAATAATTTTCAATGTTTGCGCAACGCCGGGAGCAATATCCTGCTCCAGCCCGGCATAAACATCTTCGGTGTTCTCCCGGATAATCACCATATCCACATTCAAGTAGCGATCGCTCATGCCGTATTTGGAGGTGATAGGCCGCACGTTGGCAAATAAGTTCAGTTGTTTTCGCAAGGTGACATTCACGCTGGTAAAACCGCCCCCAACCGGTGTCGTTACCGGGCCTTTCAACGCCACTTTATTTTTGCGAATGGAATCGAGCACCGAATCGGGCAAAGGCGTCCCGTATTTTTCAAGCGCCAAAGCGCCGGCTTCCACAGCTTCCCACTCAATCTCGGCACCCGCTTCTTTCAACACTCGCTGCGCAGCGCTGGTCACTTCCGGGCCAATCCCGTCACCGGGAATCAAGGTTATGCGATGTTTCATCAGGTCTGCTCCTCTTAAATATGATTTATGTTCTCAGTCTTTGTTCGCAACTTAGAAGTACCCGGCGATCCACCCGGAAAAACAGGACACGGCAGATAAAAGCTTTAAGCCATCAGGCTCAGCGCCGCTGAATTGTCCAGCCACCACTCCACGACGCCATTTGCCGGGTGCACCATTGCCGCCGGAAATTGTTCATAATCGCCTTCCCGGTTGATGATTTGGCCAACCACTACAGCCTTTTTTTCACCGATAACCAAAAAGGTGACGCGCACTGCATTATTTATTACCGGCAGCGTGAGCGTAATTCGCTGCTGGCCGGTTTGCGGGTGAACGGCGACATCATAAATTTTTCCCGTTTCGAGCAGAGTTCCGGCTTGTGGAAACAGCGAGGCGGTGTGGCCGTCGATTCCCATGCCCAACAGGATCCAATCGAAACGCGGCATCCGCGCATTCTCATGCTCGGCATATTTTGCAACCACCTGCGAATAGCGAGTTGCTTCTTCCACAGGATTTTTCTCACCCCGGATTCGCTGAATATTCTTTCCGGGAATTTTGACTTTGGACAGCAGAAGGCGTTGTGCCATACCGAAATTGCTCTCCGCATCATCCGGCGGCACGCACCTTTCATCGCACCAGAAAAGTCGGACATTTTTCCAGGGAATAGAATCGCCAAGCGGCGGCATTGCTAATTGTTCGAACAAGATGCGAGGCGTATTTCCCCCGGAAACGGCAATATTCATAATTTCCCCGGCATCGGCGGCCTGCTTCACCGCACCCCGGAATTGTAAGGCCAGAGCAGCGGCAAGCTTAGCCGGTGTTGCATAAATGTTGATTGCAGGTCTTCTCAAAGTCATTATTTCCAATTGCAATTTGCAGATGGCGCTGCATCGCGCAGTGCCTTTTTACAATTCACAATATAATCCTTCATTTGTAAGATTTTTGCATGGATATCGCCAGTCCTCCCCCTTTTCATCAAAAAGATCGCTGGCCTCCTTCGGGCCCCAGGTACCGGCAGGGTAGCCAAAAATCGGTATTCCGGGATTTTCCTGCCAGGTTTGCAGAATCGGTGTAATAAACTGCCAGCACGCCTCAACCCCATCGGCCCGCGCGTAGAGGGTTGCATCCCCCAACATGCTGTCCAGCAGCAACCGCTCATACGCTTCCGGCACATACACATCCGCCAGGTCCGCATAGTGAAAATCCATGTCCACTGTTTTTATCCGGAAGCCGGTTCCGGGCAATTTCATTCCGAATTTCAGCAAAATCCCCTCGTCGGGCTGAATGCGAATAATGAGCTGATTGTCTTCGCTGGAACCGGGATTTTCCCCGGTAAACAGGCGGTGTGGCGTTCGGTTGAAATGAATGACAACCTCGGTGACGCGCGTCGGCAGCCGCTTCCCGGTACGAATTAGGAAAGGGACCCCTCCCCATCGCCAGTTATCGATATAAAATTTTAGGGCAACGAATGTTTCCGTTCGGGATTCGGGATTCACTTTTCTTTCCTGCCGGTACCCCGGCACTTCCTCCCCACGGATTTTCGATTCGGTATACTGTCCTCTCACCACCTGCCGCGCAACTTCCTCCGATTTTATGGGGCAGATGGACTCGAACACTTTCACCGTTTCATTTCGCACTGCGGTGGCATTAAATGCGGACGGTGGCTCCATAGCCATCAGACCGGTCACCTGCAGCAGATGATTTTGTACCATATCGCGCAGCGCGCCGGATTGTTCGTAATAGCCGCCGCGATTTTCGACTCCAATATTTTCGGCCCCGGTTATTTCCACATGATGAATATAATGCCGGTTCCACAGCGGCTCGAATATGCCATTTGCAAAACGAAATGCCAGTGTATTTTGAACCGTCTCCTTGCCCAGGTAATGATCGATGCGGTAAATCTGATCCTCTTTAAATATTTTCTGCAGGTTCCGGTTGAGCTTCCTGGCAGATTCCAGATCGGAGCCGAATGGTTTCTCGATTATGATCCGTTTCCAACCGTTCCCGTTGCCCTGCCGCTGCAAATGCTGTGCGCCAAGATTTTCGGAAATCGTTTCGTACAACCCGGGCGGGGTGGCCAGGTAATAGATGTAGTTGCCGCCGATCCGGTGTTTTTCATCAATCTCGCTCAATTTTGCCTTCACCTTTTGGTATTCGGAAGCGTTGCCAGTGTCGATTTGCTGATAATATATATTGCGGGCGAAATCCTCCACATGCCCGGATTCCACAGGTTTCTTCTCGCAAAATTCCCTCACGCTATCGCGAATATGCTCCCTGAATTTATCGTCGGTGTATTCGGTGCGGCTCACACCCAGGATTGCGTAACTCTCCGGCAAAAGATTTTGACGATGCAAATTAAACAGCGCCGGAACCAGCTTTCGTTTTGTCAGGTCACCTGAAGCCCCAAAAATGACAAGGATGCAATTTTGCGGTTTTTCCATCTTCTATTCCCCGATTGAATAAACACCTGTCGTTCTAACGACTTTTTCCAACTTCAGTTCACTCCGACATCTGTGCGACGGCTAACGAATCAACCAATCCGCCATGACCAGCCTGTTATCTGACAGCTAAGAATCGGGGGAAACCTGTTTTGCAACAGATTCAAAGGCAATTAAAATAAAAAGGCGAACACCATAGAATATGTCCGCCTGATCATTTTTGTTCTATTCGGGAGTCGATAATTAATATATCAGTAAATTTGAAGGAGATGTTTGCTCCACAAAAACAAGCGCATCAAAAATTTTGGGCAACTCAACGGATTCAAAATAGTCATCAGGCTTGTTTTCATCATAAATGGAAATGAGATTGCGAAACGCCCGGGGGCCGGGAATCCAGCTTGTTGCCTCGGATCCCTGTGTTTGGGCGATCGTTCGGAGATCAAGGAGGAACATCGGAATACCGGCGACCTGCAAATATTCCTCATAACTTCCCTGTGGCGAAGCAGGAGCTTCGTAAACGCAAGGACGGAGGTAATGATCACGCAAAAAATACCTGCTCCGGGGATCGATGCCGCGGGCATTGAACAGCCCATTGTAAAAAGAAAAACCGAAGATTACAGCATCATTTCCATATTTTGTCTTTAAATGATTGCCAAGGCTGTTTGAAAAGTTGCCGGCATCCTTATTGTGCGTCCAGACAATAATTTTAGCATCCGGTCCGGCTTTCTCAATCTGGTAATCCAGATTTTCGATCATGAAAGCTTCCCGTGCCTCAGGATCGGTGCCAGCCCGGATTCGTTCGCTTTGGATTACCATGCGTGCATTATGAAGCGCCCAGGAGAATTCCTCAGGGGATGAAAGAGATTCGTATAAATTTTGCTTGCTTAAAAGTGAATCGTACACCGCCTGAACACGGTTTCGGCATTTGCGCCGAGTGCTGCTGACCGTTTGATCGTAGCAGCGGTTCCATAACAGGCGATAGAGAAAATAAGTCGAGTTGGCTAATTGCGCCATCGAAGGATCGACTGTTTGAAGGTAATATATGACATTCTGGATGGCCATAGGCGGGAAGACCGCATCGATTCCGAAAAGATTCAGGGCATTGTCACCGCTGGGGGCCGGATTAACGCTCCGCATCCACTTAACCAGATCCAGCATTTCCTCGGTCTTTATTACCCAGTAATCGAGATTCTCCTGGCAGTAGTATACAAAGTCGTCCAGCCTGTTAATTAAATAAGCCGCGTCCCCATCACCCGTTCGCAGGAAGGTGTTGATCTGTTCGCATTCCGGGGCGTTTGCTTCCATCGCCAGCACGTTAAAACCCATTTCCGAAAACAGGAAACGGACCATGCGGTTCTTTATCGCGAGATCTTCATGGGTACCATAAGAGCTCTCTCCCAGGACAACGATACGGGCATTTCCGATCATATCTTTCAGAGGCATCAGATCATCGAAACCGCTCTGGAGTTCGGTGCTTTCAATCGAAACCGTATTCTCTTTCAGCCATGCCTCCACCGCGGGGAGTTGGTTTACCGGCGCTGTAGGAGCAGATTTCTCTGGCGCACAATCCTGGAATACCAGCACCAGCATAAGAATCAAGCTGGATATTTTCAGATAAAACTTCATTTCTCAAATCCTGCATTTTTCAATAAATATCAGCCCACACAATTCAAACTTCCCAAATCCTAAAACACAAGATGGCGTCTGTCAACAATTTGTCTTCTCTAAATCTCTAAAAACCTAATTGCACCCTTCCGGATAATTATAACCGGAGGTCGCCTCAATTTCCAACTGGTCCACATCCCGGATAACAGGCAGCAGCAAATAGTCTTCGGAATCGATGCGTGAGCTGGTCGGAAAATTGGACAATAGTTCGCTGGGCAAACCAGTTTGTTCAACCCATAGAAATGGGATAATTTCGTAAAATCCTTCCGGAAGGCTGCAAGGAGCGAACTGGTAATCAGTAGAATAAGTTTTAACTGCCCCATAAATGGTTTCCGAATCCAGAACAGAACCAAAAGGGTTGTATATCTTAACGATGCCTTTTCCGTGGCCAGGTTTCCTGAGGATTATGCCGGTAAGGGAACGGTTCTTATCCATATATCCCTTGACCACCACCGGAGTGGAGAGAGCGCTAACCCGGAATTCTACCCGGAAACTACCGCTGAAATTTGCGGCGAAAATTTCCGGGCTCACACGCGTTTCAATATTCACCAACTTAGCCAATTCAACCGTGCTGAGAAGATTTCCATCAGAGCCTATATCACCCTGGGAATAAATAAACTCCCCGTTCCTGACTGCAACCTTAGCGGTTTGAAAGGCATAATTTACGACATAAAAATACAGGTTGAAGATGCCGGTAACGCCACCGCCGGGCTGGCTTTCGGGCGCAGGCAGGTTTAAGTCAAAATGACCTTGTTCATTGGTGGTTGTACTCAGGTCAAAATTCTCGAGCCAGACAAATACGCCTGCCGGCGAAGAATCGTCACTCAATTTCACTGTTCCGCTTACAGTACGGGGAGATTTTGCAATCTCATCGCTCTTGGAAAAGGGATTACTGGTGCACCCGGCAAGAAGCAGAATAGAGAAGGGAAAAATATAGAGCCGTTTCAAAAAATAGCTGGATCTCATTTTTGCTGTTCTCTCAATTATTTATCCAATTCAATTTTTGGCATTTCCATCACCGCAGGCAGATTTCATTTCGCTGCGTGCTAATATTGAGCACCAAAGGTTACATAAAACCGGCGGTCGCGAATAGCAAGCCCATTCAGATCAAAACTGCGATTCAGGAGGTTACGGCCACTGCCATTCAGAAATAATTTAAATCTCCCAAATTCAAAGGTCTTGCCAAAATGAAAGTCGATGTTATTAAAGGCCGGAAGATTGACTTCAGTGAGTCCCCCATTTCTATCCCTGATCCAGCCAATCTCCTCACCTTCCGTAAACCACAGAAATTGGATGGAATACCCCAGGTGATCGAGATTAAATCCTACCGTCCGTTTAAAATCATATTTGAAGGGGAATGCGGCTTTTTCCGAAATGAAATAGCGAGAAATCCCGAGATCAACTGTCAATTTCTTATTCAGAAGAAAGATACTGGGTTTGGCTTCAAATCCGGAAATGCTTGCAGTGGGAATATTGTCGTAAAATGCAACCGGAATACCGGGGGTGTAAAACGACCTGAACTTGTTGTCATAAGAATTCCGGAAATAATTTCCGGCAACCTGCCAGCCGTAAATGCCACCAACCTGTCGCAACTCGCGCATTAAAACCAAACCGATTTCCAGGCTGTGATTGGTCTCCGGGTCAAGGTTAGGCGCAAACAAAGGGGAGGTGACCACACGCGGACTGCTGATTTGTTGCAGCAGGGTCGGGAATTTTACATTCGTTCCGGCATTCATGTAGGCATTGAATGCAAAGTCGCTGTTGCCGCCGCCGATATGCGAGGAAAATTTCAGCATGGTCCGCGACCAGTTATTCTCTCCAAAGATGCCCACCGAGTCCTGGGACACGCCGCCCGACTGATCCCGGGAAACGCCGCTAAGCTGATCGTCCCTGACATTGTCGTAACGGAAACTCACATCGAAGTCGATAAAATCGACGAAATCGGAGCCGGTTGGCGCTTTGAACTTCGCCAGCGAGGCAAAGCCATGGTGCCGGCGTCGCAGAGCCGCTTGCTGCAGTCCAATATTTTCCTCGTCAAGGCCCCCACGATCATCCCGAAAATCCAGATCGGTATTCTCGAATTGATAGACCATAAAGAATTCCGCCGAACTGATCCGGAAATCTTTTTCGAAATTAAAGTAGGTGGCACGATTCTTCAGACGACGATCGAGCAGGCTTAACCCGCTCAACAAAAACTGTGTCTCATCCAGCCACTGGTAGGCGCCGGAAACAGTCAGATTCCGGATTCTGCCAATGTCGCCCTGAAATCGAGTAGAAACCAACTGGTTAAAATTCAACAGACTTTCATTATCGCGCTGGTTATCGTAATCCAGCCTGGTTCTGACATACATCAAACCCAGAGAAGTAATCGCCTGTCCGCCCGGCGCCTCGGAGAAGTTATAGACCAGATTGGCGGTCTGGTTCTCCGTCCTGTTTTTTAAATATTGGCCGGTTAAAGCCTCATCGGTGTACTTTCGCGAAGATGCACCCTTCGAATAATTATAGGATCCATATAATCTGTGCAGGTTTTGATAAAGATTGAGACCCCAGTTGCCGGAGTCATAAGCCCCAAACCGTTGCCGGAAGCGCGCATGGTAGTCCTGCTGAGATCTTGGCACGATATTCACGACACCGGAAAACGCCTCGGGACCATAAAGAGATGTATTGCTTCCCTTAATGATCTCAAATCTTTCCACATTGTCAAGATCGATGAGTGAGAGATCGAAGACGTTGTCGTATGCACTATTCAGTTTTACTCCATTGTAAAGGACAACAACTTCATCCGGATTCCCACCACGGATGGCGACCGTTTTCTTCCCGCTCAGATCTTCATCCACCTGCACACTGTGGTCGGTCCGCAACAAATCTCCCGCATCAATAAAGCCGCGCAGTTGAAAATTACGACCCTCCAAGACCGATACCGCTTGCGGTATATCTTTTTCGATTTCCCGTTTCTCACCCTCTGCCTCCACTTCGACAGCCGGCAAAGGAATAATTCGTTCCTGAAGGTAAATGTTGTCCGAGGATTCGGCTTGCTTAATTTTCAGCCGCAATGTGTCGTACGCAACGTGCTGATAGACTACTACCATATCCGGATCGGCTTTGGGTATCCGGAGAATATATCGGCCGCCGGAATTTGTTACCGTTCCTATTCCGGTCCCCTCCACGTAAATGTTTACCTGGGGAATACCGTTGTAAGTATTATTGTCCCGCACCTTCCCCGCCAGAACAATGCCCTGTCCATAAGCTGCGGTGGAAGTAAATAATATAAAAATCAACGCGCAGATAATGCGCTTCAACTTACCGAAAACTGCATTTCCAAATCGCATTTCACCCTCTTTAGATGGCACAGAGTTTTGCGCTCATCTCGATTTGAAGTCCGCACTGTTCGCACTTGAACTGTGCCGGAGAAGCTTATAAGTAATCCACCCCCATCACCCTTTCATAAGAACATAATACCATCTTTATTTAAAATAAAGCCGTAATATTTTTGATTAACTCGCGGGATATATTGTAACTACGACCGGTTTGCAGGCAGAGATCGCGGCAACAATCTTGACAGGAAATCAGCGGGTCTAATTGGAAGGGAACAAAAAGAGCGTGGCCGGATTCGTGCAAATATTTTTGAGACTGCTATTTTCAGGAAACCAGGCTAATTAGAGTCTGACCGGGAACCGGAGCCGGCTGGAAGTCGCGGGTATAAATCGTTAAAATCGGGCCATCATCGATGAGGAAAAGCGGAACCACTTCCTTGCCGGAATTCTCCTTTGACAACCCATCGCCGTCAGATTCGGTTTCAATCGGTGCCGACGTCAGGCGGCAGTTTCCGCCAAACTTATTAACCAGATAGGGATATGTAATCTGTGATCCGAAAAGGATATTTCCCCGCAGTTCCTGCGAAACCGCGTGCCCCTGCCGGTGCTCTTCACTTTCCACGGAGAGTTGATAAACATTTTCACTCCCGAAAATCTTGCTGAAATAAAGCGCCGCGAGCGAATTGACCTCTTCATTGGGAGTTAATGCCAGCAAATACCCCATTCCGGTAAGATCTATTTCATCCAGTATGTATTCCGAGAGAATACTGCCGTGGTAAGTTGGCAGTCCGGCCTCCCGGGCCGACGTGATATTTGACCAGTTGGAGTCGACCAGCAGAACTTTAAATCCATTCTTTTTCAGAATTCCGGCGATTTCAACTGCGAACGGCTGCGCTCCAAGAATGAGCACACCCTGTGGATCCGTATCGGAGATTTTCAGCCAGCGGGCCAGCGGCATGGCGCCAATTCCGTAAACAGCAATCGTTCCGATAATGACAACGAAGGTGAGTGAAATTAACAACTCAGCCTGCGGAATTCCAATCCGCACAAGTTCAATAGTAAAAATGGAGGAAACTGCGGCGGCGACAATTCCGCGTGGCGCCATCCAGGAGAGGAACACCTTTTCTTTCCAATTCAAATGAGATTTTATGGTGGAAAAAAATACAACGACCGGCCTGACAATAATAACCAGGAACACCAGGAACAGGAAAATATTCCAACTCAACATTGTTAGCTTACTGATATCCAGCCGCGCCGCCAATACAATAAAGAGAACCGAAATCAGCAGCACCCTGAGATTTTCCTTGAATTCAATGATGTGCTTTACTTGTATCTGTTTCTGATTGGCCAGGGCAATTCCCATGACGGTTACACCGAATAAGCCGCTTTCGGACAGTACCATATTGGAAGCACCAAAAACGCAAAATACCATCATCAACGATGCCGGATTCTGCAAAAAATCCGGGATTAACCGGTATTTTAACAGCAGCACGACGATGTACGCGCCGGCGATTCCGATAAGTCCGCTTACACCAATTGTTTTCAGCAGACCGCCGATGGCAACCATGGTTACTTCTTTCACTCCACTGGCCAGGATTCCTTCGAAAACCAATACCGCCAACACCGCTCCAATCGGATCATTTACGATGCCTTCCCATTTCAGAATGGAATTGGTCTGGCCCTTAGGCCGGATTTGGCGCAGCAAGGGCAAAACCACTGTGGGACCGGTAACAACCAGAATGGCTCCAAAAATAAGCGACAGTGTAAAATTCAGACCAATAATATAATAGGCACCCAGCGTGCTCAATATCCAGGTAATGAGAATCCCGATGGTGACCAGGTTTCGCACGACACCGCCGACGAGCTTCAACTCTTTGAATCCCAGGCTCAGCCCGCCCTCATATAAAATCACCGCTACAGAAACCGAAACCAGGGGAAAAAGGAGTCGACCGAAAACTTCGTCCGGGTGCACCAGCCCGGTGACAGGACCAGCCAGGAAACCGAAAATCATGAGCAGCAAAATTGTCGGCAGGCGCAGGCGCCACGCCATCATCTGCGCGACTACTCCAAATGTAACAATCAAGGCAAGTTGAATGATGTAATCATGCATCAAGGTCAGACTCCGATTAAATGAATTTCATAAAAAATTATTCTTATCAGATTTTATGGGCGCTTTATTACTTTTTTGCCAGCCATTCGAATCTTCGCCCGAAAATTCGGGCGCTACCCGCGGCGATTATCTTTTCATTCCGTTCCTAATCGGCATCCAATTCTTTTTTGTTTAACCTGGTATTTGGCATTCTGCAATTTGGTTAACCGGTTCTGTAACTTCCGTCTGTTTCAGATTCTCAGATTCGTTTTCAATCATATTCAAATAGGAGGTTTATTTCTAAATCTTAGGAATTACAAAGACCTATTCCATATATTTTACTTGGTAATAAAAAACTTGATTGATCTTAAAGGTGATCTTGATTGACTTTACAAGAGAATATTTCCTTTTAGACCAGAGCGGCGCAAATTGTTCCCCAATCCGCACCAACAAAGGCGAATTTTTCCTTATATCCTCCTGGATTGAGACAATGGTGACTTCACCAGGTCGGTAGATATAAGAAATTCCGGGAGCTCGACAGCCGGATTCGACCATATATCCTGTTTGAGTTCGAACGACGTAATTTATGTTTGTTCTCCTACAGAAAAAATACGATCATACCTATAGATGCATCTTGTTTACCGAAATAGATTATGAACGGCGGTTATAATATTGCCTTTATTGAATCCGCGCTAATTCCCTGAGATGCGGCAGTTTTGAATCATTACATAATGAGGCAGGTAATACAAAAAACGGATATATTGCAATCGACCGATTCAGATTCAAATTTAATCGGTTGCTGATGATTTCAGCGGCTATAGTACAAGATCTCTAATTTCTGCTTTTTTTATCCACGCCCAGCCTGTGATAAAGAACGCGTTCTTAACATGAGCCGGGAATTTTAAAAACGGATTTGCATTAAGAAGACTATTTTTTTCACATTCTCCAGAGACATAATTGAACTTTTTGGGTATCTGATGCGTTTGGGGAATGTAAGTACGATGTATCGAATCGGAAGTGGAGTCAACTATTGAATAGTGCTACCGGTTATTCCATCGCGCTCTGGCCGCTTCTTGTTTACACCGCAGCGGTAATCGCCCTCATCGTTTTCATGATTGGCTTCTCATACGTATTGGGGCAGCGCCACAAGGAGAAAGCCACCGGTGAGGCGTTTGAATCTGGCATCCTCACCACCGGCAGTGCGCGCCTGCGCTTTTCCTCGCATTTTTATATCATCGCTATGTTCTTTGTCATTTTCGACCTGGAGGCGGCGTTTATCATCGCCTGGGCCATTTCGCTAAAGGAGTTGGGATGGATGGGCTACTGGGCCATCCTGGTATTTATTGGAATACTGGTGGCGGTGCTGGTCTATGAATGGCGAATCGGTGCCCTGGATTACGCCGCCAGCGGCAAAAAAATTCTCAAGAAATTCAAACTTCTGAACAATCCGGATCTCGATTTATGAAATGGTGGCTCAGTAAGGCAACTGAATCAACAATCCCGTTGGGCGGCAACAGCTCGTTCGAAGAGACTGTCCAGCAAAGTATTCTGTTCAGCAAATTGCAGGATTTAATCGCCTGGGGGCGAAAGAATTCCATGTGGCC
This sequence comes from uncultured Calditrichaceae bacterium, assembly GCA_964624795.1. Taxonomy (GTDB): domain Bacteria; phylum Calditrichota; class Calditrichia; order RBG-13-44-9; family RBG-13-44-9; genus CAZUZS01. The sequence continues at coordinate 11,998 of CAZUZS010000012.1, forward strand.
TTTCAATTTTGGACTATCCTGCTGCTACGTGGAAATGGCCACCAGCCTGACCAGCAAATACGATATCGCCCGTTTTGGCGCCGAGGTCATTCGCGGCACCCCTCGCGAGGCGGATGTGATGATTATCGCCGGCACTGTTTTCATCAAAATGGCGCCCATCATCCGGCGGCTTTACCAGCAGATGATGGAGCCACGCTGGATCATTTCCATGGGATCGTGCGCCAATTCCGGCGGGATGTACGACATCTATAGCGTGGTGCAGGGGGTGGACAAATTCATGCCGGTGGATGTGTATGTTCCCGGCTGCCCGCCGCGACCGGATGCCTTCATGGAGGGGCTTGTCCACTTGCGGGATGCGGTTGGCAAGGAAAAACGGCCGCTTAGTTGGGTGATTGGCCCGCAGGGTGTACAGAAACCGGAAAAAATTTGTCTGCGGGATGAGAAACAGGAGATGAGAAAAAAGTGGGGCACGTTTCAGCCCCCGGAGGAAATTTAACAGAGGAAGGTAAGAATTTTAGAGTAACACTATTTTGAAATACACCGACAGCGGCAGTTGCCGGCTGATTTCAGCAAACAGCATCATGTTTGGCAGTAACGAGGGCGAAATTTTTCGATTGGGCCTATGAATACAAATGACAATGTTGTAGCAGAGCTGAAAAACAAATTCGATACGGCACATTTCACATCTCAACCCACCAAAGATGAGATCCCAACCTTGTGGGTTCCGCCTGCCAATGCCGTCGAATTGCTTCAATTTCTCAGGCAGGAAATCCCGAAGCCTTATCGCATGCTGTACGATCTCACCGCTGTGGATGAGCGCGCGGCGGAAAACAACAATGGCAGGCCCGCTGGTGATTTCAGCGTAGTTTACCAACTGCTCTCTTTTGGACGCAACGAAGACATTCGCATAAAAGTGCCGCTGCAGGGCGAATATCCCACGATTCCCACCGTTACCGGCCTGTGGCCGAATGCTAACTGGTACGAACGGGAAGTGTTCGATATGTTCGGCATCAAGTTCGATGGGCATCCTCATCTCAAACGAATTCTCATGCCGCTTACCTGGGAAGGCCACCCACTGCGCAAGGAACATCCTGCACGCGCTACCGAAATGGGGCCGTTCCAATTGCCGGACGACAAGCAGGATCGCGAGCAGGAAGCACTTCAATTCCACCCGGAGGAGTGGGGGCTGCAGCGCCACAGCGAAGATTCCGATTTCATGTTTCTCAACCTGGGACCGCAGCATCCCGGCACCCACGGCGTACTGCGTATTGTTTTGCAACTGGATGGCGAAGAAATTATCGACGCCGTTCCCGACATCGGCTTTCATCATCGCGGAGCGGAAAAGATGGCGGAACGCCAGTCCTGGCATACCTTTATTCCATACACCGACCGCATCGATTATTTGGGCGGTGTAATGAACAACCTGCCCTATGTAATGGCGGTTGAAAAGCTGGCCGGCATCGAGGTGCCGGACCGCGCCAAAGTCATTCGAATCATGCTGGCCGAGTTTTTCCGGATTTCAAGTCACCTGGTGTGGTACGGCACTTTCGCCCAGGATGTGGGGCAGCTATCTCCTGTCTTCTACATGTTCAACGACCGTGAAAAAGTACTTGACATCGTCGCGGCGATTACCGGCGACCGTATGCACCCCAACTGGTTCCGCATTGGCGGTGTGGCGCAGGATCTGCCCAACGGCTGGGATAAACTGGTGCGGGAGTTCATCAATTATTTTCCCAAAAAGCTGAAAGAATACGATAAGCTGGTGATGAAGAACAGCATTTTCAAAGGGCGAACGGTGGGCATTGGCAGCTACACGTTGCAGGAAGCCATCGACTGGGGCATCACCGGGCCGGGATTGCGTGCTACCGGTTTCGAATGGGATTTCCGCAAGAAGCGTCCCTATTCCGGTTACGACCAGTTTGAATTCGATATCCCTACCGGGCAGCACGGCGACTGCTACGACCGGGCCAAGGTGCGCGTGGAAGAACTGCGCCAGAGCCTGCGCATCATCGAGCAGTGTGTCAATAATATGCCGGAGGGCGATTACAAATCCGATCATCACCTGGCAACTCCGCCCCGCAAGGAGCGCACCATGCACGATATCGAAACGCTGATCACCCACTTTTTGAATGTGAGCTGGGGACCGGTGATCCCGCCGGGTGAGGCGTTTGCCAGCGTGGAAGCAAGCAAGGGAAACAACGGCTACTACCTGATCAGCGATGGGAACACATCTTCCTATCGAACCCGCATCCGGGCGCCATCTTTTGCGCACATCCAGATGGCGCCATATATCAGCAAAGGCCACACCGTCGCCGATCTGCTGGCCATTCTGGGCAGCATCGATTTCGTATTGGCCGATGTGGATCGGTGAAAGGAGGTTCCCGGTTTAGGGTTCAGAGTTCAGAGTTAAGGCGGTTAAATTAAAGACGGCATTATCAAGTGAGTATGAGAATTTAATTGACGCGGCTCTTTAACCCGTAACGGGGAACGCTGAACCGGGAACCAGGGCAAGGCAGTAAGTTCATGAACGATATTTACACAAAGATGCAGATTACAAAATAACAAGGTGATCCGGACTTCGAATGCTAACGGACGAAGAAAAAAAAGAGATTGCGAAACAGGCAGAGCAGTATCCGTACAAGCGGGCGGCTTGCATCGAGGCGCTGAAGATTGTCCAGAAGCACCGCCGGTGGGTTTCCGACGAGGCGATACAAGACCTGGCCGCCGAGCTGGAAATGACCACCGAGGAGCTGGAAGGTGTGGCGACATTCTACAATATGGTTTTCCGCCAGCCGGTGGGGCGGCACGTGATCCTGATTTGCGACAGCGTGAGCTGCTGGATAATGGGATTCGAGAAAATTCTGGCGCATTTGCAAAACAAGCTGGGCATCGGGATAGGCGAGACAACCACCGATGACCGTTTCACACTGCTTCCCATCCCCTGCCTCGGCACCTGCGATCACGCGCCGGCTTTGATGATCGATGACGACTTGCACCGCGATCTGACGCCCGAGAAGATCGATGAAATCCTTAAAAAATATGAATAATCGATAATGGAAAAACCGCTAACCCAAAATATTCGCCCCGGCGAGGGGCCGCCGGACATCAAGGAATATGAAAAGAGAGGCGGCTACCAGTCGCTTCGCAAAGCGTTAAAAGGAATGAGCCCAAAAGAAGTGCAGGGCATGGTGAAAGATTCTACCCTGAAGGGCCGCGGCGGCGCCGGATTTTCCACTGGCATGAAATGGGGATTTGTCCCGCTGGGGAACGACGCTCCCCATCCCAAGTACCTGGTGGCCAATGCCGACGAGATGGAGCCGGGAACCTTCAAAGACCGGCTGTTGCTGGAAGGCGATCCCCACCAGTTGATTGAGGGAATGATCGTAAGCGCCTTCGCCATTCAGGCGGATGTGGCTTACATTTTCCTGCGCTGGGCCTACAAAGCATCCGCGGCGCTGCTGGAGAAATCCATCGCGGAGGCGTACCGGACGGGCTACCTGGGCAAAAATATTTTGGGAAGCAGTTACAGCCTGGAGATGCACCTGCACACCAGCGTGGGGCGCTACATGTGCGGGGAAGAAACCGGTCTGCTGAACGCCCTGGAAGGCAAGCGTGCCACCCCGCGCTCCAAACCGCCCTTCCCGCAGGTGAGCGGGTTGTTCGGGAAACCAACCATTGTGAACAACGTGGAAACGCTGAGCTGTGTGCCGCACATTATCAACAACGGCGCAGAATGGTTCAAAAAGCTGAGTTACTCCGATGATGGCGGCACCAAGATTTACGGCGTGAGCGGGAAGGTGAAAAATCCGGGAACCTGGGAGCTGCCCATGGGCACCACCATGCGGGAAATTTTGGAAGAACATGCAGGCGGAATGCGGGACGGCGTGAAATTCCGGGGCGCGCTTCCCGGCGGCGCTTCCACCGATTTTCTTACCGAAGAACATCTGGATGTCAAGCTGGATTTTGTTGAGGTGCAGAAGGCCGGCAGCCGGCTGGGCACCGGCACCCTGATCGTTCTGGACGATAAATCCTGCCCGGTGGGAATGGTTCACAACCTGGAACATTTCTTTGCGCAGGAATCCTGCGGCTGGTGCACACCGTGCCGGGACGGGCTTCCCTGGACGGAGAAAATTCTGGCGGGCCTGGAAAACGGCACCGGGCGCATGGAAGACCTTGATATTCTGGAGCATCACACCCGGCTGCTGGCACCCGGCCACACGTTTTGCGCGCTGGCGCCCGGCGCAATGGAACCGCTGCAGAGTGCGCTTAAGTATTTCCGGGAAGATTTCGAGCAGCACGTTCACCAGAAACGCTGCCCGTGGAGGTCGTGAATGGCAAAAATTTATATAGATGACAGGCCGTACGAGGTCGATGCCAAAAACAATCTGCTGGATGCGGTGCTTTCGCTGGGAATCAATCTTCCCTATTTCTGCTGGCACCCGGCAATGGGATCGGTGGGCGCCTGCCGGCAGTGTGCGGTCATAAAATTCAAAGATGAAAACGACAAAAAGGGCAGGATTGTGATGGCCTGCATGGAACAGATCGAAGAAGGCATGCGCATTTCGGTGGAAGCCCGGCAGGCAACGGAATTCCGCGCCAGCGTTATCGAATTGCTCATGACCAACCATCCCCACGACTGCCCGGTCTGCGATGAAGGAGGCGAGTGCCACCTGCAGGATATGACGACCATGACTGGCCACGATTATCGCAGATTCCGTTATCATAAACGAACCTACCGGAACCAAAACCTGGGGCCGTTTATCAACCACGAAATGAACCGCTGCATCCAGTGCTACCGCTGCGTGCGCTTTTACCGGGATTACGCCGGGGGGCGGGATCTCCATGCGCTGGCATCGAAGAATCACACCTATTTCGGGCGTTTCGAAGACGGTACTCTGGAAAGCGAATTCAGCGGAAACCTGGTGGAAGTTTGCCCTACCGGGGTCTTCACCGATAAAACCTTGAAAAAACATTACACCCGCAAATGGGACTTAACCACCGCCCCGTCCATTTGCCACCACTGCGGATTGGGCTGCAACATCATTGCCGGGGAACGCTACGGCAGCCTGCGGCGGATTCTCAGCCGCTACAACGGCCAGGTAAACGGCTATTTCATCTGCGACCGTGGCCGCTTCGGTTACGAATTCGTCAACAGCCAAAACCGCATCCGGCAGCCCCTGCGGAGGGGAGAAGCCAGCAAGCAGTTGGAGCCACTGGACAAGGGAACCATCCTGAATTCCCTTGGAAAAATACTGGAAGGCAGCAAAGAAATCATCGGCATCGGCTCGCCCCGTGCTTCGCTGGAGGCGAATTTTGCGCTGCAAAAACTGGTAGGAAAAGAGAATTTCTACCTGGGGATTTCCGGCCGGGAACACCGCCTGCTCGATACAATTTTGGAGATTCTGCGAAACGGCCCGGCCCGCACGCCGTCGCTGAAGGAAGTGGAAAAAGCCGATGCGGTTTTCATTCTGGGCGAAGATATCACGAATACCGCCCCGATGCTGGCGCTGGCGGTGCGCCAGGCGATCCGCCAGAAACCGATGGGGACATCCCGAAAATTGAACATCCCGGATTGGGACGATGCGGCAGTGCGGGAAGCCACACAGGAGCAAAAAGGGCCGTTGTTTGTCGCCGCCCCGTTTGGCACCCGGCTGGACGATGTGGCAACTGCCACCTACCGCGCTACCCCGGACGACATCGCCCGGCTTGGTTTTGCGGTGGCGCATCAAATCGAAAAAGGTGCTTCCGGAATCGCGGATTTACCGGCTGACGTTCGCGCGTTGGTGAAACAGATCGCGGAAGCGCTGAAAAATGCCGAAAAGCCGCTACTGATTGCCGGAACCGCCTCGCACAACGAAGCGATTCTTCACGCGGCAGCCAACATTACAAGGGCACTTTATTCAGCCAAAAAAGAGGTAAGCCTCTCATTTACAGTTCCCGAAGTGAACAGTTTGGGGCTGGCCATGCTGGGCGGGAAACCGCTGAGCGAGGCGTTTGAAAGAGCACATGGTGAAGATAAGAAATCCGCCATCATTCTTGAAAACAATCTCTACCGGCGGGCACAAAAGAAAGACGTTGATGCGTTTTTCGAAAATTGCAAAAATGTGATCACCCTGGACGCGCATATCCAGCCAACCGCTGCCCGCTCCTACATTGTGATTCCCGTGGGGACGTTTGCAGAAAACGACGGAACGGTGGTCAGCAGCGAAGGCCGCGCCCAGCGATTCTACCAGGTTTACGCGCCGCAGGACGACGTGCAGGAAAGCTGGCGTTGGCTGGCGGAAATTTCGGCAGCAATAGGACAGACCGAACCGGGCAACTGGAAAACGTTCGATGAGTTTACCGCCGCGCTGGTGGCCGAGATGCCGGATTTCGGCGGAATCGATGAGCTGGCACCGCCGCCCGGATTTCGCGTAGCGGGACAAAAAATACCACGCCAGCCGCACCGCTTCAGCGGACGAACCGCCATGCACGCCAATGTCAATGTGAGCGAACCCAAACCGCCGGAGGACCCCGATTCGGCGCTCTCTTTCACGATGGAAGGGTACCGCGGAAAACCGCCGTCCTCCATTATTCCGTTTTTCTGGTCGCCGGGCTGGAACTCGGCGCAGTCCATCAACAAATTCCAGATTGAAGTGGGCGGCGGGCTGCACGGGGGAGATCCCGGCAGGCGGCTCATCGAAGCCGGTGACAAATCCGGTTTCAACAGCGAAACGCCGCCTCCATTCGCAGCGCGGGAAGACGAGTTTTTGCTGCTGCCGGTGTATCACATTTTTGGCAGCGAGGAGTTGAGCAGCATGTCGCCGGCAATTGCCGAAAGGGCGCCGCAGCCTTACCTGGCACTGAATCCGGCGGATGCAGAAAAACGGAAAATATCCGAAGGGAAAGAGATCGAATTCAGCTTGGGCGGAAATCCCGTCCGGCTGCCGGTGATTTTCCGCAAAGAGATACCGGGCGGAATCGCCGGGATGGCGGCCGGTTTGCCGAAAACGGAATGGGCCGAATTGCCGCAGTGGGTTAAACTGGGAGAAGCCGGAAAATGAACAGCACCCTCATCAGCCTGATTATTATTGTGGGCGTGCTGCTGGTGATGCTCACCATTGCCGCCGGCCTGATTTACGTGGAACGCCGCATGTTGGCCGCCTGGCAGGACCGCTACGGCCCCAACCGCACCGGGCCTTTCGGACTGCTGCAGGTGCTGGCCGACATGATCAAGATTTTTTTCAAAGAGGACTGGATCGCGCCTTTTGCCGACAAGCGCATTTTCGTGGTCGCGCCGGGCCTCATCATGTTTACGGTGCTTATGAGTTTCGCCATCATCCCGTTTACCTCCCGCATTCTTGTGGTGGATCTGAACATCGGCTTGCTGTTTTTCCTGGCCATGTCATCCATGGGCGTTTACAGCCTGGTGCTGGCGGGCTGGGCATCCAACAACAAATACGCGTTGCTGGGAGCCCTGCGCGGCGCGGCGCAGATGATGTCCTACGAAGTTTTCATGGGGCTGTCGCTGATGGGCGTGGTGATGATGGCCGGTTCTTTAAACCTGCGGGAAATTGTGGAGGCACAGCGAAAAATCTGGTTTTTTATCCCGCAAATCCTGGGATTCATCGTTTTCATGATTGCCGGTATCGCGGAAACCCACCGCCTGCCGTTCGACATCCCGGAAGCGGAGAGCGAGCTGATTGCCGGTTACCATTCGGAATATTCGGGGATGAAATTCGGAATGTTTTTCGTTGGGGAATATCTCGGCATCACGCTGGTTTCGACACTGATTGTCACCCTGTTTTTTGGCGGGTGGCTGGGTCCCTCTTTTTTGCCGGGAATCGTCTGGTTTTTCCTGAAGATGGGATTTTTTATTCTTACGTTTGTGTTGCTGCGCGCTTCGCTCCCGCGACCGCGTTATGATCAATTGATGAGCTACGGTTGGAAACTGCTGCTGCCGCTCACTCTGTTGAACCTGTTGGTTACCGGGGCGATTATTCTGGCGAGCTGAAATTTTAACGTGAAACGTGAGAAGTGAAATATGAAACGTAGAGAGATTTTTGAGAGAAGAATTTAATAGCCCCGATTTTTCCCGAAGGGATCACTATGTGATAAATCGGGGAATAAGGAAAACAGCAGAAAGGGAAAAGGGCTTCAGCCCAATTATTTTGCTAAAGCCAGATTTTAAGAAAACGCAGACAATAGTCACCGATCTGAAGATCGGGGCAAGCCAGAGGCAAAACAGGAATGCCCGGATTTATAATCGGGCGACTTTAAAATAGATTGGGGGCAGGATGTTTAGTCAGTTACGCAGCATGTGGATCGCTTTCACCCACATGTTTCGCAAGCGGGTCACCGTTCAGTATCCGGAGGAAAAATCGAAATTGCCGGCCCGCTGGCGGGGCAGAATTGTGCTTACCCGCGATCCGGACGGTGAAGAGCGTTGCGTGGCCTGCTACCTGTGCGCAGTGGCCTGCCCGGTGGACTGTATTTCTTTACAGGCCACCGAGGACGAACACGGACGGCGCTATCCCGAATTTTTCCGCATCAATTTCTCCCGCTGCATTTTTTGCGGCTTCTGCGAGGATGCCTGCCCGACCTATGCCATTCAACTTATTCCCGATTTCGAAATGGCCGAATACAATCGCCAGAATCTGGTCTATGAAAAAGAGCATTTGCTGGTGGACGGGGAAGGAAAGTATCATGGCTATAATTTCTACAAAGTGGCCGGGCTTGCCATCGGCGGAAAAGGAAAGGGAGAAGCGGAAAATGAAGATCCGCCGGTCGATGTCCGCAGCTTGTTGCCGTAAGAGACCAACAGAATTCTAACCGGCAGCCAGGGAAAATGCGTATGGCCGGAATTGAGTACTATCATGACGACATTTGGAGGAGGCATTCCAAACAACAACTCCCGGCGAAAGCCGGCTGAACAAACCGGTTCCCGAATTTGGTTTGGGAACCGGAAAGTTAAAGTTTCGTGGGCGGGCGCTTGGGGGAACGGCCCGGAAATCAAAACAGAAAATAAAAGAACCGGATAAAGCATCCGGCCCAGGATTTCAATTATGGACATCACTTTTTACATTGCGGCAGCGGTAGCAATCCTTTCCACCATCATGGTGATCACCCGCCTGAACGCCGTCCATGCCTTGCTTTACCTGATTGTGTCGCTGCTGGCAGTTGCCGTCATTTTTTATGTGCTGGGAGCGCCGTTTATCGCAGCGCTGGAAGTGATCATCTATGCCGGCGCCATCATGGTGTTGTTTATCTTTGTGGTCATGATGCTGAACCTGGGGGACAAGTCAGTTCAGCAGGAAAAACAGTGGCTCTCTGCCGGCGCCTGGGTCGGCCCGGCCATTCTCTCGCTGATTCTGTTGGGTGAGTTCCTCTATGTGATGCTCGCCGGTTCCGGCCAGCCCGTCGAGGGGGTAGTCGTCAGTCCCCAAAAGGTAGGCGTTTCGCTCTTCAGCACCTATCTGCTGGGGGTGGAGCTTTCCGCCATGCTGCTGTTGGCGGGCATCATCGGCGCCTACCACCTGGGCCGGCGTAAGAAGCCGGTTTACCACCGGTTTCTGCAGGAGGAGGGCGGCAAATGATACACATTTCCATGGAAACCGGTTTAATTCTGGCGGGAATTCTGTTCAGCCTCGGGTTGCTGGGAGTGCTTGTCCGCCGCAATGTAATTTTCGTTCTGATGTCCATCGAAATTATGCTGAATGCAGCGGGTCTGGCCTTTGTGGTCGCCGGGGCGCGGTGGGGCCAGGCGGACGGCCAGGTGATGTTCATTTTTATTCTCACCATGGCGGCGGCGGAAGTGTCGGTAGGTTTGGCGCTCATTCTCCAAATTTACCACCACTTCAAAACGCTGGATTCGGATGCAGCAAGCAAAATGAAAGGGTAACATGCTTCAACTGCTTTGGTTAATACCGGCACTACCTTTTTTCAGTTACGCCATCCTGGCGATTTTCGGGAAACGCATTTCGCGCAACGGCGTGGCGGCGCTGGGAGTCGGATCGGTGGGCACATCGGCGATACTAACCATCCTGCTGGGAATCAGCTTTCTGACCTCTCCGCCTGCCAACTACGCCTTTTCCCAAACGCTGTGGAAGTGGATGGATGTGGCCGGATTCTCTCCCGGAATCACCTTTTACCTGGATTCCCTCTCACTGGTTTTCATCTTTGTGATTACGTTCGTGGGATTTCTCATTCACCTCTACTCTTCCGAATTCATGCAGGGAGATGAAGGCTACAGCCGCTTCTTCGCCTACATGAACCTGTTTGTCGGCTCCATGCTCACCCTGGTGCTGGCCGACAACCTGCTGCTTCTCTACCTGGGCTGGGAAGGTGTCGGGTTGTGCAGTTACTTGCTCATCGGTTTCTGGTACCAGGAACCGGAAAACGGCTATGCGGCACGCAAAGCGTTCATCGTGACCCGCGTAGGGGATGCGGCGTTTGCGGTCGGTCTTTTTCTGCTCTTTCAGAACCTCGGTACCCTGGATATTCAAAATATGCTGCAGCGGGCGGATGCCCAATGGATTGCAGGCTCCACCCTGCCGGTAGCGGCGGCACTGCTGCTTCTGGGCGGGGCGGTCGGTAAATCGGCGCAACTTCCGCTGCAAACCTGGCTCCCCGACGCCATGGCTGGTCCCACCCCGGTAAGCGCACTGATTCACGCCGCCACGATGGTCACTGCCGGCGTTTACCTCATTGCCCGAACTTACGTGATTTTTCAATTGGCTCCGGTCGCCATGCTGGTCGTCGCCATTATCGGGGCCGCCACCCTTTTGCTTGCCGGATTCAGCGCCATTACGCAAGTGGACATTAAAAGGGTGCTGGCCTATTCCACCATCAGCCAGATCGGCTACATGATGCTGGCTCTTGGCGTGGGCGCCTGGGCCGCCGGGATTTTCCATTTTATGATTCACGCATTTTTCAAAGCCCTCCTCTTTTTGGGGGCCGGCGTGGTCATCATTACCCATCACCACGAACACAACATGTTCAAAATGGGAGGGCTGCGAAAACAGCTTCCGGTTACCTTCTGGACGTTTTTAATCGCATCCGGGGCGCTGGCAGCAATCCCCATCGTTACCGCCGGATTTTACAGCAAAGATGCTATCATCTGGTATGCCTGGTCGGCGGAAGGGGGCAGCACACTGCTGTGGGTTGCGGCACTGGTGGGCGCGTTTCTGACCGCGATTTACACCTTCCGCATGGTGTTTATTACCTTTTTCGGGGAAGAAAAAATGCCCAAAAACGGGACGGTCGGTTTTCGGCTGAAACTGCCGCTGGTTGTGCTGGCGGTCCTGTCCGTTATCGGCGGTTTCATTAACCTGCCGCACACTTTTGGGAAGTTTACCCCGCTTTTCAATTTCCTGGAACATACCCTTCCCGCCATTAAAGTCGTTCACGAAAGCCTCTCGCTGGAATTCTGGTTCGAGCTGATTAGTGCGGTAACTGCGCTTTTGGGGCTTTACCTGGCTTATTATTTCTTTTTTAAGAGAACGCAGTTCGCGGAGCGCTTCAACAATACTGCGGTGGGCGCCGCAATCCATCGCTTCTGGTTTACCGGCTGGGGATTCGACTGGATTTACGACCGACTGCTTGTTTTCCCGTTTGTCTGGCTGGCACGAATTAACCGGCGGGATTTCATCGATCTCTTTTATGATGGCGTGGCATGGACGACGCAGTTGCTCCACAAAGGAGTCGGCCTCACCCAAACCGGAAGGATCAGGTGGTATGCCATGGGTATTGCATTAGGAGCCGTTATTTCCATCGCACTGGGAGTATTTCTATGACGCTACCCTGGATTGTAATTATATTTTTCGTTGGCGGTTTGTTGGCCTGGTACTCCGAGCGCTGGGGAGCAGAATGGCCGCGCTGGGTCTCACTCATCGTTTTGGTGGGGCACATGATATTCCTGGGTGTTCTGTGGATTGTGAACACACCGCAGTTGGTGGCCTCCGGCGGCAGTCCCTGGCTGATCCAGTTTCACATCCCCTGGATTCCCCAATTGGGCATCAGCATTTATTTTGCTCTGGACGGTATCAGCCTGCTGCTGATATTGCTTTCCAACCTGTTGGCCATCATGGCAGTGGCCACTTCGTGGATTTCAGTGAAAAAGAAAATCGGATTTTTCCATTTCAACCTGCTGTGGATTCTGTCGGCGCTTGCAGGTATTTTTATGGCGCTCGATCTCTTCCTTTTCTATTTCTTCTGGGAAATGCTGCTGGTTCCGCTCTATTTCCTGATTGCGATTTGGGGATACGCCGAGCGGCGAACCTATGCCGCCGTTAAATTTTTTATTTTTACCCAGGCCAGCGGGCTCCTGATGCTACTGGGAATCCTGGGGCTTTACTTTGTTCACGGCCACGCAACCGGTGTTTACACATTTAATTACATGGAATTGCTGGGAACGAGGATGTCAGAGTCGCTGGCATTCTGGCTGATGCTGGGTTTCTTTGTAGCGTTCGCGGTGAAGCTGCCGATTGTTCCGTTCCATGTCTGGCTTCCCGACGCGCATACCGAAGCACCTACCGCCGGCAGTGTGGACCTGGCAGGGCTGGTGCTGAAAATCGGCGCCTACGGAATGCTGCGTTTTGTAATCCCGCTTTTCCCCAAAGCAGCTTTCGATTTTGCGCCAGTCGCCATGATCATCGGGGTAGTAGGAATTATCTACGGCGCGGTTGTCGCCTACGGGCAAACCGATCTCAAGCGGCTGGTGGCCTACACCAGCATCAGCCACATGGGATTTGTGCTGCTGGGACTTTTCGCCTGGAACCAGTTGGCCCTGCAAGGATCAATCGTGATTATGCTTTCGCACGGCATCAGCACCTCTGCCCTCTTCATTTTGGTGGGCGATCTTTACGAACGGATTCACACCCGGGATATGACCCGAATGGGAGGGTTCTGGAAAAAAGTACCCCGCATGGGCGGCGTTGGGATGGTGTTCGCGCTGGCCTCGCTGGGTCTTCCAGGACTGGGAAATTTTGTCGGTGAATTCCTGGTGCTGCTAGGTCTTTACCGGGTGAATGTGCCAATGGCAGTCATCGCCAGCGGCGGCTTTATCGTCGCCACTGCCTATTCTCTTTTGATTATCCAGAGAGTATTCCACGGGAAGCCGGTTGCGGAGGAAAAAGGCTGGCATCTCTCCGATATGACCGCGCGGGAAATTACCATTCAGGCGTTCATGATCGGCTTTATAATCTGGCTGGGAGTATACCCGCAAACGGTGCTCACCACCGCCAGGAAAGCATTCGAGAACCTGCGATCTATAACGGCCTCGGCCTATCAGAATGCCACGAGTAACCGCTACCTGCACATTTTTTCCCCGCAGGGCGATAACACCACAATGGTGCAAGCGGATGAAACTGATGGAGGAAATGAATGATTTTTGCCAATCTGTTCACCCTTCTCCCGCTCATTATTTTGGCCGCTACGCCGGTTGTGGCAATGCTGGTGATCGCCATTTATCGCAGCCACCTGTTGACGGTTCTCCTAACACTTCTCGGATTGTTGCTGGCATTTATCGCCATCCCGTGGACCTACAGCATCGGGATTCGCCAGGTTACCCCGCTGCTAAACCTGGACGGGTACGCACTTTTTTACATCGGGCTTTCATTAGCCGCCGCTTTCGCGGTAGCGGTGTTGTCTTACGGCTACCTGGAAAATCGGGAAGGCCGGAAGGAAGAATACTACCTGCTGCTTTTATTAGCTACGCTGGGCTCATCGGTTTTGGCGGCCAGCACTCACTTCGCCTCGTTCTTCCTGGGTTTGGAAGTGCTCAGCGTTTCGCTCTACGCCCTTGTTTCCTACCAGCGCACCAATGAAAACGCCATTGAGGCGGGGATAAAATACCTGGTGCTGGCGGCAACGTCATCGGCAATCCTGCTGTTTGGCATGGCACTGATTTACTCGCAGGTAGGAACCATGGAGTTCGCTTTCATCGCATCCCGGTTGGCTACCTACCAGGTTAACCAAGTCGTGCTTTTGGCCGGTTTTGCGCTGGTGATTTCCGGCATCGGATTCAAACTGGCAGTTGTTCCATTCCACATGTGGACGCCGGATGTTTACCAGGGCGCATCGGCACCGATTAGCGGTTTCATCGCCTCGGTTTCGAAGGGCGGCATGTTCGCACTGTTGTTCCGGCTCTTCATCGAATTCAATATTTACCGGCACCATACGTTGATGTTGATTTTCACGGTCATCGCCATCGCCTCCATGTTTGGCGGCAACCTGCTGGCCCTGCTGCAGCAGAATGTAAAACGGATTTTGGCCTACTCGTCCATCGCCCACCTGGGATACCTGCTGGTGGCATTTTTGGCGGGCGGCAATACCGGGGTGGAGGCCGCCACTTTTTACTGGGTAACCTATTTTATCACGATTATCGCGGCATTCGGAATCGTTACGATTCTTTCCACCGGCGAAAGAGAGGCAGAAAGCATCGAAGACTACCGCGGGCTGATGTGGGAGCGTCCCTGGCTCACCTTCGTTTTTACGGTTGTGCTGCTATCGCTTTCCAGCATCCCGCTAACTGCCGGATTTATCGGAAAATTTTATGTGATCGCCGCCGGCATCAAATCATCCTTGTGGGCGCTGGTGCTGATAATTGTGGTGAACAGCGCAATCGGCTTGTATTACTACCTAAGAATTATCGTTGTGATGTATTCGCCGCCAGCCGGGGAAGAAAATGCCGCTTCATCGCTGCTGCCGTCCAACTCTTCAATTTCCCTGAGCGGAAGTTTTACTTTGGCGGCGCTGACCGTTTTTCTCATCTGGTTTGGCGTTTACCCCACCGGCATCCTTGCAATGATAAAGGTGATGGTAGCCACATTGACGTATTCAGTCCTCCCGGCTCACGTCGGTTTGTTTTAATTCTGACTGCTTTTGCTAACGCGAATTTAAGCATCCCCATGTTTCCATCATTTTGGACCAAAAAAAATCCCGGCCTCTCAGCCGGGATTTATCAAATCAAATAGCGTACGGTGCTCGCTCAGGTTAGCTTTTTCAGCCGTTCCTTTGCTTCCTTTTTGTGCTTGGGATCTTCCCAATTGTTAACAGGCAATTCTTCTACCTTTTTGTATTCTTCAATTGCTTTTTCCTTCTCGCCCATATCCTCGTAGGTAACTCCCAATTGGTAATAATTATTAATAAAGCCCGGATTTAGCTCGATTGCCTTTTGGAAATCTTTCACTGCATTTTCCAGTGAGGCTCCTTTAGGGATCCCACCAAGAAAGATATTGGCAAATTTCTTTTCAATCCAGCTCAGGGTTGCCATCTTGCGATTCCAGCGACCGAGCACATGCCAGGCAAGGTAATCGTTGGGATCCAGCTCAATCGCTTTTTCTACCTCCGCCTTCACATCTTTGGACATCTGCACGCGCTCCTTTGCTCCGGCATCCAGCGCTACTCTTCCCAGCGCAATAGAGAGATAAACATGGCCCTTCTCCCCGTCCGGATTCAATTTAATGGCATCCCGTGAGAGTTCTTCACCCTTCTTGAAGAAACGAGCCCGTTCGTCTTTCTTCTCCAACGCTTCGCCCATATCCAGGTAGGCGCGCGCCAATCTCCAGGTCGCTTCATAATCGGTGGAATCCATTTGCTTCGCTTTTGTGTAGAATTCCGCCGCTGCCTTGTTATTGAACGCCTTGTACGCTGAATCGCCTTGGGCAATCAATTCGGTAACTGCCGTCTGATCCTGCCCAAAAGCCAGGCAGACAATAATTAAAAGGAATAACAAGAATCCTGTTCTCGGAATCATTTTGGCCTCCTACATTTGTTTGAGTAATTATTTATGCCCTGCACAAGAATTGGCGATAACTTCTATCGTTGAGGAGTTTGAGTCAAGTTAAACAAAGATCCTATTATTACTGGAATCAGGTTACAAAGCCTGTTCTGCAAAAGAAAAGCCTATAATAGTACAAATTTCCGGCATAAAATGCTACAACTAATTCGCGGAAGAAGCATGGCGCTTTCGGAAATTGGCATGGAAAAGTCGCCGGGCAAAACGGCATTGTGGATTACCCTTTTGTCTCTTTATTTTCCCTACAGATGGATTTCTTTATTCGCCTTAGCCTAAGCCTCAGCCTACACTTCACATTTCACATCAGCACTAGTACCGGAAAACCGCCGCGATGGGCGAATTGACCGGCATATTATCCGATTCATATCCGTAAACCGTTCCATCATGGACTATCGTATGAACCGCCGCAAAATCGAGCAGATCTTCATAGCCCATTTCCTTTTTGTCATAGATTTTCACACCATGGGTATTTGGATCAAATTGTCCCCATCTTTGCAGATGAATATCGACAAACAGGGATTCCACTTTTCCGCTGTACGCGGCGGCAACAATTTCTTCCATATTGTTCGACGCTTTGCCCTTTCCCAGCAGATCCCGATAGCGGGCAATAGCGGCATTTTGTTCGGCCGAAAAAGCAGGCCCTACTGTTTCCCATGCCAACTGTGACAATCGGCCCGGTTCCAAAGCCTGCGGATCCTTCTCAATGCCTGCCTCAATGAGATGCGAATAAGAACTCGCTTTCCGGTAAATGGGCTGAAGGTATTCCAGACCGGCCAGAACCAGTGGGGCATTCTGGTTGTTCAAATAACTGCGAACACCCTTATCCACCATTCGGAAAAATTCCAGAATCTGCTTTTTATCATCCTCGATTCCGGTTCCATGGCCGTGAAACATTACGGTACGGCCGCCTTCGTGGGGCGTGGATTCAGTATGAAATTGGTATTGCCGTTCCAGGTCGTCATATTTTAGCGCCTCTTCCAGGCTTTTGGGAACATCCGGCAGCTCAATTTCACGGACGCTGAACCGCGAAGCCTGGTAAAATTTCAAGTTCTTCTTATCCAGCGCCAGAATGAAATACAATCCGTCATTGCTTAAGACAGGAAGCAGCGGTTTCAGATAAAATCCGCGATTGACAATGACCAGTTCTGCAAATGTATAGGGTAAACGGTAATAAATAAAATTCTCCGAAGATAGAAAAAGTGTCAATCCATCGCTCTGGTGGTTCCAGAAAAAATTGTCCTCCAAAAGGGCTAATGCCGGTTTGAGCATTTGATTCACTTCACGCTCCTTAAAATCGTTCTCTAACAGCTCCTCCCCGGCACGCTTCAGAAGATTTTTAAATCGGATTGGATCCTGCCGCACTTCCTGCCCGGCGCGATGAGTGGGCATGTATAATGAAACACACGGTTCCGGTTTCTGATTGATTAATTGCTCCAATACATCCTTTAACGGGTTATTCATCAATGCATCCTCCTGTGGATATAAGCTAATTCTATTATCCTTCTTTCATCTCTTGCCTACCTTTTATATGCAGCGAACATCAATAAATGTTTCTTTTTCCTGTTATTTTTTCAGAATTCCCGGACTTGCTTTCTCGGCCACGAATTGCGCTATCGGCAATTTCACAAGGAAAGGAAATGCGCTGAATAAACGCCTCCCATCCTCTTCATAATTTCGAGGAGTGGTTCCGGATCTCAATTGGCCGTTTACTCCTCAACCAGCACATCTTTCACCTTGTTCAGGACATCTTCGTTTTCAACAAGAATGAGAAGCTGGTCATCGTCTTTCAGTTTGACCCCGCTGCGCGGAATAAGAATGCTGTCCTCCCGCATCAAAGCCACAAAATGAGCGCCGTCCGGCAGGCTGATATCCGAGAGGTGCTTTCCAGCTCCCTTGCCGGCAGCCATTTCCACCAGGCGCAAACCGCCGCGGGCAACCATTGAAAAATTTACGCGGTCGAAACCGTAAATAGCAGACAGGATTTCGGCAGCGGCGGAGATTTTGGGCGCAATTATTTTGCGCACCCCAATAGCCTGGCAGGCTGAGCGCAGGCCGACCCCATTCAGCTTGACAATGATTTTATCCACCTTAAGATTGTGGCCCAGCATGGCGATGACGGTATTTAGCGGATCGGAGCCGGTGGTTGCAATCAATGCATCAGCTTCCGAAAGCTGTGCTTTTTTTAGAATCTCCGGATTGGTTCCGTCGCCGTTCAAAACCAGGGCATCCATTTCCGCTGCCAGCTCGTCGCAGCGTTTCTCATCAACATCGACCAGCACCAGCTCGTTTTTCTCACGTCTTGCCAGATAATGCGCCAATTCCAGCCCGATGTCCCCTACTCCTACAATCACAACTCTCATTTTTTTCTCCTTTTTGATATCCAGACTGCCGGGTAAAAGACCACCAGAACCGGCAGTATTTCAAGCCGCCCCGCCCACATATCGATAATTAAAATAATTTTCAAAAAAACCGGAAGCGATGCCGAGGTGACGCCGCTTGATAACCCGACTGTGCCCAGGGCTGATACACTGTCAAATAATGAATTCGTCAGGCCAAATCCATAAAGAGAGAAGAAAAAAACCGATGCGCAAATCAAACCCAGATACGCGGCAAAGAATCCGAATATTTGTTTCAATTCCTTTTCCGGGATGACCATATCGCCGTATTTGATGGGTAATTTCGCTTCTTCCGGTAAAAGCGCTCTGGATAAGAGCCACCGCACCAGGCGGAACATCACCAGAATGCGAAAGAGCTTCAGCCCGCCGGCGGTAGAACCGGCTGAGCCCCCGATTAGCATTAGCAAAATTGTCACCCACAAAATTTCTTTCGGCCAGGATGAAGGATGAATAAGGCTGAAACCAGTGGTGGTCATGGCTGTGGCTGCATGGAAAATGCTGGGAACAATCATTTTTGTACGGAAACCCCACACTCCCCAGAAAACCAGAGAAGCAGCTGCAATAAAAATCAGCAGGTAGCGAAACTGCAAATCCCTGAAAAATCTCCGGAAGCCACGGTGCCGCAGCAGATAATATGAGGGAAAACCAATCGCTCCCGAAATCATAAAAAGAACCACCAGCAGGTGGATAACGGTGCCTGAATAATACCCCATGCTGTTGCCCTGCGCCGCAAAACCGCCGGTGGAAACAGTGGCAAAAATATTCAGCATGGCGTCGAAAGGCCCCATCCCGGCGGCGACAAAAGCCCCGTATCCCAAAATAGTCAGGGTAAGATAGACGGTCAGAACAATGCGGGCAGTCGCCTTTACATCGCCCACCAGCTTTTCCTCGCCGAACTCAGAGGTGTACAATTGGAAAGCGCTTCTGCCGGGCCCCGCCAGGACGACCAGGGTCATGACGATAATTCCGGCGCCGCCCAGCCACTGGCTGTAGGCCCGAAAAAAAAGCAGCGAACTCGGCAACTGTTCGGCGTTTACAACAGTCAAACCGGTAGTGGTGAAACCGGACATCGATTCGAAAAAACCATCTACAAACGACAGTTCAGGGAGAAATGCCAACGCCCCAAACAGCGCAAACAGAAGGTACGCCAGGGCAGTGACCACCAGCGCCTCTTTGCCGGATAAATTCACTTCTTCGAAAAGGGAAGCCAGCCTTCCCAGAAGGTAATTCCCGGCCGCCAGGCCGCCAAAAATAAAGCTGTAGATAAATTCCCCGGCAGCCAGCGACATAATCAGGGGGACAACGAAAATGATTCCCAGCAGCCGCAGGATGAGCCCCAGGTTTGCGGCAATCGCCCGATAATTGACCGGCTGAATATAGCGAATCCATGGCATAATTTTAGGCCGCCATTTTTCTTTTTGAATGAATTTCTTTTACCGGCTGTCCCACTAACAACGGCAGCAGGCTCATTCCAATAATCACCATCCAGCCCCGGAAACCGGGATTGAAAATATGCAAAATATCGGCAAACTCAGGAAGGTACACAGTAATGTGCAACTATTCAGTGCACATCCCCATGCCCTCAGAGATTTATATTGATTTCGTTTCGGAAAATCGGCGCGCTATTTTATTTCCGCAACAGATAATGCTCCCTCCTCACACAAAAACCAGATTTTTAAACAAATAAACTCTACTCCCCTTCACGCGCTGGTTTGGTGCTTGTCGATTTCAGTCTTAAGTTCAGAGGCGCATGTTAAGTGTTTTTTTAAGCCCAGGATATTCCACCGCTCTATTTAATGCCTTCCAAATCGATGCCATCTTCTTGCCGAAGTCTGTTGCCATTCACCCGGGCGCTTTTCGACAATTTCCCACCGGGAGAATGCGAATCCAGCCGGGGGATGTCAAATTTATTCGGCCATGTCTAACTCTTCCGAACAATCTGACCCTGTTTTTTGGGGCTATCAATAAAATCACGGGTGTTTTTTCAGGACATAAATTTCATCTTCGAATCGATCGACTCCCTTAAATTCCCAAATCTATCCATAACGTTGTCAACAACAGATTCAGTATTTTTTCGGACTTTTTCAAATTGCTTCTCAGTATCCTTGATGAATCTTTCCGTTTTTTTCTGAACATTTTCTGCCTGTGCTTCGGCTTCTTTGAAAAGCCTGGAAGATTTCCTTTGAATATCTTTGCGCATTTTTTTGCCCGATTTGGGAGCATACAGCAGTGTTACTGCCGTGGCTGCCAGTCCTCCAACCAGCAGGCCTTCTGCGAATCCTATTCCGAGTGATTTACCGTTTTTCATTTTACACCTCCGTTATTTATTTTAATTATGCTAAAAACTCCAGTTATTTTTACATCGCAACGCGCCAAAAGTTTTGCTATTTACAGCAGATTTACCTCATGGCCGGGTTTTAATTTTCTTTCAACCGGACTTGGCGCACTGTCGGCCGAAACGCGGATATCCGATTTTACGTCATCCTCCCCCCAGGCATTGCAGCGCTGCCTGTGCTGCATGATATCCGCACATACCGTGCACCCCGCCGCCCGGCGGAGTGGAAGATGAGCAGAGGTAGATGCCATCCGCCGGAGTCGAATAAGGAGACAGGCGAATGGCTGGCCGTGTGAAAAGCTGGCGCCAATTCTGAATACCGCCGTTGATATCGCCGCCGACATAATTGGGATTGTATCGCTCCAGATCCTGTGCCGTCATCGTATGCCGGGACAGGATCAAATTACGGAAACCGGGGGCGAATCGCTCCACCTGCTTTTCAATGCGCTCAGTCATATCCATCATTGAGCCATTGGGAACATGGCAATACGCCCAGGCGGTATGTTTTTCAGCCGGCGCCCTGCTGGAATCGAAAACACTCGGCTGCGCAAATATCACAAACGGTTTCTGCGGATGCTCTCCATTCCACACAGCCCTCTCAGCTCTGGCGATCTCGTCGATGCTGCCACCCAGGTGCAGGGTGCCGGCATTTCGGCACTTTTCAGGACGGAATGGCGCCGGCTCGCTGAGCGCCCAGTCAATTTTAAACGCCCCCATACCGTACCGGTAATTTTCAAGCTGATGGCGGTAGCGATCCGCGAATTTCTCTCCCGCAATTTTCAGCAACTGCCGGGGGCCGACATCCAGAAGAACTGCCCGGTGCGCCGGAAGATCTTCCAGCGAATTGACATAACGCCCGGTTTCAATTTCCCCGCCCTGCGAAAGGAGATATCCGGACAGTGCATCCGCCAGCTTTTGCGAGCCGCCCCGCGGCAAAGGCCAGTTGAACACATGTCCTAATATGTTCAGCACCAGCGCAATCCCGGCGGTGACGGGCTGCTCCAGGGGCAGCATGGAATGAGCGGCCAGCCCGGCGATGAAAGATCGCGCGGTGTTCCCCCGGAAATGGCGGGCCGCAAAGCCTTCCGCTGAATGCACGGCATGCCGGGCGAACCGGAATACCGCCAGCGGATTATCCGGCAGCCGAAACGGCCCTAGGATGTCCGGTGCAAACTTTTCCCACCTGGCGGCCAGCGGCTTTACCAGCCTTTCATACACGCCGGCATCTTCGCCTAATGTGGACGCAGTTTCTTCAATAGATTCCAGGAGCACGGCCGCGCTGCCGTCATCGAATGGATGCGCCATCGCTGCGGGCGGATAAATCCACTCCACGCCGTGCCGCGACAATGGAAGCGTGCGGAAAAAGGGGGAGCCGGCGGCCAGAGGATGAACCGCCGAACAAATGTCGTGCACAAAGCCGGGCAGCGTGAGTTCGGCGGAGCGCATTCCGCCGCCCACCGTTTCGGAGCCTTCCAGCACCCTTACCGAACAGCCGGCTTGTGCCAGGCAAATGGCGGCCGCCAGCCCATTGGGGCCGGAGCCGACAACAAGTGCGTCGTATCGGGCAGGCATGGCAAACTCAACTTCGCAGGTGGGCCGCCAGATTCAGGGATGCTTTCCGCAATTCCGCTGCATTCGGCATATTTTTGCTGCGCATCAGTTCCTCCGTCATCGCCATCTGCCTGTCCCTGTTCATTCCCGCTGCGGCGTGAATCTGATGATTTTTGACATAGAAAGCGATGAAGTCCCGCTTGGCGACGTCGCCATGAACAATGACCTCCTCCCAATCCCTGACATGGCCCACATAGCGCAGGCTTTGGCCAGCCTGCACAGTCCAGAAAAACGGGACGCTTTCGAAGGGCGTTTCTTTGCCGGCCATGTTATGGGCGGCATAACGCCCCTGCTGCAGGGCAGTTCGCCAATGCTCGATGCGGATGCCCAGCCCGGTGTGCCAGTCAGGAAATGTGGCAATATCTCCGGCGGCATAAACATCGTTCTTCACATGAAAATAGCGATCCACCTTCACGCTGCCGTCCGGCTCGGTGTCAATATCCCGCAAATAGTCAGTCACCGGTTCCACGCCGACTCCGACAATTACCAGATCGGCCTCCAGGCGGCTGCCATCCTCCAGCACAATGGCGGCGACTTTATCCTGCCCCTCAAAACTGGCGGCGGTGTGCCCAAGGCGAAATTTTACCCCGTTTTCGCGATGAAGTGCCTGTAACATTTCGCCAATCTCCCGCCCGAAAACGGCTTCGAAAGGAACTGTTTCTGGCGCCACCACCGTAACTGGAATGTTGCGGTGGCGAAGGCTGGCGGCAGTTTCCATGGCAATAAAGCTGGCGCCAATCACTACCGCGTTTTTCGAATTTTTGCTGGCCTCGATGATGGCGTCCGAATCATCGAAACTGCGCAGGGTAAAAACATTTTTCAAATCGGCGCCGGGGATATTCAGGCGGCGAGGCCTGCCACCGGTAGCCAGTAAAACCTTATCATATTGAATCCGGCTGCCGTCTTCCAGCAGAACTTCCTTCGCTTTGCTGTCCAGCGAAAGGAAACGGCTCTGCTTTCGCAAATCGATATCATGCGCCCGGTAGAAATCTTCCGGGCGCAGCGGCATCCATTCCTCTTCCGCCTCACCCTGCAGATAATCCTTGCTCAGGTTGGGGCGGTCGTAAGGTACCCGGTTTTCATAGGTCAGCATGATGATTTTGCCCCGGTAGCCATCTTCCCGCAAGGTTTGTGCAGCGGAGTTTGCGGCGGCGCCAGCGCCCAAAAACAGGAAGGTTCGGCCGTCGCTCCCTTCATCCTGTTTAACCATGCCGGGAAGGCGGTTGCCCTCCATCTGCTCCGGAAGGCGGACAATAATTTCCTCTCCATCAACTTTTACCTCGTACCGGGGCAATGCGTCGTGAGCCGGCGGTTCCTGCAAATCGCCGGTTTTGGCATGGAAGCAGGCGTGGTGCCAGGGGCAGACAATTCTGTCGCCATGTAAAATGCCCTGGTCAAGCGGCGCCCCGTAATGGGTGCAGTAGGCGCCCAGCGCATGCAACTTGCCGTCGATGCGGGCAAGCAGCACGTCGCTTCCTTCGGCAGAAAATATTTTCATCTCGCCGTCTTTCAGATCACTTGTTCTTGCGACAACCGCGTCTCGATATTTCATTTAGCTATCTCCTTCCGCTGTTCCAACTTCTTTGCATTTAATATGAGAAACAAATAAGCACTGTTATCGGCTATACAAACCGATCAACTCGGCTTTTTCCAGGATGTGGCTTTCCATCGCTTTTTCCACGTCTTTTTTGCTGCACCCTTCCTTAAGGGAAAGTTCGGTGTCCAGTGCATAGAGTTTGAAAAAATAGCGGTGCGTTCCTCCCGGCGGGCACGGCCCTCCGAAATCTTCCCGCTTGAAATCATTCATCCCCTGCATTCCGGGGATGCTGTCTTCATCGATCTGGGAAATGGTGGGGATATTGAAAACCACCCAGTGCACCCAGGTGCGTCCCGGCGCATCCGGGTCATCAACAATCAGCGCCAGCGATTCCGTGCCGTCCGGTATATCTTCGATATTGAGCTCAGGATTGATATCATCCCCGTCGCATGTAAATTTAGATGGTATCATTTCATTGTGCTTGAATTCCGGGCTTGACAATTTCATAGTTCATCCCTCCTCTTATGAATTTTGTTTTGTACCGCAAAACCTGGAAATGCTGCCTCTATTTTGTATCGGAGGCCCTCATTAAAGTTTCTTTCTCGCTCTCAAAATAAGATGTTTTCAGATCATCGCCGTTATTGCCCGCCGGAATTCACCATCTCCTGCAGGCGTAAAGCATTCTGCGCCGCATAGCCATTCTGGTCGTTGTCGAAATAACAATAGACATCCTTTCCCTGACTCACCCATGTGGAAAACGCGCCCGACCATCCGGCCAGGGCCGCATCATTGTACTGGCCCTGGTAGGCAGCGCCGGGGCCATGCAGGCGGATATAGATAAAATCAGTGGTAATCTCTTTGGGCGATTGAACCCCGGCCAGCTCAAAAATACAGAATGCCGCGCCGTACTTATTCAATGTTTCATACGCCTCATCATTCCACCAGCTATCGTCGCGGAATTCAAATGTGTAGCGGCATTCATTTGGCAATGCCTCCAGAAATTCCCTCAGCCGCTGCGGGTTGAATGACCAGCGTGGCGGCAACTGGAAAAGAATGGGGCCCATCTTTTTTCCAAGACCGGTCACGTTTTCGAAAAACCGGGTTATCGATTGCTGCGGGTCTTTCAATTTTTTCATGTGGGTGATGAACCGGCTGGCTTTAATGGCAAAAATAAAATCACCGGGAACGGCTTTTCTCCAATTTTCAAAAGTTTCCCTTTTTGGCAAATGATAAAACGAATTGTTGATCTCCACCGTCCGGAAATGTTGTATGTAGTAATCCAGCCACCTGTTCGGTGAGAGATCTTCCGGGTAAAATGTCCCTCGCCAGTGCGTGTAGTTCCAGCCGGAGGTGCCAATGTGGATTTTCTTGTAGTTAATCATGCCAATCGCAAATTGTTGATTCAACCAAATTCATTTTCCAGGAAGTTCGCCAATCTCAGCCCTTGCCCGTGCTCGCAAATACTCACGGCCTCCCGGGAAAAGCGGTAGAATCATGTTAACAATTTTTAATGAACATTGGATGAAAACCTATTACCGGCAAGACGGGTCATAGTTGTATTGCAGATCGTGATGGCGATCATTTCTCTGCAACTCCGGCCTGTTCCTCTGGGGGCCCGCCGCCACTGTTAGCTGAGAGCAGCCTTGTCGGGAATGTTATCATCCAGATGAGACTTCCCGACCTACACCGCTTTGATGATCTTCCCCCATGCCCAACTTGCGGAGAACTGGTGTTGCACGGCCTGGCCGAGGAACACAGTTCGGCTTTTCAGCTACATTCGCCAGCGCCTGCCATCTTTTTTATCAAAAATATAAAGCCTCTTCTCGTCAAAATTTATTCCGACCACCGCTCCTTCTGCAAAGTCAATTTGTTCCGGCGCTTTGGCGGCCATCTCGTTTCCGCCGACATCCAGATACAGCAGGTTCTCGCTGCCAAGAGAACTGATGAGATTCAGGCGGCCCCTGAATATGCCTTCTTCCGGTCGGACAATTTGAATGTGTTCGGGGCGCAGGCCGATAACCACATCCTTCGTTTGGATTTTGGTAAAGGCCGCAATCCTCTTTTCAGCGGCTTCCAAAACTTTTCCATCCAGAAAATTCATTGGCGGAGATCCCATAAATTTGGCTACAAACAGATTTGCCGGGTCATGGTAAATATCGGCAGGTGCCCCGATCTGCTGTATTTCACCCGCCTGCATAACGGCGATGCGGTCGCCCAGCGACATGGCCTCGGTCTGGTCATGCGTTACATAAATAGTTGTGACACCCAGCTTACGCTGGATTTGCTTCAGCTCGCTGCGCATGCTGATCCGCAGCAGCGCATCCAGGTTGGAGAGCGGTTCGTCCAGCAGCAACACGTTCGGCTCCCGTACAATGGCTCTGCCCAACGCCACCCGCTGGCGCTGCCCGCCGCTGAGCTCTCGCGGTTTGGCTTCCAGCAGGGCAGAAATTTCCAGGATCCCGACGATCTGTTCTACCCGCTCCCGGATTTCACCCTTTCCCATCTTGGCGATTTTCAGGGGAAAGGCTATGTTATCGAAAACCGTCATGTGCGGATAAAGGGCATAACTCTGAAACACCATTGCCACATCCCGCTCCCGAGGGCTGAGGAACGTGCGGTTGGGCACCGAGACCACCGTTCTTTCCCCAAACCTGATTTCGCCGTCGCTCGGTTTCTCGATGCCGGCAATGATGTTCAACAGGGTCGATTTGCCGCAGCCGCTTGGCCCCAGCAAAACGAAAAATGTGCCGGGCGCCAGCTCGAAATCCACCCCTTTCAGCGCCTGAACGCGGCCCCTGCGAAAGGTGAAAAAATCTTTCTTTATATTATGAATGGCAACCTTTTTCATCCTTTGACCGCTCCCTGGGTAAGTCCCTGTATGATGTGCCGCTGGAACACAGCGGCCAGGATGATCATGGGGAGAGTGGCAATCACCGCGCTGGCCATGATGTAGCCCCACGGCACTTGCCCGTGCAATCCTTCAAATAGTGCAATGCCCACCGGAATCGTTCTTGCCTTGTAATCGATGGTGAACATCAGCGCAAAGAGGAATTCATTGAACGAATAAATGAAAATAAGCAGGGCTGTGGAAAAAGCCCCTGGAATGGCCACCGGGAATATAATGCGGGCCAGGATTTGAAATCGCGAAGCGCCATCCACCAGGGCGGCTTTATCCAGCTCGGTTGAAATTTGCGAGAAATAGCTGAGCATAATCCACAGCGCCAGCGGCAACCCCAAAGTGATGTAGGGAAAAATCAGTGCGGCATAAGTGTTGATCCAGCCGATGGCGGTCATCAGTTTGAACAGGTAGCCGACGATGCTGATTTGCGGGAACATGGAAAATGCCAGCAGCAGAACCGGGATCAGGATCCGCCCCGGAAAGCGCAGTCGGGTGATAGCATAGGCGGAAAGGCCGGCAAAAAAGGTAGCGAAGACCGCCGACACAGCCGAAACGATGAGGCTGTTCCGCAGGTAAGCCAGGATGTGGACAGACTTGGAGGCAAGAATATCCACATAATTTTGCAGGGTAAAAACGAATGAAACCTGAGCCGCCAGGAAATCGGGATTCCTGCCGAAGGAAACGATTAACATCCACAGAAACGGCAGGCTGCAAAACAGCAGAAGAAGCAGTGCGCCCGAAATTTTCAGAACCGTTTTCAAAGCATCTTCGCTCATCTGGCCACCTCTGTGAATTTTCCGAAACGGATGTAGAGCACTGCCAGCAGCGATGCCAGGAGAAACACCAACACCGAGATGGCCGAGCCATATCCAAAATCGCCGTTTACATAATACCGGAAGGCGTAGAGAGAAAGTGAATTGGTGCTGCCACCCGGCCCGCCGCCGGTGAGCACGTAAACCAGGTCGAAAATCCGGATGGCGTCGATAGTGCGGAAAAGCAGCGCCACCACAATCACCGGGCGAAGCAGGGGAAGGGTGATCCTGAAGAAGCGCTGAATGAAATTGGCGCCGTCCACCATGGCCTGCTGATACAAATCCCGCGGAATGGTGGAAAGACCGGCCATTAGAATGATGGCCATGAACGGAGTGGATTTCCACACGTCGCTGAGCACCAGGGCGAAAAATGCCCCGGTTGAGGTTCCCAGCCAGTTCACCGGCGAATTGGCCAGTCCCACATGGGTCACCAGAAAATTCAGGACACCGAAATCATAGCTGTAGATCAATTCCCAGATTCGCGCCGAGATGGCAATGGGAATGGCCCAGGGAATCAGGACGGCCACCCGCAGCAATCCGCGTCCGGGAATAGCTTCATTTAATGTAAGCGCGAACAGCATGCCTAATACCAGCTCGATGCTGACTGAGACCAGCACAAAAAGCAGGGTAAACCTGGCCGATTGCCAAAAGCTAACGTCCAGCAGTAACCGTTTGTAATTGGCCAATCCCAGGAATTTGCCCGGCAGGTAAGTTACATCCCGGAAAAGGCTGGTGATCAGGGTTCCCACCACCGGCAGCAGGATAAAAACTGCCGCAAAGAGCATCAGCGGCAGGTTGAATATGTAGGCATCACGAATTTCGCGCCGGGTGGAGCTGTCTTCACTTCTGCCCATAAATTTTTGTGATCTCCTCGATTTCTGTTTGCATTTTCTGCAGCGCTGCCGATGCCGAAATATCCCCTGCCAGGCAACTGTTGGCATAGCGCTGAATTACATCCGAGGCCTGCGAGTAGTAGGGCAGGTTGGGGCGGGCAACGGCATGCTGGAAAACATCGTGCAGCCGAGAAAGGTGCGGCAGGGTTTTCAGGACTTCCGGATCGCGATAAACATCTTCCCGCCCCGGATTCCACCCCAGGTTCAGAACCAGTTTTTTTTGCGCCTGGTAGGAAGTAATAAACCGCACAAACCGCCACGCCCTGTCCTTCACATCCGAATAGCGGGAGATGCCGATGTGCCAGCCGCCCAACGTAGAAGCGCTTTCGCCGCCTGCAAAATGGGGCAGCGCTGAAATCCCCACTTTTCCGCGTACCGGCGACCCTTTGCTCTGATGCAGCTTCCAGGCATACGGCCAGTTCCGCTCAAACAGCGCGTTGCCCTGCTGAAAAGCCCGCCGCACCTGTTCTTCTTTCATCTCGGTGTATGTATTCGGCGGGGAAATCTTATACTTGTGGATTAAATCCTGCATAAACTGCAACGCAGGAATATTAGGTGGATAATCCAACTGGATTTTATTATCAATCATGATGCCGCCGCCGTTGGAAGCAGTGAATTCCAGGAAGTCGCACACCAGCCCCTCGTACTGCGCACCCTGCCAGACAAATCCGTTAAAGTTCGGATTGCTGTTTCGTTCTTTGGGCTGGATGGCAAGGGAATATTGCAGCAGCTCGTCCCAGGTGGTGGGCGGGCCGGGATAGCCATATTTTTGCAGCAGATCGGTGCGGTAATAAAGCAGTCCGCCATCCACATAAACCGGCAGGGCGTACAAACTGTCGCCGTACCAATCCACCAACTTGAGGACTCGTTGAAAGAACGGTTTGGTTGAAGAACTGTCGGCTCCCATGAAGGGATTAAAAGATTGCAGCCATTTTGAATCGGCAAACTGGCCGATCCAGATGACGTCCATCAAAAAAATATCCGGGTCGGGTTGTTTGGCCTCCAGGGAGATAACCAAACCCTGCCGGCGCTGGTCGGAATCGGTTGGCTGCCGGATTACCTGCACGCGGTAGCCAGTGTTTTGCTCAAATTCTCCAACCAGCTTTTCCCAGTAATCCACCTCCTGGGGGGCGCCGCCAATCCAGAATGTAAAATTCTTTTCCTCTTGCGCACAGCGAAGGGTAACCAAGATCAGAACCGTCACGATGAGTGGCAGGACAAATTTATGTTTCCCGGCGATCATGCGAATCAATTGGTTAATTAAAGGCAATCCGTACTAAGATGAAAATTGAGCAAAGCAGGGAATCACAACTTCAGAATAAGTTTCCGCGGGGCCTCCTCGCCGAACCGAAATGGTTGCTGGGGCGAAGACATCTTTCCCGAATGAATCATGTGGCGCAGCAACAGAACCTGGCGCAAACCGTTGAAACGGTCGATAAACCGTTAAAACGGTTCCCCAATAAATCCCCAGATCCTTCATGCACCGGGATAAATCCCGGTGTTAATAGCTGTCGTGATCACCTTTTCTGTTGGATCCCGGATCGGATCCACAATTATTATTTGCCAATGGGGTTACTGGCAATCCCAATCACGCCGCAGGCTATGCGGGGGCCGGCGTTCCCGGATGGCTGGGATTTGTAATCGTCCGGATCCTGATGAATAATCACCGCTCGTCCAAGAATGGAATGCGAACCACTGAAAGCAAGATCGGCATCGGTCCATTCCACATGAGCCACTTCACCCTCAACCGCCTCAATATTTCCCAGGTCACCAACATGATGCTCTTTGGCGGTAGGTGCGCCATGCGCTTTGCCTTCCGGGTTGAAATGGCCGCCAGCCGCCGATGCGTTTTGCCCGCCGCAACTCCCATATTGATGAATATGGAACCCATGTTCTCCGGGAGTCAGGCCCTCAATGTCGGCAACTACCCGTATTCCACCTTCAACTTTGGTAAAGGTGGCTGTGCCATGTATTTGCTCATTTCCCGGCAAACCATGAATTACCGCGATCGCTTTGGCAATTTCGGGTGCCGTTTGCTGCGCCACCGGTTTCTCTTGTTTCCCGCAACCGGCAAAAAGAAAGAGGAGAATCATCGAACTCCCCAACAGACCATAAATTGTCTTTTTCATCTTAACAGACTCCTGATTAATATTTTAAAATATCATGGTCAATATTCTTAATTCAACTTCAAAACATACTATTTGGGATTATTTAAACAGCATTGGCAACTCCCAGCGCTAACGCGAATCGAAAAGCACGCCATCGAGATTGCAGGCTGTTCGCATCGCCTCCGGCTTTTGGCTGAGGCGGTCTCGAAACAATCATTTATTGGACAATCCCGATCACACCGCACGCAATACGCGGCCCGGAATTCCCACTTGGCTGGGTTTTTAGATCATCTTCTCCCTGGTGCACAATCACGGCGCGGCCGATTATTGAGTGCGAACCACTAAATGTGAGAAGAGGATCGATAAATTCAGCATGGACAGATCCGTCATCTTTTGCGGTAATATTGCCCAGGTCGCCCACGTGGCGTTCCGGGTTATTCAGTCCGCCATGGGGTTTGCCTTCCGGATTGAAATGGCCGCCGGCCGAGGACGCGTCCAGCGCGCTGCAATCCCCAAATTCGTGGATATGGATGCCATGTTTGCCCGGTGCCAGATCGTACATGTCCACTATCACCTTCATACCCTCCGGTGTTTTTATGAACATTACATCTCCATGTGCGGTATTTTCACCGGTGGGATACACGACTGCCTGGGCTTCGGTAATATCCACCTCTCCGTTTTTAACCTCCGTGCTGTCCTGCGCGTAGCCGGCAAGACTGAAAGCAAAAACCAAGAAAGATACAACCACCATTGTGCGAATATTTCCTGACATTGAATACCTCCTCAACTTTTTTCCGGATTCTTGTTTAGAATTTCTGCAATAATATTTCATTTAAAAGA
>CAZUZS010000012.1:43306-69608 GCA_964624795.1 uncultured Calditrichaceae bacterium
TAATGGAAGCACATGAAGCTTTTATGAAGAAAAACAGAGCCGCCGGGCAGAATTTGTGTTGCGTGTTTCTATTGGCAGTTCAACCGTTCAGCCTGGCCTGCAGCTTGATTTCCGCGCCGGTGAGCAGCCTGGATACCGGGCAGTTTGCCTTGGCGGTTTCCGCCTGTTTCAAAAATTCATCTTTCCCTATTCCCGGAACATCCGCCTCGGTATTCAGCGTGATGTCCTTTATTTTGAACCCATCCTCGGTTTTAACCAGGTTAACTTCGGCGGTGGTGCTAATCCGCCGGGGGGTAAAACCGGCTTCGGACAGGCCGGCAGCCAGGGCCATGGAAAAACAGCCGGCGTGAGCGGCGCCTATCAACTCCTCCGGGTTGGTTCCCGTACCATCTTCGAACCGGGAAGCGAATGAATATGGTCCTTCAAATGCTCCGCTGCCCAGTTTCATTTTTCCCGTTCCCTGGATTAAATTACCTTCCCATACGGCAGATGATTTGCGTAATGGCATTTATTTCCCTCCTCTTTTTAATTGTGCGTTTTTTTTAACCCCTGCATGCAGGCCTTGTTGTCCCAGTATTTCATTAACACCGGGATTAATCCCGGTGCTAATAAATCTGCCTTGGTTTTAGCCGTTTCAACGGCTTACAAAACAATCTTTCACTATAGATGTAATTGCCGTTATTTCAGCAATTCCGCCAGTTTTTTCAATCCGCCATCAACGTCACTCCCAAGATGGATGCGAATAACCCGCCGCTTGTGATCGTTGAGCGAGCGGTAATCGCCAAGTGCCTTGCTGCGGTGCAGGGTAGCAAAATCAAATTGTTCACCCGCTATGGGGAGCTTATCCTGTGAATCGGCAGTGAGAATAATGAAGACACCAGTGTTTGCGCCGCCTTTGTGCAACTGGCCGGTGCTGTGCAGGTAGCGCGGTCCGTAGCCAAGTGTGGTGGCAACTTTCAATTTGTCCCGCAGGCTGTGACGAACCTTTTGCAGCGCCTCGTGGCGAGCCGGTGTTCGCATCACATAAGAGAGCAGCGCCAGGTAGTCCGGCGATTTAGCCAAAGCAATAAATCCCTGCAGGAATTCTTTGGCCGAGCTCCGCTCGATTTTTCCAAGCCAACCGGCATTCTCCTGCGCATAAATTGACAAAGCGCCTTCTTCAACCACAGGTTTGCCTTCGTTCAACGCACCCTCTTTTTTCCATTCATCGAGAAGTATTTTGGTATTGTTTTTGGCCTCCGCCACATTGGGTTCGTCAAACGGATTGATACCGATGATTTTGCCGGCAGTGGCAGTTGCCAGTTCCCACCGGAAGAACTCGGCACCCAGCGCCAGCTTATCTTTGATCTCAATCCTCACCACCGGATGTCCGGCTTCCTCCAGCGCAGCCAGTTTCTTTTCGTTTTGCTGATCTTCATCGCCTGCCGCGAAGAGGTAAGCAAATACCCGGTCTGCACTGTAATTTTGTGGATCGGCCAGTGCCTCGCTCTCCACGGGAACCAGACCAACACCCTCCTTGCCGGTGCTCTCCGCAATTAGCTGCTCCACCCAGTAGCCAAAAGAATAAATCGATTTGGATAGGACAAAAGTGACTTTGTCCCTGCCATTCCGTTGCTGCATTCCCAACAGCACGCCCAGACTGACGCCGGGATTGGACTGCGACGGAATAAACGCGCCGCAGCTTATCTTTATCTGATTGGCATTTTCCAGCAGCTTCCGGATATTTATCCCAATGAGCGCCATCGGCAAAAGCCCAAAGTAAGAGAGTGCTGAGTAGCGGCCGCCGATATCCTGCGGATTTTCAAATACCCGCCGGAATTTTTTATCCCGCGCAATGCCGACCAGCGGTGTGCCGGGATCGGTTACAGCGACAAAATGATTACCAACCTTCTCACCGGCCTTGACTTTTACTTTGTCGTAAAAATATTTGTAGTAGCTGATGGTCTCCGTAGTAGTTCCCGATTTACTTGCAACGATAAAAAGTGTTTTGGTTAAGTCGACCTGATCTTCAATATTTTTCACAGCTTCCGGATCGGTGCTGTCCAGAACGAGGAGTTGAGGAAATCCATCCGAAGAGCCGAAGGTCTCGCGCGCCACCTCCGGGCAGAGGCTGCTGCCGCCCATTCCAAGCAGCACCACATGCGAAAATCGGTCGTTTTTGATCTCATTTGCGAATGCGCTGAGTTCGTCAACTTTTCCAGCGAAATCGTTGACGCTGTTCAGCCACCCCAGCCGGTTGCGAATGGCTTGGGCTTGCTTCTCATCGGATTTCCACAGGTAGGGATCCTTCTCAAACACACGGCGCGCAAACTGCTTGTCGTCAAGCGAAACAAATGCCGATTTGGCATCTGTCTTGCCGAAATCAATTTTCTGGCGACCTGCCTTCTTCTCCAGGTACTTCTGCCGCTGTCCCGCAAGCGTAGTCATCAGCGTATTGTAGGGATCAATAAACTTCTGAATTCCTTCGTTTACCAACTGGAAGTCCGTTACAAAATCGATATCGATATCCAGCTTTTTCAGATCATCAAGGATCTGCCGGGCTTCATCCAGTTCTTTCTCTATCGAATTTTCGTAGATTACCCCGTGATCGGCGAACGCCGCGATGGTGCTCTCCGGCATGGTGTTCACTGTATCCGGACCGATGAGCGGTTCAACATATTTCACATCGCTGTAAAGCGGGTCTTTGGTGCTGGTGCTGGCCCACAACGGACGCTGCACCCTTGCGCCCATATCTGCTAATTTTTTCCAGCGATTGCCGCTGAATATTCTTTTGTAACTCACGTACGCCAGCTTGGCATTCGCAACTGCCACTTTACCCAGCAGGTTTTCCGGGCGGGGCGCATCTCCGTGGCTTGCTTCCGGAATAATGCGGTGCCCGAGCAATTGGTCCACCAGCACATCGATACGGCTCAGGAAGAAGCTGGCCACCGATCGGACACTCTGGATTGGCTGATCTTCAGCCAGCCTGCGTTCCAATGCTTTGAGATACGCTTCAGCAACCGCCTCATAGCTGCGGATGGAAAAAAGCAGCGTGATATTGATGTTAATCCCTTCATAAAGCATCTGCTCAATTGCCGGCACGCCGGCCGGCGTTCCAGGTATTTTGATGAATACATTTGGGCGATTCACGGCTTTGAAAAGGCGCCTCGCTTCGCTCATGGTGCCGTTAGTGTCGTGGCCCAGGTAAGGCGACACTTCCAGGCTGACAAATCCATCCACACCCTGTGATGAATCAAAAACCGGCCGCAGAATATCGCACGCATCCTGTACATCTTTTATGGTAAGTGCATCATATATTTCATGAACGCTTTTTCCTGCTTCAACCAATTGGGCGATTTGCTCATCATAATCGCTGCTATTCGATATTGCCTTATTGAAAATCGCGGGATTGGAGGTCATCCCCCTCAATCCCTGTTCGGTGACGCGTTTTTTCAACTCTCCGCTATTTATCATACCTCGGGTTAAATTGTCCAGCCAATAGCTCTGACCGAAGTTAATGAGCTTGATCAAGGTGTCCATACTGTCATCTCCTCTATTGCTTGTTTTTTCTTCACAGGATCCTTCGAATTTAATGTAGACATTTAAAAATTATGATTATGCCGCTTGCTCAGCAAGACGAATAAATAGTGGCTAGTCAGAACTTTAACCCCACCCCCTTGCCCCCTCCCCTAATGCATTAGGGGAGGGAGTTGGGGGGAAGGGTTAAGCATGAAGCCATTCCATATTCTTCGAAATAGATACAATTCGCTGAGCAAAGTACATAATCATTTTAAATATTATTTTCCCACCAGTTTTTTTGCCCGTTTTACGATATTATCAATAGTAAGGCCATAATGCTCATAGATCTCTTTATATGGCGCACTGGCTCCAAATTTGTCGATACCAATAACATCACCGGCATCCCCGGTCCACTCACGCCAGCCCATTGAGGAACCTGCTTCCACCGCCAGGCGCGCTTTCACCCCGGAAGGGAGAATCTCGTCACGATAGGACTTTGGCTGGTCTTTGAAGAATTCCCAACTGGCCATGCTCACGCATCGCGCATCGATGCCCTCTGCAACAAGCTTTTCCTGCGCCCCAAGAATCAGTTGGACCTCGGAACCGCTGGCCATCAAAATTACATCGGGCGACCCCCCCCTCTCTTTGGAAATGACGTAGGCCCCCTTCAAAACACCATCGGCTGCACCAAGCTTGCGGCGGTCGAAAACCGGCAATTTCTGGCGGGTCAGAACCAGCATGGTTGGCCCTTCCCTGCGCATCATAGCGGCCCGCCAGGCGAAAGCAACCTCATTGGCATCTGCCGGCCGGATGACATACAAATGCGGCATCGCCCGCAGGGAAGCCAGGTGCTCCACCGGCTGGTGGGTCGGGCCGTCCTCGCCCAGCCCAATCGAATCGTGGGTCATCACATAGATGACCGGCAATTCCATTAACGCTGCCAGACGGATAGCCGGACGGGCATAATCGGTAAAGATGAAGAATGTGGAGGCAAACGGCCGAATCCCACCGTGAAGCGCAATCCCGGAAGAGGCCGCGCACATATTGAGCTCCCGCACCCCCCAGGCCATATTCCGATTTTCGTACTGTCCCTTTTCGAAATAGCCGGAATCGTTGATCAGCGTTTTGGTGGAAGGCGCCAAATCACCGCTCCCCCCCATAAACCACGGCACTTTATCGGCCAGGCCGTTGATCACCTTGTGGGATGCGTTTCGCGTCGCAACCGGGCCGTCTTCCGGTTTGAACACCGGAATCTGACTGTCCCAGTCTTTTGGCAGCTCACCCTTTAAAGCGGCTTCGAATTTTTGTGCCAATTCAGGGAATTCACTCTTGTAAGCGGCATATTTCCGTTCCCACTCTTTTTCCCGGATTTTTCCCTGCTCAACCGCTTCGCGCATGTGAGCGAATGCTTCATCAGGAACAAGAAATTTCTCATCCCTGGGCCAGCCATAAAATTCCTTCGCCAGAGCAATTTCTTCCTCTCCCAAAGGTGACCCGTGCGCTTCGGGCGTGTCCTGCATGTTCGGGGCGCCGTACCCGATGTGTGATCGGACGATAATCAGCGATGGCCGATCCTTTTCTTTTTGCGCGCTGGAAATCGCAGCCGTAATTGCTTCCAGGTCGTTGGCCTTATCGCCGATATTCTGCACATGCCATTGATAGCCCTCGAAGCGTTTGGCGACATTATCCGAATAGGTGATCTCTGTATTCCCTTCTATGCTGATGTGGTTGTCATCGTAAAAATAAATCATTTTGCCAAGGCCCAGATGCCCTGCAAGGGAAGCGGCCTCGCTGGAAGCTCCCTCCATTAAATCTCCGTCACCACAAAACGCATAGGTGTAGTGATCGATAATATTATAGCTTCCCCGGTTGAAAAGTGCTGCCAGGTGCGCCTCGGCAATTGCCATCCCCACGCCGTTCATAAATCCCTGCCCCAACGGACCGGTAGTAGTTTCAATGCCTGGCGTCAAGCCATACTCCGGGTGACCAGGAGTTTTGCTGCCCCACTGCCGGAATTTTTTTATATCGTCCAGCGAAAGATCGTAGCCGGTCAAATAGAGCATCGAGTATTGCAGCATGGACGCATGGCCGTTTGAAAGAACAAAGCGATCCCTGTTTATCCATTTCGGATTTTTAGGATTGAACCGCAGAAAACGCTTCCACAGGACATACGCCAGCGGCGCCAGCGCCATGGGGGCGCCGGGGTGCCCGGAATTCGCTTTTTGCACCGCATCCATCGACAGGGTTCGAATTGTATTTATTGTTAATTCTTCTATGGACATGTTTTTTAGATTTGACATTATAATCACCTTTTTAGTTTTGAATTACCCGCTCCCGTTTTTTCAGACACAGCATCCGGAAAACCATAAGTTGCGATATCACCACGGCCATTTCAAAACTCAGCCGTGATCGGGAAAGGGATCTGTGCTTCTAATCATTTGCAGTCCCCGGCTTTTAAATTCCGCAAACTTCTCTTTCGTGATTCTGCTAAAGTCCACTTCCGGATGCACAACTGGCGACATGCAGTCCTCCAGAACAAATACTTTCTTCAATTGCTCCGGCTGGTCTTGGAATATTTCCACCAAGTCTTCCGCAGTCTCCAGAACGCAATGGCTGGCAGCTTCCCCGGCTAAAAAGATAAAATCATACTCCGCAAGCGTTTTAATAAAATCACTGCTCAGCACTCCCTTCGGCTCACCCGGTATTTCGATTTCCGGTTTCAGCATCGAGTAATGCTCGGTTTGGGGAATGCTTCCTTTGCGCCACCAGGTGGGCTGCGATTTCCGCGCTACCGAATGCCAGAAAACCGCCGACCACAGTTCCGGATCCAGCGCATTGCCAATACCGCCAATCGGGACGTGGTAGGGCCAGATGGTGAGCTTCTTTTTGGCGTCCTGCTGCAGCCGCTTAACATATTGGACCGACCATTCCTTTTGGAAAACCGGTTTCCATTTTCCATTTTCAATATTTTTTTCCGAAATTATGGCAAAAGGCTCCGGGTGCTGCCCTTCATCATCTATCCACCAGGCGGGATGAAAAATTTGCAGTGGCAGATGGGAGTCCAACGAGCATGTAATGTGGGTAATTTTCCCGGCATTTCGGAAAATGAACCCGATCAGCCGCCTGATATCATTGGCTGCGCCGGGGACAAATAACGTTCCGCCCTGGTGGCAGAAATCCACCTGCATATCCACCACCAGCAACAATGTCCTGATTTTATCCGAATCGGCGGGCGGCAGCGCGGCGTTCTCCGCCTGCCCGGCGATTACTGCAACATCCGGGTAAAAGAGCTTGCCTATTCTCTGCGGGTTATAGTATTCCGGAAATGGCTGCATTCCTGGGTTTCCTCTGGATCCTGCTTTTTTAAATTTGAAGTCGCGGCAACCACGATTCACAAAAGGGAAGAGTTATCGTGAATTCCGGGATCACGCTGCCGGCTTATCCACAATCTGGACGGTGCTGGCCTGCGGCCCATTGTCGCCAATTTCTTCCACAAAACGCACACCGGTGCCGATTTTTAGGCGGCCGAAATCGTTATCCACTACACTGTTCCGGTGAAAATAGATTTCCCGGCTATCAATGGTTCTCAGGAATCCGTAACCTTCATCTGGGAACAACTGCGCGACAACTGCTCCCGCGATCTGCTCCGGATGGGATTTCATTTCATTGCGCTGCCGTTCGACCAATTCCTGAACCTGCCGACGGGCTGCATCAAAGGCATCTCGCACAACCCGCGTTAGCGGAACATGCATATCGCCTTCGCCGGATTCGCGGGTGACCACAATTTCGTGGCCGTGCGGGATACTTATATCCAGCCGCACCCGGAAAGGATTGCCCGATTTCTGGTGCTCCTGCGGTTTATCGATTATCACCCGGCAACTCGTCATATAATCGCAAATCTTCTCGAGCCGGGATAATTTGTCAGCTACCAGTGTTCTGATATTTTCATCATTTTTGACATTGCGAAATGTCAATTCCAATGGAACTTGCAAGAGATCTTACCTCCCCTTTTACGAATTATTGTAAATCAAAGACCGAAAGGTCTGTTGTAATTCTGTTGTTGACTTCCAATTTTTATTGCCGTGTTGTCCTTTCTATTTCATCCTCCTGATCCCGTTGGATATAAAGGAACAAACTTCTCCTTCCCCAACAAATATCGTTAAATATAAGGAAGTTTTTTCTTTCTGCGAATTAAAATCCTGCCAAAATTCACTTCGTTTGCTTTATCCCGGTCGAAGGCTATTTCGTTTGAAATACACTGGCATTCTATCTCAATAAACAGACAACGCGTCTACCACCGTCTCTCCCGAGAGAATGGCCGCTTTCCATTTCCAATGCATGAAGTTCAAGAAACTTCGCTCATTTCCTTCCTCCGTTCGCGCTTCCGCTTTTCGGCTCCACCAACTTGTATCGTTTCCGATAGCAATCGGTCCACATCTTCATTTTCCAGTGTTTCGTGCTCCAGAAGCGCATGTGCCAGTGCATCCAGTTTATCGCGGTTCTTCTGGAGTAAATCGGTGGCCTTTTTCTGCATTTCCATGATAATGCGCCGTATTTCGTCGTCAATAATCTGGGACGTGTGCTCACTAAAATCCTTTGGCTCGGCCAACTCGCGTCCCAGGAAAGGATGCTCTTCACCATG
Source organism: uncultured Calditrichaceae bacterium (assembly GCA_964624795.1). GTDB lineage: Bacteria > Calditrichota > Calditrichia > RBG-13-44-9 > RBG-13-44-9 > CAZUZS01. The sequence continues at coordinate 51,447 of CAZUZS010000012.1, forward strand.
GCGGAAATAGACCGGCCCCAGTTTATCGCTCATTCCCCATTGCGTTACCATTCTTCTTGCCATACTGGTAACCTGCTTCAGATCGCTGGCCGCACCGTTAGTAACTTCGTTGAATACGATTTTTTCGGCAGCGCGGCCGCCAAGCGTTACCGCCAGGCGATTAAGCAGATATTCCCGCTGAAAATTATGGCGGTCTATGGCCGGGACCTGCTCGGTGGCTCCCAAAGACCGCCCGCGTGGAATGATCGTTACTTTTTGCAGGGGATCGGTTTCCGGAATCAATTTTGCGACCAACGCATGGCCGGCCTCATGATAGGCGATTACCATTTTTTCCTTATCATCAATCTTCTCTTCCCGCTCTGCTCCAAGCAAGATTTTGTCCCTGGCAAGCTCAAAATCGTTCATTTCAACCTGTTTCTTGTTTTTTCTGCCCGCCAGGAGGGCAGCCTCGTTTACCAGGTTTTTCAGCTCAGCGCCCGAGAATCCCACAGTTCGTGCAGCCAAATTTTCAAGATCAACATTTTGCGCTAATGGCACTGCCCGGGTGTGGATCAGCAATATCTTTTCCCTGGCCTTCTTCTGCGGCAAATCCAGTGTGATCTGCCGGTCGAACCGCCCCGGGCGAATAAGCGCCGGATCGAGCACATCCGGCCGATTGGTAGCAGCCATCACCACCACCGATTCATTTGGCTCAAAACCGTCCATCTCCGAAAGTATCTGGTTCAGCGTCTGCTCACGTTCATCATGGCCGCCACCTACACCGGTACCCCGCGTCCGGCCAACCGAATCAATCTCATCAATAAAAATGATGGTGGGGGATTCTCTCTTGGCATTCTGGAATAAATCCCGCACCCGCGATGCGCCGACCCCGACGAACATTTCAATGAACTCCGATCCGCTGATACTGTAGAATGCGACTCCCGCTTCACCGGCGGTCGCTCTGGCCAACAGCGTTTTCCCGGTTCCGGGCGGGCCCATCAGCAGAACCCCCTTGGGGATATCCGCTCCAAGATTCGTAAACTTTTCAGGTTCTTTCAGGTAGTCAATTATCTCCTGCAAATCCCGTTTGGCGTTTTCCAGACCCGCTACGTCCGCAAAACTGGTTCCATGCGTGGACTTTCGGTAACGTTTGGCTTTGGATTGACCGATACCAAACAGCCCGCCGCCTCCCATCGGACCTTTCATCTGCCCCTGCATGCGCCGCCGGATATACCAGAAATATCCCAAAATCAGTACCCACGGAAGGATCAGAAACGCGATATACGGCAGCCACGATGTACCCTGCGATTTTGCATTAATAGTGACATTTTGCGATTCAAGCAATTGAACTAATTGCGGATCTGAGAATTCCGGTTTCATTGATGCAAAATATTTGTAGTCGGTCGTATCTTTTTTTGACTTGTTGATCACCCGGTATTTGCTTTTGAATTCACCGTCTATTTCATTGCCCTTGAAAGTGACCTCGGTGACATTGCCCTGCTTAATTTGCTGTTTGAATTTGGTATAGGAGATTTCCACCCGGTTGGGGGTATCAAAAGAACGAAAAAGATACGAGAAAACCAGCCATATCACAACAAACCACAGGATGTATTTCCAGACACCGGTTCCCATGGACGGCATTTGCGGTGGCCTGCCGGGCGGACGCTGCCCCGATAAAGAGGAACCTTGTCTTTTCTTATTCTCATCCATAAACGCGCACCTTCTTTGCATGCATTGCTTAATAAAAGAGTGATATTAGAAGTTGATCCTTTTCATGCCAATCACAACTCACTTATCGGATAAAATAGTATCGTAATATTGATCGTACTGAAATTGATAGTGCCACTGGTTGTTCTCCTTAACAATATAAACCGTCGGCGTATCGCTTAACGCAGCACCAAAAACCGTGTCCACGTGATATTCCAGCACGTACCGATGATTATCTTTGTCATAATATTCCTTTACCAATTGCGGGCTGCCCTCTACTGTGCCGACATTAATTTTTATGCTGTCGATTATCGCCACGGTCCTTTGTTTTGCCAGCGTTATGATTTTATCTGGAGGTTGCTGCTGGCTGGCACAGGAAATCATCCCCAATACGACAATCAGGAATAAAAAAATCCAAACCGCAGGATGCGGTTTACTTCTAGACTTTGATGCATTCATCATTTTGCCCCTTTAATTCATATATGATTTTTTCTACGTATCTTGAAAAAATTTTGCTTTCTATTTTCAATAGATGCCTCTTTCCCGCTGCTATGAAATCAATTTCCCCTCCATTCATCCCGGAACTGGCCTCTGCCGTATTAATGGTTAGATCTGATAATTGCCAATTCCGACCGGCCAAAACTGAAGCTCACCCTTATACCCGGCCCCGACCCGGAGTGGCAGATCAGGATCGTACACGCCCTAAAAAACTGCCATTTGTAGCATATTCATTTATCATGAAGAAATGATGAATTCGAGATCATCCCGAACACTCACTACGGCGCGTTCGGATTGATCTGACGTCTGCCCGAATCTGCAATCTGATTTAACAGAACGCCTGCATTTTGGGGAGAAAAACAGCGAAGAATCTTAATTCCGGCAGTTTCAGAGTTTCCAATCGCGAAAAGGCCGCAATGCCTATTGAGCCAGCATAGCCACACTGCCGCCAGTTATTCGCCCGATTGCGAATGAAAGCTCACCCGGACTAACTCTTATCTCAATTTTTTAACTTTGCTTTACATTCAAATTAAGCGGGGGAGACTGCCCTTGCTTGTCCTCACCCATATACAATGTGATGTGCGGAAATGGAATCTCAATATTTGCTTCGTCAAATCTTTTTTTCATGCGACGATTGAATTCGCGGCCAACGCTCCATTGTTTGCTGGGCTTGGTCGTCGTGCGAGCCTTAATAATTACTGCCGAATCGGCAAATTGGTCCAGCCCCAAAACTTCCAGCGGAGCGGTAATATCATGTTTGAAAACCGGATCGCTGCGCAGCTCCTCATCGATCTGCTTGATCACGCTAATAACCTCATCCACATCTTCCCGGTAAGAAACGCCAATATCAAAAACATAGCGGGAATAATCCTTTGTCATATTGGTAACCGTGTCGATATTGCCGTTCCTCACATAATGAACATTTCCGGCCAAGTCCCGGAGCACGGTCATTCTGAGATCAATCTTCTCAACCAGCCCGCCTTTGCCAGCTATTTGAACCACATCCCCCACTCGAATTTGATCTTCCAGTAGCAGGAAGAAGCCGTTGATTATGTCCTTCACCAGGCTCTGGGCGCCGAAACCCACAGCAACCCCGACAACACCGGCCGCAGCCAGGACCGGCCCAATTTCGATACCAAGCTCCCCTAAAATCATGATTGCTCCAACTACAAACAACACGATTGTTAAAACATAGCGAATGACGGAGCTAAGCGTTTCGGTTCGTTTTTTAAATTCCTCGTCATCTTTTTGCTTCTGGAACAAGCTTAAAATCCTGTTTGAGATCGATCCAGCCGCCTTAATGGCAATTAGAAGCAGAATAACAATCAATAATATTCTCAAACCGCTCCCGATTATCCAGCCCCCGACTTGTTGCAGATACGTCTCGACACTCATAACTCCTCCACCTTTATCATTGAAATTTATATCCGGAAATAACTACTGTGCTTGCGCCTTAATTGTAAAAAAATGTTTGAAGTGAGAAAATCGTCGGCGATTTCGATGTCCCGAACCCATGCACAAATCGCTCTTTCATCTCCTTCCAAAATTTCAAGTCGCTGTGAGTAATAAACGCCCTCTTTTCCCCACAATGTCAATAGGCATGAATCGATCCCATTTATCTTCCCCATCCAATCGTCGTCGCAACCAATCAAAATGTTTTTATTCAGATATAAGACCATATTTGCAGTATGCATGCGGTGGCGTTCGTTTTTAGTTTCAACGTTCCTGCAGGTGACTAAAAATGTCAGTTTCATGTATCCTCATTCCGGCTCCATTCCCCAAATATAAGAGCCGCCTTTCCGATTTCCAAACAGGCCAAATGGCAAGCGCTTCCATTTTTGCCACTTAGAACAGCAGATTGCGCCACCAAATCCGTAGGTTAAAACATCTTTTATCATTAACAATTTGCTTATTCTGGCGGTCATTCGTTATCTTTATTACTGTCTTTGTGTTGGCTGACAGATTAGACATTCAGTATGGCAAATACGGGGACTCACGATGACGATGAAAATCCGATTACTTTTTTTTGCACTCTTCTTCCTTCCGGTTTTTCTTTTGGGACAAGATCAGGCAAGTGCGGATAAAATTAAGGAGATTGTCCACAAAATTGACGATCTCTACCGCAGCAATACCAGCTACGCTGAAATGGAAATGCAGATCGTTACGCCGCACTGGGAACGGACGCTAAAAATGAAGGCGTGGACGGAAGGCCTGAACAAGACCTTTATCCGTATTCTGGAGCCGGCGAAGGAGCGAGGCGTTGCCACGCTCCGCGTGGACCGGGAAATGTGGAATTACCTGCCGAAAACCAACAAGGTGATGAAAATACCGCCCTCCATGATGATGAGTTCCTGGATGGGTTCCGACTTTACGAATGACGATCTGGTAAACGAGTTCAACCTGCTGGATGATTATCAAAACAAGCTGATCTCGCCGGACAGTGCCCGGTCGGACCTCTATTATATTCAATCGATCCCGAACGAAGGACTGCCTGTGGTGTGGAGCAAGATTGAAATCGCCGTGCGAAAATCGGACTACATCCCGGTGCAGGAAAAATATTACGATGACAAAGACCAATTGATGCGCATCTTTTATTATCACGATATCAAGATGCTGGGCGGCCGCATGATCCCGGCTGTCATGGAAGTAGTTCCTCAAAACAAAGAAGGCCAAAAAACCGTTCTGCGTTATTTGGATGCGGCGTTTAATATAAAATTGCCGGCAGATACTTTTACACTGAGAAATCTCCATTCGCAGTAAATAACCTTTGCAGAAGAAATCCCAAATCGGGAATTTCCGATTAAAACGAAAGGTGTGGAACACAAAGGAATTGCAGACCCGGGAATCGGTTTGAGGAGTTGGTGGTAAAGTCCGCGAAACCCGGTGTGCGAAGTTTACCCGGAAAAATCGAATACGTCCAATGATGCTAAAAATTGCGCTGCGCAACACACTTCGGCAAAGACGACGAACGATCCTGACGGCACTCACCATGTTTGGCGGTTTTACCCTTGCCGCCTTCTCCATCGGGTGGTCGGACGGTAGTTATTCCTACATCATCAACATGTTCACCCGCAACCGGCTGGGCCAGATTCAGGTTCATAAGAAAGGATATTTGGACCGCCCCTCCATCTACAAAACCATCGACAACTACCAGAAGGTTGGCGAAAAAATTCAGGAGGTAAAAGGAGTCGAATCATGGGCGCCGCGGCTCTATTCCGCCGGCCTTGCCTCCATCGGAGACAAGACAGCAGGAGTGCAGATTATCGGGATTGACCCGGCGATGGAGAACGAAACCACCCGGTTCAACAAAAAAATTGTCGAGGGGAGGGCCTTTTTCCCCGATTCTTCCCACCAGACCATTTTGGGAAAAGGGCTGGCAAAAATCCTGAACGCCAGGCTCGGTGACGAGGTCGTTATCGTGTCCCAGGCCGCTGACGGCTCAATTGCCAACGATCTATACAAACTGGTGGGGCTGGTATCGAGCGGTGATGAAATCAGCGACCGCATGTCGTTTTACCTGCCGCTGCGCGAAGCCCAGGACTTGCTGGTGCTCAATGGTCGCATCCACGAAATTGTGATTGTCGCAGACAAACTGAAAGAAGTCGGCGCGGTCACACAGCGAATCCGGCAAAAACTGGACGACCCGAAACTAGAGATCGAGCCATGGCAGGTGTTCGCCAAATCGTTTTACAATGCAATGAAGGCTGACCAACAGGGGATGTGGATCATGCTGTTTGTGATCATTCTCATCGTCGCGGTTGGCGTTCTCAACACGGTCCTGATGTCGGTTCTGGAGCGGCGGCGCGAGTACGGCCTGCTAAAAGCAGTGGGCACCAAGCCCGCCCAGATCGTTTACCTGGTATTAGCGGAAATCAACATTATCGCCATTGCCAGTATCATCATCGGAGCCGGACTTAGCACGCTTATAAATTACCTGCTCTCTTTTCACGGGATCACGCTGCCCCAGGCTTTCACGTATGGCGGGATCGAATTCAAAACCATGTACACCGAAGTGAATGCCCGCAGCCTTTATATTCCAGCGATTACGGTATTCATCTCTGCAATATTCATCAGCATATTCCCGGCCATAAAAGCGGCGCGGACCGAGCCGGCCAAAGCTATGCGAACCCATTAAAAAGAATCGATATGTTCATTTATATCAAACTCGCCTGGAGAAACATGCTTCGCAATAAGCGCCGCTCAGTTATTGCGGGCATCGCAATCGGCATCGGCCTAGCCTCGCTGATCTTCGTTGACGCGCTGATCATCGGAATGGAAAATAACATGGTCGAGTCGGCAACTTCCACATTCCTGGGCGAAGGGGAAATCCACCGCGACGGATTTCGCAGCACGGAGCAGGCGGAGCTGACAATCAACCGGCTAGATTGGGTTGTTTCCCACTTAAAGCAGGAAAAAATCGTCCGGCATTTTACAGAGCGGGTAATGAGCTTTGGAATGATTACCTCCCCGGCAAATGTCACGGCAATCAACGTGGTGGGAATCGACCCGGCAACCGAGAAGAACCTCTCCGAGATCGACGAAGCCATGATAAAGGGCAAATATTTCGAAGGCGGCAGCGAAAGGGATATTGTAATCGGAAGCGAGCTGGCGGACCTGCTGGAGGTGGGTCTGGGTGACCGTTTGGTGGTAACGGTGGCACAAGCCGGAACCGGCGATCTCTCGCAGGAGCTCTTTCATGTTTCCGGGATTTACCGTTTCAACTCCAAAGAGTTGGACCGCGGGATGGCATTCATTCGCATCAGCAAAGCACAGCAAATGCTGGCTATCGGGAATAACGTTCATGAGATTGCTATCAATTTCACCAGCACTGAATACGGACAGGACCAACAACTACCATTCTGGAAGAAGTATTCCCAGTTTGGAAACGAGGCCATCGGGTGGACGACGATTCTTCCCGAATTGAAAGCGGCATTTGAACTTTCCGAATTCAGCATTTACATTACCGGCCTCATTTTGTTTGGGGTAGTGGCGCTGGGCATTATTAACACGCTCTTCATGTCCCTGCACGAGCGGATGTTTGAGTTTGGCGTGCTACGCGCAGTGGGCACGCGCCCTTTCGGCATCGGGCGCCTGATTGTGTATGAAGCAGGAGCGCTGGCGGTAATCAGTATTTTCCTGGGTGTGATTCTGGGATATGTGGTCACCTACATTGTTTCGCTCATCGGCATCGATTATACCGGAATCGAATTTGTCGGAGTCACCTTCCGGAGACTTATTTACCCGGTCCTGGAAGTGCGACAATTTATCGAATACCCGTTGGTCGTTTTTTTCCTGACTTCGCTGGTGGGGCTGTACCCCGCTTTCTACGCTGCGAAAATGTCGCCGGCCGTCGCGATGCGCAAAAGTCTTTAACGGGGGATCAACATGCAAACTACTTCTGAAAAAAAAGTTATTGTCACCGAAGGCGTCACCCGTACCTACTCGGACAACGGGGTGGCGGTGGAAGCGGTGCGCGGTATCGATCTGACCATCACCAGTGGCGAGTTTACCGCCCTGGTTGGCCCTTCCGGGTCCGGGAAAACAACGTTCTTGAACCTCATTTCCGGACTGGACAAAGCGACGGAGGGGAAGGTCTGGCTGAACAACCGCCTGCTGTCGGAAATGAGCGGAACCGAGCTGTCTGATTTCCGGCGCGACAATATCGGATTCATTTTCCAGGCCTACAATTTAATACCGGTGCTCACCGTTGAAGAGAACATCGAATACATCATGCTCCTGCAGGGCGTGGCAAAACATGAAAGACACAAACGGGTTGTTGAAATCCTGAAAGAAATCGGGCTGGATGGCTACCAGGACAGGCTTCCCACAAAGCTGTCCGGCGGCCAGCAGCAGCGAGTGGCAGTGGCAAGGGCGATGGTATCCCGGCCGGCCATAATTTTGGCGGACGAGCCAACCGCCAACCTGGATTCCAAGACCAGCGGTGAACTTCTGGACATGATGCGGGATTTGAATGCGAAAACCGGAATGACCTTCGTTTTTTCCACACACGATAAAATTGTCATGGACAGGGCCCGACGGCTGGTAACATTGAAGGATGGAAAAATTGAAGCGGATGAGATTGTGAATTAGCCGCCTGCAAATTATGACGATTTTTGAACACGCTTGAAAATGTAATATCGGATATAGAATAATTGTGAGTAATTCTCCCGATGCCGACATTCAGAAAAATCCTTGCCGCGGTATGCCTGTGTATGGCAATGCCTGCTTTCCTGATTGCCGATTCTGATCTTTCGATCGGCGGTTACTACAAGAGTTTTTTTACCGCTCTTCGCTACCCGGAAATTAAGAATGCAACGCTTTACACTTTAAGCCAGCGACCGGCCATAGGATTGGTAAACAATCGTCTTCGCCTCCATGTAACGCATAAACCGGCATCCTCGATTTCGATGCAGGCGGCTTATGATATTTCTCCCCGGGTGCAGGATCCTTCTCTCTTTGAATCTTCTCCATTTGTAACAAACGCCGATACCAACGGCTACCGCTTCGACGACCTCAGCAGACGCCTTTATCCCGCACCGGACGAAACGGCTGGCAGTTTCGGGATTTTCCAAAACCTGGACCGGGCTTTCGTGGACCTTAAACCGCCCTTCGCCGATATTATAATCGGCAGGCAGGCAATTGCGTGGGGCAGCGCACGCGTCATCAATCCCACAGACATTATCGCTCCCTTTACATTCGAGGACCTTGATACCGAAGACCGTCTTGGAGTGGATGCCGTCCGTATTCGTGTTCCTATAGGCATAATGGGCGAATTCGATGCAGGTTACGTTTTTGGAAAAGATTTTAAATTCAAACGAAGTGCTTTTTTTACCCGCACAAAATTTTATGCTTTAAAAACTGATCTTACTTTGATGGCGATTGGTTTTCGGGACAACCTGCTGGTCGGGGTGGATGTCGCGCGCTCCATTGGCGGTGCGGGTTTCTGGTTCGAAGCCGGTTACACTTTTGTAAATGCGTTGGTGGATTACGAGACAGGGGAAAATTATAATTATTTTCGTGCTTCTACAGGTTTGGATTACAGCTTCACCGGCAAAACATACGGCTTTGTCGAATATCATTTCAACGGGGCGGGTACCGAGCACCCCGAGGATTATTTGACAAATTTTTCCCACCCGGCTTACACCAAAGGGAACGATTACCTGCTTGGCAAGCACTACCTCGCGCCGGGAATGACCTACCAGGTCACCCCGCTCATTACTTTTTCCGGGCAGGCGCTAATCAACATTACCGATCCTTCGCTTTTCATAACGCCACAACTGGATTACAATATTTCGGAAAATGTTTACATTGCAGGCGGCGCGTTTATTGGTGTAGGAAAAAGTCCGGAATATTCGGTTGTTCAGGGAAGATTTCCAATGCTCCACTACCGGTCGGAATTTGGGGGCTACCCTAATATCTATTTTACTTCGTTCCGAATCTATTTTTAACGGCGGCTACTAAGTGCGGCCGTAGATTTCTGTCATTTGCCGCAGATTATCGATAATCTCACGGGTAATCTGCTTCTCTTCCAAACGCCATTTCCAATTTCCGTTGGCTGTGCCCGGGCGATTCATTTTTGCATCAGATCCCAGCCCGATAATATCCTGCATGGGCAGCATCACCATCTTCGCCACCGACATCATGGCCATTCTCACAAATTCCCAGTGCACCTCATTCTCCGAAAATTCCCTGCCCAGGTATCTGAAAAGCCGCTTTGTCGTCTCTTCGTCTGCCTCTTCCAGGAACCACCCTTTGGCAGTATTATTATCGTGCGTTCCGGTATAGACCAGGCAGTTCGGCACATGGTTGTGGGGTGCATACGGATTGCCAGGCAGACTGTGGTCGAAGGCAAACAACAGGATCCTCATTCCCGGAAAACCAAATTGTTGAATAATTTCCCGGACATCCGGAGTAATCACTCCCAAATCCTCCGCGATAATGGTAGAATCGGGGAAATGCCGGAGCAGGGTTGTAAAAAAATCTTCCGCCGGCGCCTTTACCCAGGTACCGTTAATTGCCGTTTTTTCGGTGGCCGGCACTTCCCAATACGCCATAAATCCCCGGAAATGATCGATGCGCACCATGTCGAAATGCGCAAAATTGTGTTTCATGCGCCGCATCCACCAGACATACTTGCGCTGTTGCATCAGATCCCAGCGATACACCGGATTGCCCCAAAGCTGGCCGGTGGCGCTGAAGTAGTCCGGCGGCACGCCTGCAACATGCGAAGGCTGCTTTTTTTCATTCAACTTAAAGATTTCTGGATTCATCCAGACATCCGCGCTGTCGTAGCTCACATAGTAGGGCAGATCGCCCATTATCCGGATGTTCCGGTCGTTACAGTATTTCTTCAGATACCCCCACTGCCGGAAAAAGAGGAATTGCAGGAATTTCTCATACCCAATTTCCTCGCTCAGTTTTTCACTCCACGATTCCAGAGCCTGCGGCTGCCGGTCCCTGAGTTGGGCAGGCCATTTATTCCAAACTTGCTTCTGGAAATGAGACTTTAACGCCTTAAAAAATGTATAATCGTCCAGCCAGTCGGCATTTATCGCGCAGAATTGTTTGTAGGCGCTGTCAAACTCCTCACTATTCGTAGTAAAATTCCGATAAGCAATCCTGAAAAGTTTGTCCTTAAAATCAATAACCCCGTCAAAATCGGCCCGCTGCGGGAGGAATTCCGGTGAATTCCGAAGGTCGGATTCATCCAACAGCCCATCCTTGCATAGCAGATCGGGACTTATTAAGAGCGGATTGCCGGCAAACGCAGAAGAACTGGTGTAAGGAGAATTTCCTGTTCCCGGATCGGTCGGATTAAGCGGCAGGACTTGCCAATAGCTCTGCCGTGTCTCCGCCAAAAAATTGGCAAACCGATAAGCTCCCGGCCCCAGGTCGCCGATCCCGTAGGGCGAGGGAAGGGATGTGATATGGAGTAGAATTCCGCTGCCTCTGTCACTCATCTATTTTTCTCCTGTGGAACATTTTGCCAAACAACCCTAGTACTACTGATTCCGATTGCCGGAAACAAGCAACACCTATTTTAATATTTGGTTTTCTTCTTTTTTGAGAGCCCGGCACGCTTCAGCCGTGGCTCCACACGGAAGAATTTGAGCCTTCAATTAACTAATTAAAATGGGAGAACGCAACGGATTTTACCCAATTATTTCCAGGGGATCAATCAGGGTTCACAATTTGCTTAACAGCCGGTCCGGAGAATCAGGCCTTATTTTGGCCCGTTAAGCAGTTCTTTTGCTGCAAAAAGGAAACGCCGGTTCCAGCTATTCCGCCTCTAAAAAGGGGCTTATTCGAATATTAGATATGCAAAGGCCGGATATGAATTCCATGCCGGATATTATCCGCAACGTTGCAACCGGAAATTATCACTCCCGGTTCTCATCCTCCTCGAACGGGGCATAATCATCCAGCACCGGAAAATTGTCCAGATTTTTTGCTATTGCCGCCTGGAGGAAAGAATCCACCCACCAGAAAATATTGTATTTCTGAACATTCTGCCGCATTTTTGACATGCGAAATCTTCTCTCGTTTTCATCCATGCGGAAAGCCTGGTAAATCGCTTTGGCCACTCCCTCGTTGTCATATGGATTGACGAGCACTGCATATTTCTTGAACTGTGCCACTGTTCCGGCAAACTCACTCATAATCAGCACCCCGTTCTCCTCCAAGTTTGCCGCACAGTATTCCTTTGAAATCAAATTCATTCCGTCTTTAAGGGGAGTGACAAGTGCAATCTCGGACGTGCGGTAATAAGCAACCAGTTCCCGGCGATCCAAACTTCTAAAAATATAATGGATGGGTACCCAACCGGAACGGGTGAACTCACCGTTTATCTGCCCCACCAATCGCTCGATTTCAATCTTGAGACTGGCATACATGGGGATGTCCCGGCGGCTCGGCACTACGACCTGAAACAGCGTCACATTTTGGTGCAGGTCCGGATACTGTTTCAGGGCAATTCGAAACGCCTTCAATCTTTCCAGGATGCCTTTTGTGTAATCCAGACGGTCCACACCCAGAATAATCTTTTGTTCAGCAAAATCCTCATGAATGTACCAAGCTTTTTTTGCGACTTCCTCTGTGGCTGCCAACTTGGAGAACTCCTCAAAATCGATGCTGATCGGGAAAGTTCCGATCCGGATTTCACGATCCCCGATTTCGAGTTTGAAAACCTGTCCTTTGCCAATTCCGCGGGTGTCGTTCACAAAGGAACGAATGCACTGCACAAAATTGCGCCGATCCCGAAGCGTCTGAAATCCTATCAGGTCGTACTCCAACAAATAGTTCAGTAGCTGGTAGCGCCATGGCAGGCGCACAAAAATATCGGGAGGAGGAAACGGGATGTGAAGGAAAAATGCCAGACGGGATTTTACTCCCATTTTTCTCAATTCGGTGGCTACATTAATCAAATGGTAATCGTGTACCCAAATAAAGTCGCTACTCCTGTTATTGGTGGCAATTACCGCAGCGAATCTCCGATTAACCTTCTGGTATGCCGCCCAGTATTCCGGGTCGAAATTGCAGTGGGAAATGAAATCGTGAAAAAGCGGCCAGAGCACCTCATTTGAAAAACCCTTGTAATATTTTTCGACCTCTTCTTCGCTTAGATTAACCGGCTTCAGGTTATAACCTAAATCTTTTGATTCGCCTGCCAGCAATTTCTCGGTATTTACTGAATCTTCGGACTTGTTTCCTGCCCACCCGATCCAGACACCACCACGATTACGGAGCACCGGCGCCATTGCAGTGACGAGCCCGCCGGAGCCGGATTCGATGTGCCACCCGCCGTTTTTCGATTTTGCCAGAACCACCGGTAATCGGTTGGACACAATGATCAGGCGATTCCCATTTTGGGCTTGATGTTCCATTTTATTCCTGGCGTAATATTATGATTGCGGGATTGAGCTTCCACCCTCATTGTTCAAAAACAGCGTTTGAGACGGATAGGCGAACTCAATTCCCTCTTTTTCGAACCGGCGGTAAATCTGCAAATTAATGGCCTGATGTATATCCATGTACAGATTATAGTCGGCATCCTTTACCCAGTAAACTGTTTCAAAATTCAGGGAAAAGTCCCCAAACTCCTTGAAGTGGGAGCGATCAAATCGGGTGTTTTCCTGCGATTCAACAATTTCCCTGATAATTTTCGGGATCAGTTCCAGCTTTTCTGGCGGGGTTTGGTAAATTACGCCAATACCAAAGAGAACCCGCCTTTCGTACATCCGTTTGTAATTCCGGATCCGGCTCTTTAACAGGTCGTTGTTTGAAAAAACAAGCTGTTCACCGGAAAGGCTGCGAATGCGCGTGGTTTTGAGACCGATGTGTTCCACCGCCCCCAAATAGTCATCCACAATGATGAAATCCCCAATAACGAAAGGCTTGTCTAAAACGATGGAAAGAGAAGCAAACAGGTCTCCCAGAATATTCTGCATAGCCAGCGCAATTGCAACACCCCCTATGCCCAGGCCGGCAACCAATGCCGTAATGTCAACCCCCAAATTATCCAGGGCTAGCAGCGCAATGATCGACCACAGGGCTATTTGCAGCATGAACCCCAGCGCCGAAAAGGTTGTTATGCTGGCGGCATCCATTCCCTCTTTCTTTTTTTTGTAACGGCCAATCCAGTAAGTAATGATTCCGGATCCCCAAATTGCGCCCTGAATCAGCAAGGCAATTATGGCGATCTTGGTGATTAGTTGCTCTATATTCGGCGGCAGCGTGAGAATTAGCGTGCTAAAATAGATGGCAATAAAAAATAAAAAGAAAAATTTGATTTTATCAAGGAGGTCGGCAACAAGGTCATCTATGTCCGTGGAGGTTTTTTTTGCCAGGCTCATTACCCGTTTATAAATTACGCGAAAGCTGATTCTCAGTGCGGTGAGAACAATTATAAAGAGGAGGATGGCATAGAGCCACTTGTCAACGGTATTATGATAAAATTCAGTTTGAAAAAATTCCATTAAGTCTCCTCAACAATCGTGATTTTCGGATCGGGCTTTGTTAGTCCAGCAAGATTCTATCGGTGCTGTTGTAAAGCAACGCATAAATAAGTGTAAGATATTCCCGCAGGTGCCGGGTAATAAGGAAATTTTGTCTCACAAATTCTTTTGCCTTGTCTCCCATTTCTGCCAACTTGTCGCTGTTGTGCAGCAAGTACCGGATACGAAGCGCGGCGCCTTCCGGCGTGTTTACCAGAAAACCGGTGTGGTGGTTGATGACCTGTATGCGGATGCCGCCGGTGTCGCCGCCAATCACCGGTTTGTTTTTCCACATGGCCTCCGTGACCGTTAGCCCAAAGCCTTCCCGAACCGACTTTTGCAGAACAATATCTGAAACTCGCTGCAAAGCGTTGATGGTGCGGTGGGCGTCACTGGGAAGCAAAAGGATATGAACATCCGGATCGTCCTCAGCCGCCAATCGCACTTCGTTCAAAACGGCCTCGCCTTCCGGGTCATCCGATGCGCCACCCCCCGCCAGGACCAGTTGAAGTGTTGGAACGAACTTTTTTGCCAGTTTGTATGCCTGTATTACCCCTATGGGATCCTTGAAACGGTCGTAGCGGGAGACTTGAAGGATCATGGGTTCGCGGGGACGGATATTAAAGCGATTATAAACCTCACGGATTTCCGATTTCTCGAGATCGACATTTTTGTCATGCAGCGGATCGATGCTGGGTGCAATTAAATAGACGGAATGCGGAAGCTGCTGCGCGAACGAAGAGAGTGAGAAGATACTGGCATCGTAGCCGGAAACAAAATTCCGCAGGTATTTCCACACCGGGCGGAAGGGTTTGCTAACATCGATATGGCAGCGCCAGACCCATTTCCCTTTTCTTTCCGGAAAATGACGAATCAGGGCCGCCGGTTGCGGATCATGGATAAAGACAACATCGGCTTCCTCCAAAACCGGCCTGAGGGTTTCCGCGGTTTTTGCATTGGTTTCTTCGTACGCGCGAAGCTGGCTTTCCGGTATGTTCACATGGTTCCCCTGCATGGCATTATGAAAGCCCTTCGTGCATTGATAAAATACCTGCTCACCGGTTATTACCTCCCAGGAGGTCTGGATGCCAAGCTCTTGCATCAGGGGCACCATCTTGTGCAAAATTTCCGCAACCCCGCCGCCAATACGCGTTGAATTCACATGCACAACCCGCAATCCGTTGAGCGGCTGTGCTAACTGGCGCAAGTGTTCAATTACATCCTGGCCGGTGACCGCCGCGTATTTATCAAGCAAATTTCCATTTATCTCATTCATGCCTTAGCCTTCCTGAAAAACTTTTCGAATAGTTTTGCCAGTTCATTTCTCAGATTGACGAGCGTCGAAAAGTAAGCATCGATCTCGTTTATACCTTGGCGCAGCTTCTCGTACTCTTCGCCAAAATTAAGCAGCCAATTCTGGAAATCATCAATTGAGTTCGGATTACGCCGTTTCGCATCGATAAAGTGAAAGAAAATTGTTCCAACCGACATTTGGGGAATGATTTCAACAAACTCCATCGGCTGGTTTACTGTATGGTTTGTGCTAAAAACGACGGTCTGCGAGCGGATAAATTCAAACTGGTTGCCGCTGGGAGCCCATATCGGGTAATCCAATTCATCCTGGCGTTCCTCAAGAACTTCGATCAACTCCTGTCGCAGGGCATCCAGATCTTCGAAATCAACCGGATCGATGACAGCCAGGCGCTCCGCCAACACTTTGTCGTGAAGGGCATGAGCGACCCAACCGGCAAAATCATTATGAAATTCAGGATCATCGAAGCGGGGACGCAACAGCCCGCCCCAAAAATGGTAGTAGATGCTGTCGGTGCTGATGGAATTCAAAATTGTGCTCAACTCCCGTAAATTTTGCGCGCGCTGGCCGGTTGCGATTGCAATCAAAGCACAGTCTTTTATTTCGAATGGGGCAAAAGATATGTCATCTGAATTCATATCACTCCTCAAAATATGCGTCAATGAGACTAATTAAAGGGCAATCCCCCCTTATTTCCAATCCTAACTTAATGCAAACAAACATTTTAAGCAAGTTTAAATTGGCCCTCAACCATTTCCTGAGCGGATTGCCTTTCGGTGATGGCCTATTTCCTCGTACATACATAAACAAACCATGATATGTAAACCCGAAACCACAATTTTGTTTCATATTACGGTGAGACGCCGGTTGGCCAGCCCCGCCTATGGTTAATCCCGGCCTGCTTTTAAAGGCACGCAGTTCAAGCGCCGGGAAAGATAAACCGATATAATTGATTATAATATGATGAAGCAAATCATATAAGCTATTATCGGCCCAATTCCTTAATTGCCTAAATCGGTTTGCAGGAGGGAGATTGCCTCAGGAGGCTGAACTTGCTGTGATGTATGATGAACAGCCGGTATCCTGGGGCCTAATTCTCAAAACTGAGGGGCAAATGCACCCGAAATGTTGACCCTTTCCCTATTTCGCTGTCCACCTCGATATGGCCGTTATGCGTTTCCGCGATCAGCTTGCAAATGGAAAGCCCCAGACCGCTTCCATTCGCTTTGGGGGTTTGCTCATTTTTCACGCGGTAAAAGCGTTCGAAAATATATGGCAAATCTTGTTCGGGAATTCCTATCCCCTCATCCCGGATTTCGACCGTTGCATTGGAGTCCGCGGTTGAAAATCCGATCCGGATTTTCCCCTTTTCCGGGCTATATTTGATGGCATTATCAATAAGATTAAAAAACAATTCATAGAGGCGAATTTTATCGCCCCGGACTTTTGCCGCTGGAAAATCCTCTATTTCAATTTTCTGCGATTTATTGTCCGCCAGCATCTCGACGTCGAGCAGCACTTCACGCAGAACCCCGTCCAGCCGGATTGTCTCAAAGTTGAAGTGCGACGAATCTGTGCCAGCCTGCGTCAGCAGCATCAGATTATCGATCAGATGGCTCAGTCGGGAAAGTGTTTCCATATCCTGAACCAGTTTTATCTTCATTTCAATGGACAAATCCTGGTTGTTCAACTCGTCTTCCCAGTGGGCACGAAGAATAGACAAGGGAGTTTTCAATTCATGAGCAGCATTGGCGAGGAATTCTTCCTGGCTGGCAAAAATCTTTCTAAGCGTTTGCAATGAATCATTCAGATAGTCGAGATGTAATATGGGTTCACGTCCATCGAAGTTCGCTTTTAGAGATTTCAGGATGTCTTCGAATAACCTGCTTCCGGGAGATCCGCCGGGGAAAAAGGATGAAATTCCGGCTTCACCTTCATACCGGCCGTCTTTTCTCTCATTTTCGCGGAATTCTTTTTCAGTCTGGGCAGAATTCCTGAGTTCGCCGCGCACTGTCCACCCGGATGATTTTTCTCTCAGAGACTCTGGTTTACCGTAGGGGACACCGGATTCAATTATGGCTTGCGATGCCAATTCACCGTTCCAAAGAATATCCGAAAATCGCATGATGAGATCAACGCTCCTGCCGGACTTTGCCGCACCTCGGAAACGAAGCCAAAAATTCGACTCTTGTTTCGGGTGCCTATCCAGCAAAACCTGCCGAATTCTCGAATGATGATCGGGGGCAACTATGTCCGTCAAGACCATTCCGCCATCCACGGCTTCCTGGTAAGTATATCCGAACAATTTCTCCCAGGCGGGATTCACAAATAAAAAGCGGTCATCCTTCAAGACAAATACAGCCGCAGATGCTAATTGCGCCATCATGCGATAATTTCTTTCCGTTTCTCTCCAGGCCAATTTTAACCGTGATTGTTCAATTGCCTCTGCCTCTGAACCCGCATCTTCATCAAAATCATCCAACGAAGACAGCATATTTCGCGTATCCGAAAAGGCATTCGCTTGCAGGAATTCCGCATCTTTCATTATGATATTTTCCAAAGCGTTTAACAAACCACAAAAAATTAGTCGCCTGCTATGATCAAGCTGAACCGTATTTTATAAAAAAAGAAACTCCCTCCCAACCCCATGATTGCACTACCCTCTCAGCCCCA
>CAZUZS010000012.1:69708-73018 GCA_964624795.1 uncultured Calditrichaceae bacterium
CCCCATGATTGCACTACCCTCTCAGCCCCAAAATGATTTTCCCTTTAAGTTCAACGATTTTTCTATAAGGAGAGCGTGACGCCAGAATAACATAAATCTTCCATATCTGGTTTTCTATTAAAATGCGCGCTGCGCGAAAAGTAAAGACAAACAGCATAATCGTTACCATGATATTTGTATGAAAGCTGAGCTTTATTCCCGGTTCCAGCAAAGTTTGCGATTCCTGTGCTATTACAATTAGACCTATCTTACTTATAGTGAATTTTCTATTCTGGCAATTGCACAAGAGGAATTATGCTTGTAGAAACAGGGTGTTTTCCGCAGTCATTATCGGAGAAATGATACTCATCGTGCAAATAAACAGGGTCACCTCTCATTGCCATCTCATTCAAAATAAATTTAATATGCCATCGGTGGCAATGGTATCGTTGAGAACCTGTATTCCTTGTAGGATAAATACTGCAAATTGTGTGGTATTTGGCCGTCCGAAAGCTGTAAATAAATTACCACACGCGGGTATTTATCATTCTAATCGATGGTGAAAATGGGGAATAGGTCGAGATGATTATTTTCCATCGAGTTTTTTTAAAAATGTAACCGGCTCCTCCTCCTGTCATTTGTGAATAGGGACCGGTTAATTTTTAGTTTTCCTTCTCCCGCGGCTGCAACAGTTTTGCAATCAGACCCGTCCAGCCGGTTTGGTGCGAGGCCCCTAATCCTGCACCATTTTCCCCATGAAAATATTCGTGGAATAAGAGATAGTCCCGGAAATGCGGATCTTTCTGCATTTTCCCGTTCCCGCCAAACACGGGACGTTTTCCTTCCTTATTTCTCAGAAAAATTGCGCACAATCGTGTTGAAATGGCGATTGCCACTTCTTCGATGGTGGCCAAATTGCCGGAGCCTGTCGGGTATTCCACTTTAAAGTCGGCTCCATAATAATGGTGGAATTTCTGCAGAGATTCGATAATGAGATAATTCAGCGGAAACCAGACCGGGCCTCGCCAGTTGGAATTTCCGCCGAAAAGCGCTGAGTCAGATTCCGCCGGCTGATAGCTAACCGTGAATTCATGCCCGTTGCTCGAAAACACATACGGATTTTTCTCATGATACCTGGACAGCGCCCGTATTCCAAAATCGGAAAGAAATTCATCTGGGTCCAACATTTTTCTTAGCAGGCTCTTCATCCGGTGCCCCCGCAGAAGAGACAGCAGGCGACGCTCGCCCAAACCTGGCTCATGCCAGCGGGAAACCAGCGCCGACAATCCCGGCTGGTTATTAAGAAACCATTCCATCCTTGCCTTGAATTCAGGCAGCCGGTCCAGCAGCCCAGGTTCCAGCGTTTCCACTGCAAAAAGTGGAATCAACCCAACCATGGAACGAACTTTCAGGGGAATGTTGGTGCCCGAGGGAGTGTGAAGAACATCATAATAAAATTCATCTTCATCGTCCCACAGCGTTAATCCTTCCTCGCCAATATTCACCATCGCTTTGGCGATGTAAAGAAAATGTTCGAAGAACTTGATCGCCAGATCCTGGTAAACCGGGTTTTGAAGAGCCAACTCCAGCGCAATTCGCATCATGTTCAGACAAAACATGGCCATCCAGCTTGTGCCGTCGCTTTGTTCGAGGTAACCACCGGTCGGTAGCTGTTTGCTGCGGTCGAAAACGCCGATGTTATCCAATCCCAGAAAACCACCCTGAAAAATATTGCGGTCGTTGGCATCTTTGCGGTTTACCCACCATGTAAAATTCAATAGAAGCTTGTGAAAAACCCTCTCCAGGAAAGCAGGGTCTCCCTTGCCATGATGCATTTTCTTATCGATTTTATAAACCCGCCAGGCAGCCCATGCATGTACCGGGGGATTCACATCGCCAAAAGCCCATTCATAAGCCGGAAGCTGGCCATTAGGATGCATATACCACACGCGTGTCAGAAGGACAAGTTGGTTTTTCGCGAATTCGGGATCGACCAGGGACAACGTCAGGCAATGAAACGCCAGGTCCCAGGCAGCATACCACGGGTATTCCCATTTATCGGGCATGGAAATAATATCGTCGTTGTTCAGATGCAGCCAGTTGCTGTTTCGGCCATGCCATCGCTCCAGGGGCGGCAGCGGTTCCGCCGGATCGCCCTCCAGCCAGCGGTTCACATTGAAATGATACAACTGTTTTGACCACAACATCCCGGCGAACGCCTGGCGCTGGACATTCCTGGAATCTGCGTTTTTGATTTTCTTCTGGATTTCGGCATAGAATTCATCTGCTTCGTTCAGGCGCGCAGAAAATATATTCTCGAAATCATCAAATGGTTGCCGGATCGACTCATGGCTCAGGCGCATCCATATTTCGTGCGACTCGCCAGCGGCAATGCTTAATTCAATGTTGGCAGCAGCCTTTGTTCCGCTCTCATGCGGACTTATCGCATCTTCTTTGCCGTGAACGACATAATCATTTATGCCATCTTTGAAATATCCCCGGGCACCACTCTGGCCATACAACCTTGCAACATTCGTCTCATTCTCGCAGAACAGAAATTCCGCCTCATCCCGGAAATAAAGCCAATAGTGGCCAAGCTTGGGATGCTGGATATCGATTGCATTCTCACTTGCTTTTTCCATCGAGGGTTTGGGAAGATCCTTTGTCCAGGACCAGGTATTACGAAACCAGGCGTGAGGGAGCAGATTCAGTTTGGCCGTTTGCGATCCGCGGTTGAAAACGGTAATACGGATAAGGATGTCTTCCGGGCTCGCCTTCGCATATTCTATGAAAACATCAAAATACCGGTCCTCATCAAAAACGCCTGTATCTATCAACTCGAATTCGGGATCCGATTTCCCTCGCCGGCGATTCTCATTCAGCAAAAGAGAATAGGGGAATTCCTGCTGTGGATATTTATAAAGCATTTTCATATAGGAGTGAGTTGGCGTATTGTCCAGGTAATAGTAAATCTCCTTGACATCTTCTCCGTGGTTGCCTTCGTCTCCCGTCAATCCGAACAGCCGCTCTTTGATGATGGGATCGTAACCATTCCACATTGCCACCGAAAAACAGAGCAGTTGTCGGCTATCGCTTATGCCGCCAATGCCATCCTCGCCCCAACGGTATGCCCGGCTGCGGGACATATCGTGCGGAAAATATTCCCACGCCGTGCCGTTTGGGCTGTAATCCTCCCTTACGGTTCCCCACTGCCTTTCAGCCAAATACGGGCCCCATTTTGTCCAGGGGGCCTTTTGCTGCTGCGCTTCCATCAGCCGAATCTTTTCAGAATTCATTCTTGTTCTCCAATGTAATGGACAAAAAATCAGAC
>CAZUZS010000012.1:73118-80631 GCA_964624795.1 uncultured Calditrichaceae bacterium
AAAAAATCAGACAGAATATTCTTTACTGGAAACGGAATTGACCCAGATCCCAATTGCTGTTCGCGGACGATTTATTCATCCTGGCTTCAACTCTTATTATTTGAATTTAATAATATCCTGACAGCACTCTTATCTTCTTCTCAAAGATCTTAATAGGCAATGCACAACATTTGTTTTATCCTTTTCTGAATATTTCGTTTCCGACATTGCCTGGGCAATATGAATGAAAAAATATTTTATTCTATTCATTTCGACTCGATCCGCTTATATTCTTCGAATTCAAGCACACCGGTTAAAATGAGGAGAAGTATTTGATGAGACCCGCTAAGATGAAAATAGGCTGTTACTTTTCCTTTGTCTTAGTGCTGAATTTCAGCATCCTGTTAGAATTTTCCCATGCGCAGGAGTCACTTTACCTGCGGGAAAATTACGTCAAACATGAATACAGGATCACAATGCGGGATGGTGTCAGGCTTTTTACAGCGGTCTATACACCGAAGGATACGACAAAATCTTATCCTATCTTGCTGAATCGAACCCCATATTCAGTTGGTCCCTACGGTGAAGACGCCTGGCCAAGCCGGACAAGCTCATGGCATCATTTAGCGGAGGAAGGCTTTATCTTTGTCTTTCAGGATGTGCGCGGCAGATTCATGTCTGAGGGGGAATATGTAAACATGCGTCCCTACCTGGCCAACAAAAAAGGGCCGAAAGATATCGATGAGAGCAGCGACACCTGGGATACAATCGATTGGCTGGTGAAAAATATCAAACACAACAACGGCCGCGTAGGGATGTGGGGAATCTCCTATCCCGGCTTTTATGCGGCGATGGGAGCAATAGATGCGCATCCGGCACTGAAAGCCGTTTCACCGCAGGCACCCATCTCCAATTGGTTCATTGGCGATGACTTTCATCATAACGGTGCACTAAACCTGACGCTCGCTTTCCGGTTTTTCCCAGCTTTCGGCTTACCCCGGCCTGAGCCGATTGCGCATTGGCCAACAGGATTCAGTATCCCAACGCCGGATGGCTATCGTTTTTTTCTGCGGATGGGTCCGCTTCCCAACGCCAATAAAAAATACCTGGAAGGGGATATTGCCTTCTGGAACGATATGATGGAGCACGGCACCTACGACCAATTCTGGCAGGCCCGGAACACGCTGCAATATTTTCATGATATCAAGCCGGCGGTGATGACGGTGGGGGGCTGGTTCGATGCCGAAGATTGTTATGGAGCGCAACACACCTACCAGGCAATCGAAAAGAGCAACCCCGGTGCCTACAATATCCTGGTGATGGGGCCGTGGTATCATGGCGGCTGGGTGCGTTCCGATGGCAGCGAATTGGGGGATATTCGTTTTGGCAGCAAAACCGGGGAATTTTACGAACAGAATATCGAACTGCCTTTCTTTCGATATTTTTTGAAAGGCAAGGGAGAGCTGAATTTACCGGAAGCTTACGTTTTTGAAACGGGCTCCAACAAGTGGCATGAATATCAAACCTGGCCGCCTCAACAATTGGACGAAGAACATCTATATTTCCATGAAGAGCAGATGCTTTCTCCGAATAAGCCAAACTCAAAAGAATCATCTGCATTTGAAGAATACACCAGCGATCCAAAGCACCCCGTTCCATTCACCGCTAGCATCACAGCCCGGATGCCTCGCGAGTACATGGTGGAAGACCAACGGTTCACGGCCACCCGCCCGGATGTGCTGGTTTATCAAACCAATCCGCTTGCCAACGATTTCACCATCGCTGGCCCGGTAACTGCAGACCTGTACGTCTCAACCTCCGGCACCGATTCCGACTGGATTGTCAAGCTGATCGACGTCTATCCGGATTATGCATTGGACAATGACCCGAATCCCTGCCAGGTTCACATGGGTGGCTACCAGATGATGCTGCGTGGCGACATCATGCGCGGAAAATTCCGAAACAGCTACCAGGAACCGCGACGGTTCGTGCCGGGTGAGGTTACGAAGGTTGAGTTCACCATGAACGATGTCTATCATACTTTTCTAAAAGGGCACCGCATCATGGTGCAGGTGCAAAGCAGTTGGTTTCCGCTGTTCGATCTGAATCCGCAGAAATTTGTCGACATTTACCACGCCAGCGCAGAGGATTTTCAGTCGGCACGGCAGCGTGTTTATCATAGTGCAAATTATCCATCGGGCATCAAGATTTACAATCCGGCGAAGAACAAATAATCTTCGCCGGGAGAAGCTGCCATTTAAACCGTGCTGGAACGGGAGAAAATCGACACCAACCAATCCGATAGATTAATAAGGCAGAAAGGAACCGTATATCACAATGGATACTCAAAGCGTCGTTATAATAGGGGCAAAACCGTATCCCCGGCTCGGGCAGGCTATCGGTCTGAGCGCAATTCTATTCCTCATCACTATTCTGCTGGCAATCGTCGTGCTTATTGTTACCTGGTCTTCGGGAGTAACAGAAGAAGTATCGCAAAATCTATGGCTTAAACTCGGCAGCTATATCATCCCAATGGCGGCTGTAATATTGCTTGGTACCGCGAAAAAACGCCGATCCGAACAAGCCACAAAAACGCTTCATTTCATGCCGGTGAAAACAACAATCTTTCCCGTACTTTTTCTCTTAACCCTCGCGCTGCTATTTATTACCGAAGCTATCGCCAACCTTATTCCCATGCCGGAGTTCGTCCAAAACTTATTTAATAGCGCCTTCTCGATGGACATCCCAACCCTCCTGCTGATCGTCTTCATTGCCCCTGTAATGGAGGAATTCCTTTTCCGGGGGATTTTTCTGGACGGTTTTCTCCAGGTGTACTCACCGGCCAAAGCCATCATTTGGTCCGCTATTCTGTTTGGCGTTGTACACATGAATCCATGGCAATTCATTGCCGGTTTTGGGGCTGGATTATTGCTGGGATGGGTCTACTGGAAAACCCGCTCATTGTGGCCATGTATTTTTATCCACGTTGTGAACAACGGAATCAGTTATCTTATTTTCTACATCATGAAAGACCCAAATGCCTCCTCCCAGGAAGTGATAAATAACAACGCGGCTTACTACGCACTGGTTTTGGGGTGCCTGGTCATCGGATTTTTTCTTTGGAAGCTGCTCGACAGAATGATTCTCAAGGCGAACCTGCAGACACTTTGGCCGGTGCAGGCCTCGTCAGATCAAATGCCCTCGTCCCAATCGCCTGTGGGCAACAGCCCGATTCAGGGCCCAAAGCAAGATGGCGTCGAATGATTGGTACCGGGCAAGCCGCTGGATCTGTATTTTAATCCAACAACACAATCCTGCTTGGCTGGCAATCAATAACTCGCCGTATTGGCTATTTGAATTACCATCCCGGATTCATGTTTTGCCATGATGATTTCCGGAAATCGATTTTTTTCTTAATCCGGCTCGTAGTCATAATCCAAATATTGATCCAGCCTTTTCAAGAATTTCGCGGTTTTCGCGTTCATCACAAAAAGGCTGCAAAAGCATTTGCGTATTTATCCCGCGGACGATCGCCGTCGGAGGTGGAATGATATTATCATTGCCTTAGGCATTAAGAAGAAATAGCAATCTATTATAACTGGATCTCCGATAAAAATATTCGGGAATGTCAATTTTAATAAGTCCACATGTTACCGGGATCAAAATCTCCCACCATTCTTTTGGTTGCCCGGCACTCTGAGCTGCCATTATTTTCTGGTCGAACCAACCCACAATAGCCTTCGCAACAGGAAAAGGTTAGTAGAATCAACAAAATTCCCTTATGAAAAGCGTGAGCGTCGCATAATTTCTCCCGATTCCGAAACAGCCTATATTATTTTCATTATTTTTAGCAACATGAATACAGGATAACCGTATCTCATCTCGTTTTTGTGAAATCGGAATCAAAAACAGGTTCTAAAAATTTCGACACATGAAACAAATTCATAGGAAAAATTTTCAAAAATTCCGAATTGATCTTGACGTTCCGGTAGTTTGATATTAGTTTCTCTTAAGGTTCGATTAGGCGCTATTAAAAGATTTCTTTTTCGTTATTGTCATCAAAAATGGACTAATCAGGAGGTTCGTCATGCGAAACAGCTCTTTAAGAATAAAATTTGTCTTTGTCATAATATCCACGGCACTGCTTATTGGCTGTGGCTCCAGCCGAAAAGTATCCCGTCTCGACTCAGGACAGGTAACCGATATCAGTGGTCGCTGGAATGATACCGATTCCCGCGTGACAGCAGAAGCGATGATTTCCGACCTGCTGGACAATCCGTGGCTTACCGATTACACAGCGGTGAAGGGGCACAAGCCGGTGCTGATTGTGGGGCAGATCCGCAATAAAAGCAGCGAGCACATCAATACCGAAGTTTTTATCAAGAATATAGAGAAAGCCGTGCTCAAGTCAGGCAAGGCGGCTTTTGTGGCGTCTTCGGATGAACGCATGCAGCTCAGGGAAGAACGAATGGACCAGCAGCATTTTGCCTCTCCCGAAACCATGAAAA
Organism: uncultured Calditrichaceae bacterium; assembly: GCA_964624795.1. Lineage (GTDB taxonomy): Bacteria > Calditrichota > Calditrichia > RBG-13-44-9 > RBG-13-44-9 > CAZUZS01. The sequence continues at coordinate 77,606 of CAZUZS010000012.1, forward strand.
AATGGGCAAACGAAACCGGAGCCGATCACATGCTGCTGGGCAGCATCAATTCAATTGTGGATTCGTATGAGGGGCAAAGAGTCATCTATTACCAGGTGAACCTTGAATTAATTCACCTGGAATCCAACACAAAGGTCTGGATCGGCGAAAAGAAAATAAAAAAACTGATCGAACAGTCAAAGTACGGGTGGTAGCCAACCGGCAGACTCATCCTCAAACGCCACACCCGGAAGCAGAGTAACGTCGATTTAATTTCTCGCTGGCAAAGTTCAGGAATTGGCGCATGAACAAAATCCAAAATTTTGCTTCTTTTATGATTATCTGTCTGCTCACAGCGGGCTGCGCATCGATGAGAACGCAGGTAGACCGGGAGAATCATCTCGGCGGTTTTCTCCGCCAGGGCGAATATTCGCAGGCAGCCGCCAAAATTGAGGATTTTAAAACCAACAAAGACTACATGAAAAAAGACCGCGTCCTGTATTATCTGGACAAGGGCGCTGTTTTGCACTACCTGAAAAAATACAACGAAAGCAACGAGGTCCTCGAACAAGCCGATGTCGCGATGGAAGAGCTTTTTACGCGCAGCATTTCTGCAGCCGCCGCATCCCTTTTTTTGAATGACAATGTGATTCCCTATTATGGCGAAGTTTATGAGAACATCTATGTCAATGTTCTCAAAGCGATAAACTACATGCAACTGGATAATTTTCAGGATGCATATGTGGAAATCAAGCGTGTAAACGACAAGCTGCGCGAATTGGAAGTGAAATATGCCCGGCTGGTCGACGAATTTAATAAGGCCGACACCACAGAAATAAAGATCGAGAAGAAAACCTCCACCTTTTATGATGATGCACTGGCCCACTACCTCAGCCACCTGGTATTCCGTGCCGCGGGTGAATGGGATAACAGTCGAATCTCTTTTCACAAATTGAGAAGTGCCTGGCGAATCCAGCCGACAGTCTACGATTATCCCCTGCCTCAACATGTTCAGAATGATTCCCTTACTTATGATAATTCGCTGAATATAATTGCTTTCACCGGAACAGCCCCCTACAAGTATGCCATAGGTGGGAAAATAACAACCTATGAAGATTATATTCATCTTTCCGATGTGAGCGGTTACAGGAAAAACCTGGTTCTGGCCTTTCCAGGAATGAAACAGGGGTATCATTTTAAATTCGCTTTTCCTGAACTGCGCCTGCAGCCTTCGGAAATAGCCAACATCGAGGTTTATATCGACGGCAGCAGCGCAGGGTATCTGGAACTCCTGGAAGATATGGGACAGGTTGCCAAGTTCTCTTTTGAAACCCAAAAAAATATCATTTATTTTAAGACACTGGTGCGAACCGTGGCAAAAGGATTAGCTTCGGTTAAAGCAAAAGAGAAATTACGGAAAAAGGCTGGCGCTGAAGACAATTTTCTTTTGAGCGCTATTCTCAATTTCGGGGTGGATGCGGCTGTAGACGCCACCGAGAACCCGGATTTGCGGTATTGGAGAACCATGCCGCGATACTGCTACGCAAATGAATTTCAAATTCCTCCCGGAACTCACAATATCGAAATCCGATACTTGGGCACACATGGGAAATTGATTCATACCGACAGTTACACCGATTTCCCGGCAACTGCGGGGCTGAACTTGCTGGAATCAATCTGCCTGAAATAAATACTCCTCACATTAAAATCACGCATGACAAGACGGCCGCCGGGCATCCGGAGGGGACACAATTGTGCGTCCCAGGATACCTCTCTTGCAGGATTTGCCACGCCTCTTGCCGTATTGGAACTTGCATTCTGTTGTAGAATATTATACAATTAGCACCGAAGGGAAGAAACAGCAAGAATGGAAAATCTGCGTAAAAAGCAAATATTTTGGTGGATGGTCATAGCCGGCCTCATCCTGATTGTTTCCGTGCTGCATTATACCACATCCACCACCAAATGGCAGTACCACCTGATTTTCATGCAGAGCTATTTTATCCCCATCCTGATTGCCGCATTCCAGTTCGGGATACGAGGAGGGCTGGGCACCGCGATTGTCGTCAGCATTATCTACTTTCCCCACATCATGCTGCAATGGGGCGGCCTGGCAGAAGGCAACCTGATGCGTTTCATGCAAATTTTCCTTTTCAACATTATCGGCTACCTCACCGGACTCAAAGCGCAGAACGAAATGGACGAGAAAAGTCGCTACCAGAAGACAGCGGAGGAACTTGAAAAGTCACTTTTCAAGCTGCGCGAACAGTCTGAGAAAATGGATGAAATGGAAGAGCAGTTACGACTTGCCGACCGGCTTTCGGTGATTGGCGAACTCACCGCCAGCCTGGCGCACGAGGTGCGCAATCCGCTAGGGTCGATTCGCGGAGCGGTGGAAATTCTACGGGACGAGCTTCCCCAAACCGAACAAACCTCCGAGTTCCTCCAGATCCTGGTGGAGGAGACCGAACGGCTGAGCGGCGTGGTTGAGAATTACCTGAGTTTTTCCCGTAGCCGGAAACAGGAAATTTCCAGTATCGACGTCCGCGAAATTGTCCGCAATGTAGGTAATTTGCTAAACAGCCGCGCCCGCAAAGAGGAAATCAGTATCCGGCTCGACATGCCGGAAACGCCATTGCTGGTTGAAATAAATCCGAACCAATTACGGCAAATACTGGTGAATCTTGCGATGAACTCCATCCAGGCAACAGCGAGTGGCGGGGAAATTACCTTGAAGGCCGAAATATGTTCCGCCCGGGAATCCAAAAACAATGCATCCCGCGAAACCGTAAGAATGCTGTGTCTGTCCGTAATTGATAAAGGGAGCGGGATAGAAGAAACCGAGCTGGAGAAAATTTTTCTGCCATTTTACACAAACAAAGCGGATGGAACCGGCCTGGGTCTGGCCATCGTCAAACGAATCGCAGACCAGAACAATTGGCAGATCCGGGCGAAAAGCCGGCCGGGAGAGGGAACCGATTTTTCCATATTCATTCCGCTTCGCGATTCACAAGATCATTAACACAGTCGACCGGAAGATTGTTAAA
>CAZUZS010000013.1:0-6231 GCA_964624795.1 uncultured Calditrichaceae bacterium
AGGATGGTCACGAAAATGGCCAGCACCAGCCCGATCCACAGCACATCCCGCAAACTGCCGATGGCGCCGCTGACGAAATCGGCCTGATCGTAAAACGGCCGCAACGTTACCCCCGCCGGCAACACCCGCTGAATTTCCTTCAACTGACTTTTCACAGCGCTGGTCACATCCAGCAGGTTGGCTTTGGGTTGCTTGAGGATAGCAATCAACGGTACATCCTTGCCGTTGGCGTTGATCTTGATGTAGTCCCGGCGCTCGGCAATCTCGACTCTGGCAATATCCTTCACCCGGATTTTGCTTTTCGGCGAATTCACCAGAACGGTATTGGCCAGCTCATCCCTGGCATAAATGGCCGCGTCGGTCAGGGTGAGGTAGAGGCGGTTGTAATCGGCCGAAAATCCGGTGGACGAGATAAAATTGGACTGCGACAACACACCGGAAACCATTGCCGGGGTAATGCGCAGCTCGCTCATTTTCACCGGGTCCAGCACGATGTGATATTCCTTCACCTTGCCGCCGATCACGCCCACTTCCGATACGCCCTGAATGCGCGAAAGCATCGGCTTGATGGTGAACTCAGCTAAGGTGCGTAACTCGATCTGGCTTTTCCCCTCGCCTTCCAGCGAAAATCCCATGATCGGCAAAATGGAAGGATTCATCTTCTCGATGGTGATATTGACGTCCGGCGGAAGGTTCTGCTTGATGGCGCTGATCTGCGCCTCCACCCGCTGCTTGCCCAAATCCACATCCGCTCCCCAGTTCAAGAATGCGGAAATCTCGCAACTGCCCCGGCTGGTGGTGCTGCGCAGCATGTTCAACTCTTCCACCCGTTTGATGGCATTTTCCAGCGGAACGGTAACGGTGACCATCATCTTGTCCACCGGCTGTTCGCCGTTTTCGGCAATGATTTTGATCTTGGGAAAAGTGATATCCGGGAACAACCCGGTTTTGATTTTCAACAGCGAATAAACGCCGCCTAAAAGAATCAGAACCAGGATGGCGGCGATGGGGCTTCGGTATTTGAGATAGAAATTATTCATGGCTTATCTGCTGATGGTTACTTTGGCGGTGTCGGGCAGCCCGAATGCCCCGTCCGAGATGATTTGTTCACCCGGATGAAAAACCGGTTTGACGATCTGAATCAGGCTGTCATTTTCGATTCCTTTTTGCACATCCACCCGCACTGCGGTGGAATCGTTGGCCATTTTCATCACCCAGAATCGGTCCTGGGTCTCGTTGCTCAGCACGGCGCTGCGGGGCAGAAGGACGGCATCTTTGGCGGTTTTAAGGGGCAAACGAGCGTTCACATTCAGGTTCTCCGGCAGCGAAACCTGATGTTTCAGGTTCAGCAGAAAAGTCTGCGTTTGCGAAACCGGATCCACGCTGGGCAGAATCTCTTGAATGGCTGCCGGAACGGTGCGGCCGTCCGGCAAAAAAATATGGCAATCGCTACTGCGGCCGATTCGGGAAACGTAGGCGTAAGGAACGTTCAGTGTAATCCGCAGCGACGACGGATTGGAGATGATGGCGATCTCTTCGCCGTCGGCGACAAAATCGCCGGCGTGATAATTAAGCGTCGTCATCACGCCATCCGAATGGGCACGAACCGGGATCGAGCCTTTGAAGGTATCGCCCCCCAGATCGATGTGAATGCTGTCGTCCGCCGCCGATTCCCTGGTTTTGATGGCAAACACCAGGTCACCTGCCCGGACATGATCGCCGATATTTTTATAGATTTTATCGATAAAACCCTGAAATGTCGCGCGCAGAACTTCCTTTTTCAAAAAGATAGTGTTGGCATTCATGTCCACATATTCGGTAACGTCCTGAATACGGGGGTGGGTGACCTGTACCGGCGTTCCGCTGCTCATGGCTGTGTCGGCCCCGGACCGGTCTTTTCCACATGAAATCACCCCTGCTAAAAAAAGAAAAGTGAACAGCACCAGTATGAAATTGAATTTTCTCTTTTTTAATTTCTTCATTTTTACCAGTTCCAGTAGTTGTAATTGTTGACGGCAAGCTGATAATTGGTTTCCGCTTCGATCTTGCTTCTCCTGAGATCGATCGAATTGCGCAGCAGGGTCAGGTAATCGATCATGGAAATGCTGCCCTGCTGCAGTTGACGGGCGGAGATATCCAGCACATCTTCATAATCCTGGATTTGCCCGGCCAGGCTCCGGATGTTTTTTTTCATCGATTGCATTTGCGATTGCAGATTTCGCCGCTGCAGGGCGATGTTGCGCTCCGAATAGCGGCGGTATTCGCTGATGGTTTGGCGGGTGAGCCGGTTCTGCTGGCGGGTGAGGCTCCGCTGGTTGCCGTCGAACAGCGCCAGTGAAAGATTGAGCCCGGCGCTCATGCCGAATTTGCGCTGAATATTCTGCAACTGTATGGCATTCAAGCCGGTAGTAAAAAATGCCTGCAACTGCGGCTGATATTTGGTTTCAAACAGGGTTTGTTCGGTAACTACGGCCAGGCTGTCCAGCTCGTACTTTTTCATGAAATTGGATGTCCTCATCGGCGAAGCGGCTTCCAGTGCCACCGGATTAATTTCCACCAGCGATGTATCCCGGATTCCGCACAGGCTATAGAGCTGAAGCAAATTACTTTTGTACTGTTCTTTCATATCCCGAAATTTCATTTGCTGATTCTTCAGCTCGATTTGCAGCAGCAGGTAATCACGAGTACTGGCATAGCCTTTTTCCACCAGTTCGCCGGTCAAATTGAGCTGCTGTTGCAGGTTATCGACGATTCCCTGCGAAAGCTGCGTTTCTAAAGAATATTGCAGCGCATTCAGGTACTGGGCAGTCACGTCCTTTTTCAAACTGTGCTGCTCCAAGGAAAACTGGTATTGGAAATTCTCGCCCTGAATTTGCACCTGCCGGTTCAGCGCTCCCGTCAGCTTACCGTTGAAAAGGTTGTGCTCCACATTCACCTGCGCCGAATATAATCCGCCGTCGTACAAAGCAACATCATATCCGACGGCCCGCGGAGAAGGATCGGTGGTGATCAGATCACCGTGATTGTTAAAATAAGGGGTGAACAGGTAATTGCCGGTAACCGAAACCTGGAAAGCGGAATTTTGGGCATGGTTCAATTTGCCCTGCAGCCGATTGCTCCCTTCCTGGTTTCGGTATTCATTGAGCGCCGGGGAATTTTCCTCGGCCTTGCCGATGAAATAATCCAGAGAATTTTGTGCAAAGACGGGGAATGCCGTCAGCAAGAAAAATAAAAGGTAAAAGATCATTCGCATAGTTCATCCGCGTTTAACCGGTCGTGAATATAAGAACCAAACCATTAAGAAATTATTAAGATGGGAGGAGAAAAATTATGTGGCTAAAATTTCTTTAATTTACGAACAAAACAACTGCCCGTGGATCTGCCGCCCTTATGCCTCCGGCGCAAGCGGCAGCTCAACCGTAATTGCAGTGCCATTCTCGCCATCGCTTCCCACATGCAGTTGGCCACAGTGGGCTTCTGCAATCCAGCGGGCAATGGGCAAACCCAGACCGCTTCCTTTAATATTCTTCATCTCCTTTTGATCGGCCCGGTAGAAGCGGTCAAAAATGCGTGGAATATCTTCCCGCCGGATACCGATCCCGTTATCGCGAATGGTGACCACCGCCCGGCCGTCCTGCACCGAACAAGTGACAGCAATTGCACCATTTTCCGGGGTGTATTTTATCGAGTTGTCCAGCAGGTTCAAAAAAAGCCGCTTCAGATAAGTTTCTTCGCCGAGAATAAAAACTCCCGACTCTGCCTGAAATTCAAACTTCTGGTTTTTGGAATCGGCCAGAATGCGGACATCTTCAAATAAATATTCCAACAAACCCGTTAGTTCAACTTTTTGATGGAAAAAATCAGGCCGCATTTCCAGGGAACGAGCCAGCAGGGAAAGATCATCTATCATTTTACTGAGGCGCGCCAACTCCTCGATGTCGCTCGCCAAGCGCTGCCGCAGGGAGGCGGGAAGCCGGTGGTTGGCGATTTCGCTCTCCCAATGGGCACGCAAAATTGACAACGGCGTTTTTAGCTCATGAGAGATATTGCCAATCAACTGCCGCTGCTGCTCGAAGGAATGCTGCAGCCGGGATAACAAATCGTTGAAACGGCGCGCAAGCCTCCCCAGCTCATCACCGGGATTCAGAACCGGCAGTCGTTCGTTCAGATTTTTATGGGAAATATTTTCCGTTCGCCGGGCCATTATCGAAACCGGCCTGATGGCACGGTCCACCATAAAAAAGCTGGCGGCGGCCACCGCCAACAAAAATACGGGCAGGGAAAACAGAATGAGCCTTTGGAAAAATGAAAGCGAATTTTCGATATTCTTTAGTGGTTCGGCAGCCTCCACCCATCCCACTTCCTCTTCGGAATCGGAATTCACAACCGGAAGAATCACGCTGCGCTGCCTGTTTCCCGAAATGCTGAATTCCCGGTAATAATGCCCGTTTAACTTCAGCGCAGCGGCTTCCGCAAAAGGAAAAGGAATGTTGTGTTTTCCGAAATGATCGGATTTGAAAATATAGCTGCTGTCTTTTCCAACGATTCGAATCCAGCCGGAACGCGCCGTTTCGTAATTCTCCGTCCCCTGCTGCAAAAAATTGAAAGCCCGATCGGCGGGACTGTAGCTATCCTCGATGCTCTCAGCCAGGGTGAGAAGCCGCTGGTTAAAATGCCAGTTCAGGAGACTTCTCAAACCCAGATAAAGAAATGCACAGAAGAATACCAGGAGCACAAAGACAACAATCGTGTAGAAGATTGTCAGGCGGGTTCTTATCAGACCAAGTTTCATAAATTGTTATCCTTGATGATATAGCCGACTCCCCAAACCGTTTCAATTATGGGATTATTCTCGTTGATTTCCAGTTTTCGCCGCAGGTTATTTATGTGCACATCAACCACATTGGTCATCAGGTCAAAATTGTCGCCCCACACATGCTCGGCGATGGTGAGCCGTGAAACCACTCGATTCATGTTAAACAGCAGCAGTTCCAAAATCCCGTATTCGCGAGGCGTAAGCGAAATATTTTTCCCGCCGCAAACGACTTCGTGAGAAAGCGTGTTCACCTCCAATTTTCCAACCCGGATAACGGGATGGGAAACAGAAAATTTACGCCGTAAACAAACACGCACCCGCGCCAGCAGCTCGGCCGTGGGGAACGGCTTGGACAGGTAGTCATCCGCACCGCTGTCCAGCCCCTGGATGCGGTCTTCAAGCTTGTCCCGTGCGGTAAGAAAAATAACCGGTGTGTCAACTTTCTCTTCCCGGAGATCGTGCAGAATGCTCAGTCCATCTTTTCCGGGAAGGGAGATATCCAGGATAACCAGGTCGAAATCTTCCACAAAAGCCAGCTCCCAGGCTTGCAGTCCGTCGTAGGCAGCAGTCACATTATACCCCGCCTGCTGCAGGGTCTCCTGCAAACTGGCGGCAAGCTTTCGATCATCCTCTGCAATGAGTATCCTCATGTCCGCTCCGAACTTCAGTGATTTACAATATAAAATTGTATTTCTTCAAAAAGTTCTGAAATTTGAAAAACTGGCGGTACAATTCAGCCGCGACTGAGCGCAAAGTAACCAGACAATATGAAATCTAACAAAGAACCGGGCTGTGGGTATGCGCGAGCAGTGCAATCAAAATGATACGGAAAATAGGAGCAACACAATCCTCATCCCGTTGGGGAAGTTGGCCAGCGGTTTTCCCTACGGATCGGCTTTGCCCGATACTGTGTTCACGCCTCTTTCAACCTCCGCATTCAGCGCATTCGCCAGATCCCGGATTTGCTGAAAACGCCGGGAATCGCTCGCGGTCCGGTAAAGCGGGTAGATCGTTTTATTGGTGAGCAGCGGATCCGCATCTGCGGGAAACAAGCCGTTTTCCACCGCCCGGTTAAATTCAACAGTTCCCGGAATCGGGGAAAACGAGGCCAGCCGCGATTTTATTCCCAGTGATCGAACAAAGCGAATGCTCCGGCACACCTCTTCCAGCGGCTGGTTCGGTAAGCCCATCAGCACATACGCTTCCAGCGATTTCCGGTGATACCCTGCTTTCTCAAGATTTATCACCGCTCGCTCCAGGTCCCCCGGCGTTACCTTATTCTTCATGGAAGCCCCCCGCTCCGGGCTAATCGATTCGAAGCTCAACCGGATGGTGGTGAAGCCGCTGTGAATAAATAAATCGGCGCACTCTTCATCGATTTCCCGCGCATGAAGGCCATTCGGCGTGTGAAAACG
>CAZUZS010000013.1:6331-46930 GCA_964624795.1 uncultured Calditrichaceae bacterium
AAGTCATCCAGAGATTGGGGCGTCGGATTAATTTCCGGGGCATGCGGCAGAATCTGTCCCAACAATTTTGCAGCGCCCATTTCACCAGGCCCGGTGACAAGATAATCCGGCCGGACCACCTGTCTGGCATGATCGGGCATGAGCGTGGCGTAAATTCCACCCAGGATTATCGGCACACCGGAAAATTGCCGGCGAACAAGTTCCACTGCCCGCAGCACACCGGGGTACCAGTAGGTCATCAACGAAGTAACCAGCACGGCGTCCGGCCTGGGAGTTGCCTTAAGCTTGGAGAGAAAAAGCTCTTCCGGCAATCCATAGCGGGCATAATTACGCGGCACAAAATGCAGAATTGGCGGTTTCTCTACTACCTGCCGGTGAAACGGCCCGGTGCCGTATTTTTTTATTTTCGGTGAATTTCTATTCTGATATTTCAACAGATCGGGATGGTGCCTGTCCAGGCAATCGATAAAATCGATCCGGTAACCAAGCTCTCGCAGGTAGGCTGCCACATACAGCAGCCCTGCCGGTTTGCTCCACAGATCGAACGCAGCGAAATCGTATATCCAGGGATTTATTAAAAGGAGTCGGGGTTTTTCGGACATGAAAAATTTCTTTGCTTATGGCCGTTCATTCATTGCATCAGAAAATTAGCCATGTACGAAACATAAATCAATCGCAAAGCGGAAAGCCGGTATGCCCTCTCGCCTGGCTTGCCCGAACTTCGATGATACCGTTTACAGAAATCTTAGAACCGGTTGATCAACCTAAGCTCCACTCCTTCGAATTCGGGACGAAAGATGCAAACACCGCCTACACATAATTTCCCTTCCCGGCGTTTACCCCCGAAAACAGAAAGATCAAAATTCTCCAGAAAGTGCACATCCACTTGTCCGCCAAGCCAAATATCTTTTTCCGAAAGCTGATCGGTGGTCCGTTCTGCCAACAGCGACAGAGTATATAGTGGGGAACGGTCGTAACTCAGCGTTATAGCCTGGTTGTAAAACTGGCGGTCATTTAGCAAAACTTTGGCATGTTGATGCTCAACGATTAACTTTACCGCATTGTATCCTTTGAAGGACAATTTCCCGGTGCCCACAAAGTTTAGATATTCTGCAGCCAGATCTCTTTGCTGACCAAATCCGCCGACCAGATTTAGGTTGTAGGTGGGGTCAAATTCCAACTGTCCATAATATTCTCGATAGAGCAGCAAACCGTCATGATTTGTCGTGCGGCTGTTGCTCAACGTCAAAACCCCCTTATCGCCAATCGTGTAGGAAAGCTCGGCCAGGTAGCCTTTTTCATCGTTGGCATTCTGAACCAGTTGATGTCGATTCATCAAAGTGTAGAGGTGTTCACGCACAACCGCCGGGGGATTATTGTATGTCAATCCTTCTGTTAAATCGAACTGATCGTAATCCCGGTATTCCACGAGAGCGGTAAGCGGCCCATAGTAAACATTTCCCATACCGTAATACGCCTTGCCTGGCGGGTAGGTATTCGGGAATTTTTTGAATGCCCGCTCGAAATAAAAACTTCCCCAATTTAAATTCGTCTCCGCATGAACAGATCCCCAATCCACATCCCCTTCAGCAGGCAGCCGGGTCGTCACATAGCTACCGCCAAAACTGAGAAAAAGAACAGGCTTCAGGTTAACAGTTCCGCCTTCCAGTACCGCGTGCCGCCGGCCGCTGCGATCCCGCGGACGACCGCCCAAAAGTTGAAAATCGATGTAACGTTGGTGAAATTCGAACTTGGCGCCATCGATATTGGTATCCCAGCGCAGCATACGATTCTCAAATGAACGTAAAACCAGCCCCCGGCCAAAAAGGCTGTAAAAATTTCCCAGGGTTACCACCAGGTTGTCTTTGCGGTACTCCATAAAGCGCTGTGAAATTCCCTGGCCGGTAGTGTCCAGTGAGTACAGTTGAGGCGGGAGATGCATTTCGTATCTCGCTCCCAACCGCCAGTTTTGATAATTCATGTAAATATCGGTCCAGTCCTCGAAATATTTATTATCGGTTTCCCGGTCAACCGAGTATTCCAGGAAATTATTCCCCTGCAACTGGAGTTGTGCGAACAGATCGGTTTTAATCAGGGACAAAACCAACAATAAGGACAGGACAGTAGCAAACAGGTTTTTCATGGAAGCATTCCTTGCAGTTGATACTTATTCAAAATCTTAATTCTATTGCAGTATTATAATTTACCCCGGTGCAAACGGGATTATCGAGAAAATGCAATCTACCACAAGGGTGAGCAATAAATATCCCGCATGGAATAAATATCAGTTCACCGACTCTGCGGAAGAGGCATGTTAAGAGGTAACAAAATCTAATCTAACAATTTCTGTAGTTCCTGCTCCAGTTTTTTTTCATCCCCCACCCGGTAGCCAACATGAGTATAGACGATGTTCCCATCTTTGTCGATTAATACAGTATATGGAGGAACTGTTCCCTGGTACAAACGCATCACTTCGGAATTCGTATCCAAAAGTACGGTAAAGCCATAACGGTGAGATTTTACAAAACTGTTCACCCGCCCAACAGTCTTGGGATCATCAACCGAAACAGCCAGGAATTGCACACCTTTTTTGGAATATTCATCATAAATATGTTTTTCTTTTTTTAACTCTTCGATGCAGGGGACACACCAGGTAGCCCAAAAATTCATGACAATTGGGCCTTTTTCCAAATTTTTCGAAAGCTGATAATCCTGCCCATCCACATTTTTTAAAACGAAGTCAGGTGCTTTTTTTGTGTCATTTTTTTCTTCTTGCGCCAAGGCAAGAGATGCAAAAAGTGCCAGAACCAAAAACATCAACATTAGCTTCTTCATTACTCCTCCGTCAGACTATTTAAATTTATAAAAATCTTTGAAACGAGACCGGAAATCAAAATCATATTTTTATCTAAATTTTCTGCCCCTCGCAACCATTCTATTCAAATATAGAATATTAGTAATTTTTCATCACCATTCCTGAGCAGATGAACTGAAATTACAGTGAGGGATAAATTGTCCATGCACATTGCAGGACTTTCCGGGTTCCCGACTCCTGCACAAAAGCAATGACCGAAAGGTCCCTTCCCCATTCATTTGACAACGGGAAACTGAAATTCCTCACCATTTTTTGTCCTACAGAAAGTGTAACAGTCTCTCCTTCGGCGGTATCGTAAAATTTCCGGAGAACATATTCAAAATCCTTCTGCCCGTTGGTTCCGGGTGGATTGGGATAGTCAACAAGATTTTCTACAAGCGCAATATATAAACGGTTGTTGCCCAGGATTTCCGATAATGCCCGCACCTCTACTTGTCCGCGAATCAGCGAATCGCCACGCGTAAACTTTGGAAAGGAGATTGCGGCAGCGGCAGTTTCCTGAAGTTGAGCGTCAATCAAATCACGATAGGTTTGCTCGCTCAATGGATTATTCAGTTGTGAACCGTTGATAAATGCGGCGGGAATCGGCATGGTCGGGAAAAACTGCATTCGGAGATCAATATCTTCTTTGGAAGCCAGGTACATCGGATCGGAGACCGATGGGAAATTCGCGTGGTATCCTAATGTCACTAACAACATGGGCCCGTAATCTACAGAAAGCGTATGAATGATCTCATCGGCTTCCGGGCACGGGGGACAATCGGTATTCGAAAAATGCTCAAGCAGCACCACATGTAAGAGAGAGAGTGAGGTATTAATTCGAGTAAAATGGTTGGCGGAGATTTGCACTGTCTGTTCAACCGGTTCATAGTTACTCTTTTGCAGGCGCACATGGTATTCGCCCTCCGGCAAGCCGGAAATAAACTGGGGTGAAAACCCAAAATTAAATTTATCAACAAAAATCCGGGCGCTGTCCGGCGTTGTAATGACTTCCAGATCGCCCGAACTGACTTTGTTTAACTCAAATTCAATAGTCTCTTCCTTGCCCTTTACAATATCCACAACCATCGAATCCGGCGTCGCCTTCGCGTTTGAAAGAAAAAGGTGAATCACGTGCCTGCCAATTGGTATGTTTTTTAGCAGCGCGGGCGTGACCTGGCCTGTGTTCTCATAGTCAAGAAAAATTTTGGCGCCGTAAAAATTCTTTGAACTTACCAGTAAATTTCCAAATTCAGTGCTATAGCTTACAACATTACCATCTTTTGTTGTGCAGGAGAATAGAAATGTGAGAAAAAGTAAGGCAGAAATGCCGAAAGAGAGTTTTTTAAACATTGTGGTCTCCAAAAAATTCACCATCGCGAAGCGACTGAAAAGATATAAAATTCGCGAGTTTTTTATCAAGTATTTTTTAAAAAACTTTTGTCACGCTGCTCAATGAACAGCAGTGAGCAGAACAATTGGGTGTGGAGCACATGGGGATTTCTCGAAGAATAAGGGCCGATAGATAAAGGAAGACAACTTATCCTTTAAGCCACGCTCCACGCCTTATGTGCCAGGTTAGCAAAAATAAAGCCTTCTGCCCGGCAAATCGACAGAAGGCTCAAATTTAAATCATACGAAGCATGGTGGTTAACGCATCAGAATCATTTTCTGAACGGATTGATTGCTGCCGCTGGTCAGCTTGTAGAAATAGATACCGCTGGAAACGCTGCGGCCTGCATCATCAGTCCCATTCCACACCGCCTGATAGCGACCCGCCGATTTCTTTCCATTCACCAGCGTGCGTATCTTTTGACCCAGCGAATTGAAAATCACCAGTTGGGTCTGTGTTGGTGTCGGGTTTTTAAGCGAGTAATTTATTACCGTTTCCGGGTTAAACGGATTCGGATAATTTTGCGCCAGGCTGAAGGTCTGAACCGTCGGATTATGGTCCAAAATGCCAACCATACCCTCGTAGAACCACCGGATGGTGCGGGCAACCAACGTATCTTTGATTGCCGCCTGGTCAATCTGTTCCAGTCCCAACCCCAGATAAACCACCTTATAATCGGCAGTTTCCGCCCGAAGGGCGCCGACATCAGGTCCATTCATATATTTCAGGATGGCTGTGGCATCAGCATCGTAGGGAGAGATGACGTCCAGCGATCTGTCATAAATAGCTCCGGCTACAAATGAAATTCCATTGGTAATGGGATCGCCGCTGTATCCGTTTATCAAAAACCAGTTGGAGGCATCCCTCACATATTCGGCATGTAGATAATCGTGGTAGAATCCTTGCGCAAACTGGCTCATACCGGAGGTTTCGAAAATATCGGAGCCAATGTCCTGACCGGAGATAAACAGCCGTCCGCCATTATCCAAGTATGTTTGCAGCGCAGTCACTTCCTCCGGGTAAAACGCGGGGAAGGTCGTTCCTGCGGACCAGAAAATGGCTTTAAAATTGGCCAGATTCACGCCCGCCGGATGTAAAGCGGTTCTGGATACAACGCCGTAGGTGCCGGCAAACACAGCATCCAGACAAGCTGTTACAATGGCCTGGTAATCATCATCTTCCGCATCCAGCACCAAAATATCGTTTCCGGTTTCTGTGACGAACTTGAAAGATGATGATCCGGACATCCCCAAATTGTTTCCGGACTGGAAGTTCAGAACAGCATCGCCAAATCCGTCAATCGAATTGGCATTAATCGTAACATGAATCACCGTGGAATCACCTGAAGCCACTGTCAGCGAGTCTGTTTGACCGGCGGCAAAAGTCCCGTTATCCGTGGTGTATTCCTGTGTCCAGCCAGCCGGGCCGGTAAATGATAGATTGATTCCGTAAGTATCGTTCATCAGGCCAACATTGTGTATCACCGCCTCATATTGTGCGGGGGTCGAACTGCTGGCGATGACATCCGGGCTTTGGGGAGCGATGGTCGCAACAAAATCGGGAGTCGTAAGAGTCCACTGTTCAGCTTGCTGAATCTCCCCATTGGAGTTCAGAGGCGAACCAACCTTGTATACAAAGACTACCACCCGGCAGCTATCCGGTATAATATCCGGCACGCCGCCGCCAGGAACCGGAACGGTATAATCAAATGATTCATTGAGGACCTGGTTCTGGTTCCACGTTCCATTGACGATCTCGGTACCAAGAGCGCCGTTCATAATTGTGCGGACCGTCCAGTCGTGAACGTAATTCGGACCGCCAAGCGTTCCATTCTGCGGCCAGACAATGCCGTCTTCAAGCAGTTCAATATTATATTTGAACTGGCCGGTCAAATTTTGCAATGCTGTAAATTCCAGATCGGCGTGGAATTCCCGCGTGAGTGGATTATAACTTCTTTCCATGCTAATTGCGACGGTAGCAGGAACGTTAACCCTGCTGTTCATCGTGGAGGCCCAGGCACTTCTTGAAAGCACACCGGAAACCCGGTCAACAATACCGGTTGGATATGCGCTCAAACCCAGCGAGGATTTGACGGTGTATCCGGGAAAATTATCGAATGGATCGGCAGTATAGCCGTGGTAAGCACAAACAATTGCATTGGGTATTGCTGGTAATATGGTATTATGGATGATAACTTCACCCTCAGGACAGTACGGTCAGTTAACGCCGGTGCAAAACTCAATCACCGGATTCCGCTGGGTCTGGCCCAATACCGGGTTAATAAACGCCAACCCTAACAGGAACAGAAGGAAGAGAGCTGACGCCGGGAAGAGACTTCTTGCTTTAAAAGATCTGCTCATAATACACCCCATAAATTTTGTTCAACAATTGAACTTCGTTTATTTATAATTAAAGCAAAACCGTTCTGAAGTTTTAAAACTGAGGCAGCTATAGAACAGCAACAACCTACTTCATCATAACCATTTTGCCAATAAGCGTATTATTGCCAGATCGTAACTGGTACAAATAAAGTCCGGAGGTTACAGGGTTTCCCCGGTCATCCTGCCCATTCCATGTAATTTCGTAGGCGCCGGGCTGCAAAAATTTATCAAACAGCAGGCGCACCCGCTGGCCAAGAATATTGTATATTGCCAGCGAAGTTGTTCCCCGGGAATTCATCCCAATTTCAAATGGAATGGTAGTGGAAGGATTAAACGGATTGGGATAATTGGACTGAAGCTGGAATTGGCCGCTGAGCGATTGCTGCCGATTACTGAGTCCGGCAGGCTGGGTGCTTACGGTAAAATCCTTAGTGATGGCTTCGGACGTATTCGCCAGATTTTCCAGCTTTAAAGTAATATTTGCCACACTTTGCAGATTATTATTGACTTGCACGTTTAGTTCCAAAGCTTCCTGCCCGGAAGCCGGAACTGTCATTTCGAGCGTATCGACATTCGGCGGGTAGCAAAGGCCAACGCATAGACTGCTGGTCCAGTCTGTAGGTAACTGGTTATTTATGCGGGCAACCCGAATGCGGATTTCATTTGCCGTATTATTCTGAACAAAGGTTTCAAATATATGTGTTGCAAATCCTGGCGAAACGAACATGCTGGTGGTGTCCGCCTGCCAGCTAAAACTCTGCGCGCTAAGACCCATGACTTGAAAAAATATAAAGGTAAAGGAAAAGATCAGTACCAATTGCTTCATTAAGTAACTCCTTCAGTATTTTTGATAATTTAACTGTTTTGACGAATTTTTCAAGGATTTTTTTATTTTTCCGTCGTAACCTGGGCGGATGCCGGAAACGTGAATTCCGGCGATGCTTTCCGAGCACCCTATTTGCCCTTTAAATAAGGAAACCAAGCAGGCAATGCATGACCCGCTTGCTTGTTTCTCACTCACTTTTATTATCGTTTCCTCGATTCTAATCTTAACCGCAAAATACAGATTGGGAACAATGCATATTCCTGCTGGCAGCTTGTTTGCCATACTCGTGACACCGGTCTCGTGCAGACCACATCGAACCAATTTCTCAAAAACAGGCGCCGGTGAATTGTTACATCGGAAATTTTGAACAAACTGCTTATCAAAAACATAAAAGGATTGTTGTTCTGGCGGAAAAAAATGGCTCTAATTTGGCGCCATCAGCATTTGTGATAAAAGTGACAGCACTTTTCCGTACTTAACGCAGATTTTGAGGGGTTGTCGAAATTCGAGATGAAAATAAAATTAGAACAAGAATCAATATTGAAGCGAAACATTGATGAGGAGGTATGATGAAAACAGGTGGTTTTTTTATTACCAGCCGGATTGGAGAAAGGCCGGTATTCAGCAGCGAATCGTTCAGCGATGAACAAAAGGAATTCAGCAAAGCCGGTGAGGATTTCGGGCTGAAGGAGATACTCCCACAAAGAGATGAAATCGAAAAATTTGACAAAGAGCTGACCTTAGGCCTTATGCGAAAATGCGGTGAAATAGGATTCCTGGGCGTTGATGTCCCCGAGCAGTTTGGCGGACTCGGGCTGGACAAGGTCACTTCCGCCCTGCTCGCAGAGAAGATCACCTACGGGCGGAGCGCCTCATTTACCGTCACTTTTTCAGCACACACCGGAATCGGCACTCTCCCGATTGTATTTTTTGGGAACGAAGAACAGAAAAAGAAATACCTTCCCAAATTGGCAAGCGGAGAATGGCTAAGCGCTTATGCGCTCACCGAACCGGGCTCCGGCTCCGACGCGCTCTCCGTACGAAGCACCGCTGTTCTTTCACCTGACAAAAGACACTATATTTTAAACGGGAATAAACAATTCATCAGCAATGGCGGGTGGGCCAATTTGCTCATCACATTTGCCAAGGTGAATGGTGAAAAGATCACCGGTTTCCTGATCGATCCGGAAAGTGAAGGCGTGATCCGGAATGAGGAGAAGAACAAAATGGGACTGCACGGGTCCTCGACCTGCAATGTGATTCTGGAAAACGTAAAAGTCCCCGTGGAAAATACGCTGGGTGAAATCGGAAAAGGAGGCGATATCGCCTTCAACAGTCTGAACATCGGGCGCTTTAAATTAGGCGCGGCCGTGCTTGGTGGCTGCAAGAGTTCCGTGACTGTCAGCGTGCAGTATGCGCTGGAACGTAAACAGTTTGGCCAACCGGTGGCCCGCTTTGATGCCATAAGGAAGAAATTCGCCGATATGGCAATTCGTGCCTATGCACTGGACAGCATCATTTACGAAACCGCCGGCTTGCTGGACGAATCCATTGCAGCAGTGGATGAGAAATCTCCGGATTATTATCAGCAGGTTGCTTATGCCATCGAAAAGATTGCCATGGAGTGTTCCATTTGCAAAGTTTACGGCAGTGAGGCGATATCGAAAAACGCCGACGAGGGCCTGCAAGTTTTTGGTGGCTATGGCTTTATCGAAGATTACCCAATGGCCCGTATAGTGCGCGATACCCGCGTGGACCGCATTTATGAAGGAACAAACGAGATCAACCGCCAGATTATCCTGGGCTATATTCTAAAAAAGACGCTGATGGAAGAGTTGCCCATCCGTGAAAAGATCAAGGAAATTCCCACAATATTGTCGGGTGGTGTCCGGGATTTTGGCAATGACGTTCTTGCTGCTGAAAAGCGCTCCCTGGAGGCTGCAAAGTATCTGACGCTATACATATTGAATGAGGCACTTATCAAATACGGGCAGGATCTCGCCCACGAACAGCAGGTAGGAGAAATTGTCAGCGACATGGTCATCGATCTGTTTGTCATCAATACCACCCTGGCCCGCATTTCCCAATCGGTTGAAAAAAGTGAATATCCTTCAGTTCTGCTGGCTATGGGACAGGTGCTCACCGCGGAAAAAATGATCAGCATGGCCGGGGCCGCGCTTACCGCAGTCACCGGCATCCTGGACGGGGAGAATTTGAAAGTTGCCTTGCAGGAAATTGGCAAGCTGCGGGATCTCATGTATCTTCCCACAAATACCCTGGCCCTGAAGAAGAAAATTGCGGATTTGGTCTACAAAGAAATGAAATATCCGTTTTGAATGGTAGACAGGCATTTTGGGATGAAATTCATAGGGAGAAAAACGCTGCGGACTCAGGGAGCAGCACATCTCGGAAGGTCTGCCGGATGCAATTTCGCTCGGTCAAGGCAGCGGAAAATCAAGATTTAGTAGGTGGATTATCAAATTTTAATTTGACGCACAGGTAAACGAGAACCTCATTAGCATTTGCCAGGTCAACCTGCTATTACGGTGTTGAATGAATAATTCGCAGGCCCTCTGCGAAATCTTATCAGTCCGAGCGGTTTGGAATAACATAGCTTTCAGCATTTCCTTAGCGCTTCCTTTTGAAGAGGAATTTCTTCATTTCATCTTCATAAGAAATTTCAAGATTGTCGGTGTTTAAAAAATTTTAACTGGCCTTAAGACATTGGTAACAATGATGAAAACTTTAAGGAGAATGAGTTATGCACACCAAAGATCATTATGCGGTTATTGTTGATGCGGTAAGAAGTCCCATCGGTGTAAAAAGAGGAAGAATGGTGGGGATCCGGTCGGACGACCTGATGGCGCAGGTAATTAAAGCGCTTCTGAATAGAAATAAAAATCTGCCGTTGGAAAAGCTGGACGATGTGGTCGTCGGCTGTGCTTTTCCGGAGGGCGTTCAGGGCATGCTCATGGCGCGCGGCGTTTCTATCCTGGCCGGACTCCCGAAGGAAACCGGCGCCAAAGTGGTAAACAGATTTTGCGGCTCCTCCATGGATGCCGTTCACCAGGTGGACTATGCCATCAATTTGGGAGACAACGAGGCAGCGCTGGCGGGCGGAGTGGAAGACATGTTCGCCGTTCCCATGGGCGGATTCAATCCCGATTTTCATCCCGAATTGTACAAAAAGCAGTACTACATCGGGATGGGCGAAACCGCCGAGAACCTGGCAAAGGATGGCAATATTTCCCGCGAGGACCAGGAAGAATTCGCTGTAAACTCCCATCGCAAAGCGCTGGATGCATGGAAGAACGGCCGCTTTGCGAATGAGGTCGTTCCCGTCGAGCATCACGGAATTGTCATTGAACAGGACGAGGGACCGCGCGAGCCGGACCTGGAAAAGATTCGCAGCCTGAAACCGGCCTTCCTGGAAGGCGGCACCGTTACCGCGGCCACCAGCAGCCCCTATTCGGTGGGCGCAGCGGCTGTTTTGCTGACCAGCAGCAATTTGGCGCAGGAGTTGGGCCTCAAACCAAGGGCCCGCATCCTGGCACGCGGAGTGGCCGGTGTGGACTGGACCCGGATGGGCATGGGACCGTTACCCGCCACACAAAAGGCGCTGAAGCGGGCAGGAATGACCATGAAGGACATCGATCTGATCGAATTGAATGAAGCTTTTGCCTCGCAATCGTTGTATGTCATTCGCAAGGGCGAATGGCCGATGGAGAAAGTAAACGTGAACGGCGGCGCCGTGGCGTTAGGGCACCCGCTGGGATGCTCCGGGGCACGCATTCTTACCACCCTGCTCAATGCAATGGATCAGAAGAATGCCAAAACCGGCCTGGCCACCATGTGCATCGGCGGCGGACAGGGAATCGCAACTATAATCGAACGCATGTAAAGGAGGGCTGGCTGATGACACGCAAAATAGAAAAAGTTGCGGTACTGGGCGCCGGCATAATGGGCAGCCAGATTGCCGCTCAACTGGCAAATGTGGGAATCCCGTCACTCATGTTCGATATTTCGCAGGAGTTGGCGGTGAAGGGCCTGGAAGCAGCAAGAAAGGTCAAGCCGGCAGCTTTTTACAGCCCCCGCTACGCGGAATTAATCACGCCATGTAATTACGATCAGCACCTGGATCGAATCAGGGAAGCGGACTGGGTTATTGAAGTCGTCGCCGAACGGCTGGATATAAAGGAAAAAGTATTCAAGAACATTCTGCCGCATTTGAAAAAAGAAGCTGTGGTCAGCTCCAATACTTCCGGGCTTTCCATAGCGGATATGATGGAAGGAATGCCGGACGACCTGCGGCGGCGCTTCCTGGTGACCCACTTCTTCAATCCGCCCCGCTACATGCACCTGCTGGAAATTGTACCCGGCCCGGACACCAGCGAAGATGCGGTGCGCACCATGGTTTCAATCGGCGAAGACCTGATGGGCAAAGGCATCGTTTACGCCAAAGATACGCCAAATTTTGTGGCGAACCGCATCGGCGTTTACAGCATGATGCTGGCGCTGAAACTTACCCGCGAAATGCACCTGGCTGTGGAAGAGGTAGATAAACTCACCGGCCCTATCATCGGGCATCCGAAGAGCGCAACATTTCGGACTGCCGACCTGGTGGGGTTGGACACGCTGGCGCATGTGGCGCAGACTGCCTTCGAAAAATGCACTGAAGACGAAGCGCGGGAAATGTTCAAGATTCCGCCGGTGCTGCAAAAACTGGTTGAGAACAAGTGGCTGGGTGCCAAAACCGGAAAAGGATTTTATCACAAAGCCGGCAGGGATATTCTTTCGTTGGATATGGAAAAATTCGATTTTGTCCCGCAGAAAAGAGTCCGCATGGACGGTCTGCGGGTGGCAAAAAAACAGCAGACCACTGCTGGGAAAATCCGCACGCTTGCTTTCAGCGACGATCCCGCCGGCAGGTTCACCTGGGAGCTGCTGTCCAACACCCTGATTTATTCCGCCAATCGTATTCCCGAAATCGCCGATGATATTGTGAACATCGACAATGCCATGAAATGGGGATTCGGCTGGCAATTGGGTCCCTTCGAAACCTGGGAGGCGCTGGGCTTGCAGCAATCATTGGAAAGAATGAACGCCGAACGAAAACCGGTTCCCGGCTGGGTAAAGGATATGGCGGCATCCGGCAAAAAATCCTTTTACGACAAACATGAGGTCCAGCGGACTTATTTCGATATGAACACCCGGAAATATCAGCAGGTGGTCGAGAATCCAAAAGTCATTCATCTGGACATTCTGAGAAATACCGACAGGGAGATCAGGAAAAACTGGAATGCCAGTCTTATCAACCTGGGTGACGAAGTTGCGTTGGTGGAGTTTCACAGTATCGTTCAGCCAAATTATAATCCGCTGGACGGGGCGATCCTGGATATGATCTGGGAAGGGATCGACACCGTGAAGGAATCGGGATTCAAAGCGCTGGTAATCGGCCACCAGGGACAGCAATTCACAGTCGGCGCGAACCTGGCACTGCTGGTAAAATATACCGAAGAGAAAAATTACGAGATGCTGGAAAAACTCAGCAAGCAATTCCAGGACACCGCGCAGAAAGTCCGCTTTGCACCCTTCCCGGTGGTAGCGGCACCTTTCAACATGTGCCTGGGCGGAGGCTACGAGATCATCGGCGCCTGCGACCGGCGGGTGGCCTCGGCAGAACTGTACTGCGGACTGGTCGAATTAGGGGTCGGTATCATTCCAGGCGGCGGCGGCAATCTGCGCTTGCTGCAGAACAACATCAAAGCGATGGCCAAGGGACGGCCGGGACCATTCCCACCGGTGCAGAAGGCATTCGAAACTATCGGTTTTGCCAGGGTTTCCACCTCTGCTAAAGAAGCGCAATTCCTCGGCTACCTCACCAGGGACGACCGGATTGTCGTCAATCCGGATCACCTGATTTATGAAGCAAAACAGGAAGCGATGAAATTAATCCCGGGCTACCAGCCACCGGAGATGGATAAAGGAATTATTCTTCCCGGGGAAGGCGGTCGTATCGCCATTGAATCGACGCTCGATAATTATGCCAAAGCCGGCACAATTTCGGAACACGATGCCCTGTTGGCGAGAAAACTGGCTTATGTATTGACCGGCGGCGACAAAGCATCGCCCAACCACCCGGTGGATGAACAGTATCTGTTGGACATCGAGCGGGAAGCCTTCGTGAGCCTGTGCGCCGAACCCAAAAGCCTGGCGCGGATGCAGCACATGTTGAAGACGGGAAAACCGTTGCGCAATTAAATGCTGCACTAAAAAATTGAACATCTGTTCGGCGGGGATGCCAATGAAGCGTCCCCGTCGAAACAGCTATCAAAATTTGTTTTCACCCGGTAAAATCTTCTCCGAGGCGGTTGTATTTCCTGATTAAAAAATTACTTTTGTGAACTCTCCAGCCTGACATTAAATTGAACGATAATGTTGTCGCTTGTTCAAAAGTTTTGGATCTACACCTCCTTTGTTATTCTTTCCGGCGTCTTCCTGTGCCACGTGAGTTACCACCAGCGGATTCGCCCCGGCGATGTTCAAGACCTGGGACTGATCATTCCCCTGCAAGGTTATCAATCTATAGATATCGTCTCGCCATTCGGCGATCCCCGGCAGCATGGCCGACGTCTGCATAACGGTATCGACATCGCGGCGCCCGGCGGTACCCCGGTCGTCGCTCCGCAGGATGGGATCATCGTGCACAAAGCGCATGGCAGGAATGCCGGAAATTACCTTTGGTTGTTAGATTACCGCGGCGAGTACCTCTACGAATTCTTGCATTTGCGTGGTTTCGCCGATGGAATACAAAAGAACAAGGAAGTGCGGCAGGGAGAAGTCATCGGTTATGTTGGGAACACAGGCAATGCCCGTAACGGCTCGCCTCACCTTCATTTTTCCATTGCAAAGCTTTATGTGAAAGGAAAAGTAGACCAACACAAGCGGTATCTGGATCCGGAACTGTTTCTGCCGAAATAGAGATTTGAGCTTAGCCTTTGTCGGGTATCTTGCTCATCGCCCGCTCGCTCAGGGCGGTGATGGTGAGCGAAGGATTGACGCCCGGATTGGCGGAGATCATGGAGCCATCGCAGATATACATGCTCTGGTAACCAAATACCCGGTTGTCCCGGTCGATGACGCCTTCCTGCGCATTTTCCCCCATTACGCAGCCGCCTAAAATATGGGCGGTGGTAGGACGTCCGCCAAGAGTTTCGGTGAGCAGCACCATTGGCTTGCCGTTTACAATTTTTGCGTACCGCTCTGCCAGGGACTTTGCCTCCGGCATAAAGGCGGATGGCGCGGCGCCTTGTTCCATCCTGCTTTTCATCCCGAATATGCCTCGGGTGAAACGAAGCGTGCTGTCCAGCGTGCGCATGAAAAGGAGGATCTGTGTCCGTTTTGCCCAGTCCCGCACGAAATAGACATGCAGATTTTGCAGCGGGTGTTTCACCAGATCGGCCAGGATTCCGGCAATTCTTACCAGCACGTTTCGGCCATGCGCCATCGGCGACATCAGCAGCCGCCAGAAACCGGAGCCGGATGGGTAACGCACCGGTTCCAGGTGGCTGTGGGGATCGGTGTGCAGTATGGAGCCGATTGCCACGCCGTCGGAGAATACGGTATTTTTATCGAACGTCGTGATTCCGATCAGGCTTTCGGAGTTGGTTCGGACGCCGTGGCCTACCTGCGGAGACAGGTCGGACAAGGAATCGTTTTTCAGCTTCAGCAAGAGCGGAACTGTCCCTAAAACGCCGCCGGCGAAGACAATTCCTTTGCAGGTGTAGCTTCCTTTCTTCTTAAATAAACGGGTGGCAGATTTCCATTTAACCTGGTAACCGGCGGCGGCGTCCGCATTGTCCAGCGGTTGTACATCAAATACTTCCGATTCCGCCTGGATTTTCACCCCGTTTTGCTGTGCCAGGTAAAGATAATTCTTGTCAAGCGTATTTTTGGCGTTTTCGGTACAGCCAATCATGCAGCCCCCGCGAAATGTGCATCCGGCACGTTGCGGTCCTCTTCCCTTAAAATACGGATCCTCCACGATCACTTCCGGCTCGCCGAAAAAAACCGCCACATTGGTTGGCTCGAAATCATCTTCCTTCCCCATCTCCTTTGCAAGCCGCTGTAAGGCAAGGTCTCCGGTTTCCAGTCGGGGATTTTTCACCGCGCCCAGCATTTTCAACGCTGTCTGATAGTGCTCCTGCAGCTCCTGCCGCCAATCTGCCAGGTGTGCCCAGGTGGGGGCAGTAAAAAACTCCGGTTTTGGCACCGGAAGCGTATTGGCGTAAACCAGCGAGCCGCCGCCCACGCCAACCCCGGACAGTATGGTTACATGGCGAAAGAAGGAGAGCTTGAAGAAACCATGAAATCGCAGCGCGGGAAGCCAGAACCAGCGTTTGAGATTCCAGTTGGTTTTCGGAAAATCAGCAGCCCCGAACCATTTCCCTTTTTCCAGCACCAGCACCTTGTAGCCCTTCTCGGATAGCCGCAACGCCGATACCGATCCTCCGAAACCGGAGCCAATGACAATATAGTCGTAATCGTATTCCATATTTCCCCTTTGCGATTCGAATTGGCAGACAACCAAATGACCGCCCACCTCTGGATTGCTTCTTGCTTAGATTATCCGATAAAGCCGCATCAAAGTGATCGGAACAGCATTTAATTATCAAAAATATTTCATTGCCAAATTTATCAGCTTCCTCACGCGTGGAGTGTACGGCGGATAGAAAATTTTCATGGGGTTGAAGCGGTTGCTCTGCAGAATAGCCCGCTCGTAGGAAAAAGCCCGGAATCCATAGAAACCGTGCGCATTTCCGAAGCCGCTGTGGTTTATGCCGCCAAACGGCAGGTGGGAATGCGCGTACTGCAGCACAACATCGTTGATACAGCTTCCCCCGCTAGCCGTTTCGGAAAGCAGCCTGCGGATATTCCTGCTCTTTTTGCTGAAAATATAAATCGCCAGCGGTTTTTTCCGGGAGTTGATCATCCCGATCGCATCGTCCAGCGACTTGAACGGGACTACCGGCAGAACCGGACCGAATATTTCCTCCTGCATTAGCAGTGCTTCGTCTTTCACGTGCGTCACCACGGTTGGCGCAAAATATTTTTCCTTACCGGCGGTTTCCCCGCCAATTTCCACCCGGCACCCGCGGTTCACCGATTCGTCGAAAATCTTTTGCAGCCTTTGAAAATGCCGCGGGCTGATGATTCGTGCAAAATCGTTTGCCGCCCTGCGATCTCCCTCGGTTTCTCCGTAGGCCCGTTTAATCTCGCTTTTGACCGCTTCCACAAAGTCCTCCGCTTTACTCTCGTGGACCAGCGCGTAATCGGGCGCAACGCAAGTCTGGCCGGAATTGATATATTTACCCCAGGCTATTTTATGTGCCGCTTCGCGAATATCGGCGGATTCATCTACCACGGCGGGTGATTTGCCCCCCAGCTCCAGCGTTACACTGGCTAAATTTTCGGCAGCCGCTCTCATTACAATCTTCCCCACCTCGGTATTACCGGTAAAGAAAATGTGATCGAACGGTTTTTTGAGCAGCAGGGAAGCAACTTCCTTTGCTCCCTCAAAAACGGCGACTTCATTTTCCGGGAAAAGCTCTTCCATCATCCGGGAAACCAGGCGGGAGGTGTTGGGAGAATATTCAGAAGGCTTGATGAAAACGCTATTTCCTGCAGCAATTGCAGAAATCACCGGCTCTACGCTAAGAAGAAATGGAAAATTCCATGGGGAGATTATAAGCACCACGCCCCTCGGACGGTATTCTATCCATGGACGAGCGGTGATCAGTTGCAGGCTGCGGGGGACAAAATGCGGTCTCATCCATTTCTTCAAGTGTCGAACAGTATGCTTCAACCCGATCAGCGTTACATAGATTTCCTGTAAATCGGTTTCGGCGGCCGGTTTGCGGAAATCGGCATACAACGCTTCGCGAATCAGATCCTTATTGGAATAGATCCAATTCATTATTTTTCGCAATTTTGCAATCCGCTCGCGCGCGGTCGTTTTTGCCAAAATCCAGCGGTTTTTTTGCTGCAGGTCGAAAGTGCGGTCGATTCGCTGACTCGTTTCATCCAAATCACTTTGCGCTACAGATTCCGGACCTGTTTCCATCTCCGGTTCCTTTCGTGTTCCGTTCTCAAATTTCGCTTCATTTATTAAGTGGAAAATACCATCACATATTTCTATGTAATGCCAGCCTTATGCCACTTTCAGCAAACGAAAATTACATTGGCCGCCAACAACGCGACCAAATAATACAAGAAAATGCCATGCAAAAAGAAAACGAACAACCGGGAAATTCGGGAACTTTAGGGATACACCCATCCCCGGTCAGGTAAATCGTGAGCAACCAAAAATTTGTTTGTACAAAGCGAGAAACAACCGCGGAATTTTAATCGATCCGGTTCGGATTATTCCAGTAAAACTGCGTTATTCCGCTGCGGTTGGCAACCCAGATATAATCGCCATCCAGCAAGAGGCGGTGACATTCGTTATCAAGCAGACCGTCATCTTTTGTGAAGATTATCCAGTACTTCCCCTGCCGGTCATATTTGAGCAGTCCCTCCGGTGTGCTGACCCAGACACTTTTCCAGTTTACGGCTATGTCATAAAACGGGCCCTGCAACTCCTGCCCGATCTGTGGAAATGATTCCCATTTTTTTGTTTTCCCATTCAGCCAAAAGACGCCGCCCGGTGAAGTTGCCCAGACTTCGTCGTCATAGCCGGTTATCGCGCTGGTTGGCACCTGCTGAATGACGGACGGTGCATCCACCGGCTCCCAATTGGCAGCTTGTGGCTTGTAGCGAAACATGCCGCGATTGGATGCCACCCAAATGGTATCTTTCTGATTAGCGACCTGGTAAATTGTGGCCAGTTTGATGTTATCGTCCTTGATGCGTGTGATGTGCCCGGTAGTCAGGTGAAGCGAATTGAGGCCGTTATTGGTCGCCACCCACAAAGTTTTCCCGTGCACCAGCAGATCGGTGACCTCCTGGCTGTAGAGCCCGTCCTTCACACCAAAATTTTTCCAGCGTTCTTTGCGGGAATCATACAACGACAGGCCGTAGTCGGTGGCAAACCATACCGAATCGCCTGTCACGGCAATATCCACAACATTGTCGCTGGGAAGGTTTGCGATATATCGCGCCTGGTAATAATACCATCCACCGTCCTGGTTGCGCCAATTCACAATCCCGGTATGGCCATCATCCGGCCTCCCCTGCCCTGCAATCCAGAGATCGTCTGCCTGGTAAGTTAAAACCCAGGGGTCAAAATTGAGCAGGCCGTATGGAAAGACATCCATGCGCTGGGTGTAATAACTCCCGATGCCAACACCCAAATCTTCTATCGGAAACCACACTCTCCCCCAGTGATCGTGTAGAAAACCGGTTATCTGGAATTCCTGAAAATTTTCGTCCATTATTTTCCAGTCACCGGTAACCGTGTATCCACCGTTGGCAAAATAAATCGGCAACTGACTGAGAAATTGCGCCGGATACAAGATATCCTGACCAGCCCCGTTTCCGGAATCCGGCGGCACCGGCTTTGGAAATTTGTAATCCCAGAAATGCGCTTCGGACTTGCGAATCCACTCCTCCTGGGCGGGGTTAAACACACACGTATCTTCTGATGTTATCGCCCACAGGAAACCGGTGCCGTCATCATAAACGACATCAGTTATTTGGTTGCTTGCCAGGCCGTTGCTGGTAGTGTAAGGGTAATCCCAAAAGTTTTGAAATGCCTGGTAACGCAGGATCCCGCCGTTCCGGGTGCCGAAATAAATATAATTGGCGCCGACCGCAATAGAAGTAATATCATTACTCTGCATATAGCTAATCCAATCGTCCAGCGCATACTGCATCCGCCGCTGCTGTTCGGTAGAATATTCATTGTGGCGCACATACTGCGCGAAGAGCGGGTGCAAGGTCAGGCAAAAAACAAATATTATAAGCCAAAGGTATTTCATTTTATCTTATCTCTATTTCGTTGACCAGTTTGTTTTCCATATTTCCATTTTCAAAAGGCTAAGCGCAGCTCAAACATATCTTTAAAAATGACATCAGGAAAGCGGCGGCATAGGCGGTTTCACCAAATCTGGCCGGGCTGCCTGTACCGCTGTCCGGATCATTCTCCCATCACCTTGATGATCACCCTTTTTCTGCGCTGCCCGTCGAATTCCGCATAGTAGATTTGCTGCCACGGGCCAAAATCTAACCGGCCATTGGTCACCGGAACGATGACTTCGTGGTGCATCAACAAGTTTTTCAGATGGGCATCCCCATTCGTTTCGCCCGTGCGATGATGACGATAGTCGGGCTTGAACGGCGCCATTTTCTCCAGCCACTCATCAATATCCTGTATCAGGCCGGATTCGGCGTCATTTACATACACCGATGCGGTGATATGCATTGCGCTTACCAGAACCATTCCTTCCCTTATCCCGCTCTTTTGCACTACCTCTTCTACCTTATCGGTGATATTGATATATTCTCGCTTGCTGCTGGTGTTGAACCAAAGATATTCGGTGGCAAATTTCATTGCTTCTTCTCCTCGCGCAATTTTCTATTTTCAATACTCGATAAGCCTTTGTATTTCAGAATAATTTGATTGTATTGCGGCCGGTCGCACCGGAAAGCGATCCGAACGGAAGAATCCTGGAATTCCTGCTCTTCCACAACGGCCACGGAATGAATATAGTGAATAAATTTCTGGTGTTCCATTGGTACCGTTAATTCCCCGCTGATAAAATTCTTTTCAATGAAATTGAGAAGGGCCTTTTTCAAGCCCTCAAGACCAATTTGCCGCACCGCAGAGAGCACCACAGAATCGCGGTATTGCGTTTTAAGGGCCTGAATTATTCCCATTTCGGACAGCTTGTCAATTTTGTTGAATGCGATTAGAATTGGCTTGCGGTGGACCCCCAATTCCTCAAGAACCGACATCACGGCGTGCATCTGTTCCCGGAAATACGGATGACTGACGTCGACAACGTGCAACAGCAAATCCGCTTCTCTTACTTCATCCAGTGTGCTTTTGAATGAAGCGATCAGGTGGGCCGGCAATTTCCGGATGAAACCTACCGTATCGCTGAGCAGAACAGGTGTGCCGTCTTCCAACTCCAGGCGCCGAACCGTGGAATCCAACGTTGCAAAAAGCTGATTCTCCACCAGGAGCTCCGACCCCGTTAAAAGATTCATGATGGTGGATTTGCCAACGTTGGTGTAGCCGACAAGCGAAATACGGAAGATATTGCTGCGATTTTTGCGGCGCGTTGCCCGCTGGCGATCGATGCGCGCCAATTCATCCCGTAATTTCTCGATTCGCTGGCGGACAAGCCGCCGGTCGGTCTCAAGCTGTGTCTCTCCCGGACCGCGGGTGCCAATCCCGCCAACCTGTCTCGAAAGGTGAGACCACTGTCGGGTCAGTCGCGGAAGGAGATGCTGCAATTGCGCCAATTCCACTTGTGTCTTGGCTTCCCTGGTACGGGCATGCCGTGCAAAGATATCCAGAATAAGTGTGCTGCGGTCGATGATTTTCACACCGAACATTCTTTCCAGATTGCGAATTTGCGCCGGACTGAGGTCCTCGTCAAAGACGACCAGGTCTGCATTGGTCTCATTGAGCCGCGCCTGCAACTCTTCGACTTTTCCACTGCCGATAAAGTGGGCAGGATTAATGCGTGAACGCTCCTGCATGACAACAGCTTCCACCTTCGAACCGGCGGTGCGGGTAAGCTGTTCCAGCTCTTTTAGATTTTCCTGAAATTCGCCCTTTGCCAGGTGGGGAAGCAGGACGCCCACCAGCACTGCATGTTCTTTTCCGGTTAATTCTTCAGTTGAAATCAATAAATATTGGCGCTTTCTTTTACCTTATTCTTAATTGAACTCTGATTCTTTTCCGGGGCGGGATTCCCGCAACTGTGCAGAGCGTTCACCGGAAAAACATCATTCAAAATTTTTTCTTTAACTGAAAATAAACGGATCAGGTTTCGGCAAGCTCCCGTTGCATTTGCCGGGCCTGACGTCGGGACCCGGTGTAGCCCAGACCCATTTCCAAAAGCAGCAGCAGAAAAGCAAGACCCAAAAAGTACGGCCATAATTCCCGTCCGAAGCGGCTGGTTTCAATACTCTGCACCAGATCGGCGTCGAGCGGGATCCATTTCAGTTCCGGCATGAAACCTTCCAGGTCACTTTTTTGATAATATTTCTGCTCGGACTCCAGCGGAGAGTGGTTAACCGAATACATTCCAATCAATTGCTGCCCTTGCCGGATTTCATAATTGCCCGGTTCGGGATTCTGCTCGACCCGCAGAAGCAAATCTGACCCCTTAAAAACCGGTGATATTTTCTCTTCCACCCCAGAAGGCCGCAGAAGCGAGAACTCGTAAGGCGGTTGGAGTTGACGAAACACTTGCGAGAACGGCTGGCCGACGGTCAGGCTGGTTCGTTCCTGCACACTGCGGGTAACGGTATAATACAAAAGCCGGTAAATCAATGGAACAACAAATCCCCTTACCACCAGGTTGGTCCACTCCGGCTGCAGGGGCGTGGCAAGTAAATAAGCACTTCCGGATTTCTGGCCGCCACCTACAAGCAGCGGCTCGCCATTTCGCATTCGAATAATGACCTCATTACGCGGGGATGGCTTTATTTTATAGAAAGATTGAAAAGTAACCGGGTTTAACTCCTTGCGATCTTCAAAAAGGCCTTCAAAGATGGGATGTTGCCAGTTGACTTTGCCCATCGTGATAAATTCACCGTTCCCGCCCGGCTTCCCTTCGCGATCCAGAATTTGCCCCATGTCCAGATTTTTGAGCAGATTGTTCATCTCACCGGAGACCATATTCCCCCCGGGAATGATCAGCAGGCCGTTGCCGCGTTGCGTAAACTGTGTCAGGCGCTCCGCCAATCCTTCCGGAATCCTGTCTATCCCTTCCAGGATGATCGCCTTGTATTTCATGAAATCGATAGAAGCCCAGTCCTCCGCAAACCTGCTTTGGTAAACGAAAAGATTGCGATCGATCGCCGGTTTTAAAATCAGCGGGATGTAACTGCGGAATTGATGTCCCGGGAGCAGGTGCAGCACCTGCACATTCTGCGGCACGAAGAAATTAAAATAGTAACGGTTATCTTCCAACAGCGCATCACTTTCGGATTCCACATAGCCGCTGATAAATCCGGTGGACTGCAGGGTCGTCTCAAACACAATCGGTTTGCGTTCCCTGCTGGCGATGCTGACGTTCTGCTGACCAACCCGGTTGCCGCCAATCACGAGGGAAAGAAGCGCGCTGAGGTGACTATCAGGATTGCGATTCGCAGCAGTAGCGTCTATTTTGAGCGTCTGGTTTTTCTCGATCAACCGGTTAGCGACCGCCGCTGTATCAATCGAGATGTTTTCTTCCGGTTTATGAAACACCGGCAGGCAGAAAAGTTTAATCCGTTTATCCCAATTTTCTTTTAAAGAGGCCAGCTCCTTCGGCTGGAAACCGGACTGCTGAAAATCAGAAAGAATGTAAAGCTCCTGGTTGAAGATATCGGAGTTGTGCAAAACATCCAGCGCCTTGAAAATAGCCTGGTTCATATTCCCGGTGGAATAACCGGGTTGGATCTGCTTGGCAATTTTCTCCCATAATGCAGGGGAATAAGTTTCGCGGTCGGCAAGCACCTTCAGCGGATTCACCCCTAAAATAACCGAGATGCGGTCGCCGCTCTGGAATGCCGGTTCCAGGTTGATCCATTGCTGGCGAATTTTCTCCAGGAGATTTCCGGTTAATTCCAGGCTGTTGAGCGAAAGGCTGTTGTCGATAATAATCACCGCTTCGGTCGTCGCCCTCCCCGCCAGGAATCCGCCGGAGCTGCGCAGTGTAGGACGGGCAAATGTCGCCACCAACAGCAGAATAATCAAGGTCCGGATGAGGAGAAGCAAAATCTGCCGGATGCGCAGTCGCCGCATCTCCTTCCGCGCCATCTGTTTTAGAAAATGGATGGTGCTAAACCGTATTTCCTTAATTTTTCTGCGATTTAGGAGGTGAATAATAAGGGGAATGAGTCCTGCAGCAAGCGCAAATAAGACGGTCGGATTTAGAAAATTAAACATCGATTCCTTGTTTTAATCTTTAATGTCTGCAACCAAGATAACTGTGAATCATCCTTAAAATCAACTGCATTTTAACCTCCTGCGGAGCCGAAAGCATTTTTCTATGGCTGCTCAGGTATCGCCATCCACCTCAAATTCAATTGCCAGGAAATGTTTTACGGCAAAGCTGGGATTTGTTCCCTCTTCCTCATTTTTCGGGCATGACAAAACAATGCGAAATTCGGAATGATGCCTGACTTTCCCATGATAAGCACAAACAAAGAACAGGCCCAATTTTATGTGACTTCAATCATAACCAATTAATTAATTTTATCGATTTTTAGTTGATTTAAAATTTGTGCAAAAACAGGAGTGTTCCATGAGCAGACATTTAGTGACGATTTCATTATGGATTGCAGTGCTATCCACGGCAATACTTTTTTTTCAATGTTCCAACCCGCAAGCGCCGGACAACACGCCGCCGACCTGCACAATCATTTATCCAACGGCCGGACAAGCGCTTTCGGGAACAATTAATATTGTTGTGGAGGCATCCGATAACGACGACGTTGATCATGTTTCTTTAAGGCTTGACGGCGAGCTTGTGCAAGTCTGGAAGAGCAAGCCGTACGAATATAGCTGGAACACTGCCCCAATTGCGGATAACCAGGATCACAGCATCCAGGCCATTGCCGTGGATAAATCGAGCAACGCCGGCTTTTCGGGTCCGACCAACATTCGGCTTGTTCCCGGCTCGGTTCCAGACACACTTGCCCCAACCATTTCAATCATCAGTCCGGTTACCGGTTCGGTTGTGAGCGATACGGTAAGCGTTATTTCCCAGGTACAGGACAATGGCAAAATAACAAAAGTTGAATACTATATAGACGGATATTTACGACAAACAATCACCCAGGCACCCTTTGAATATCAATGGGTAATCACAAATTATATTGACAGCAGCAGCCACACGATCTTTGGCAGGGTGTTTGACGAAAATGATAACAGCACATATTCAAATGTTGTCACTGTTACCGCCAGAACAAACAATATTGTAGATACCACGCCTCCAACCACAAGTATTATTTATCCAACTGCAGCCTCCACAGTCTCGGATACCGTAGAGATTCTGGTAACGGCTGAAGATAATCTTGCGGTAGACCATATAGATCTTTATGTGGACGGGCACCTCCAAAGCTCAATCAGCCAGGCGCCCTGGAAATTTGCCTGGGATGTGAGCGGGTTTATCAATGGAAGCAGCCACAGCATACTTGTCATGGCTTACGATACGAACCAGAACCAGGGCGTATCCGCGGTTGTCTCGGTAACCGTTCAGTCGGCCAATATAATCGACACCACGCCGCCAACCATCTTCCTGAGTTATCCCCCGGCGGCCGCAGTCCTGACCGGAACAACAACCATCATCGCCGACGCAAATGATAATGTGTCTGTCGACCGGGTCAACTTTTACATAGACGGCGATTCGGTCGGTGTTGACAATACCTATCCCTATGAATATGTCTGGGACATCTCGACTTTTGCACCGGGAAGCTCGCATACAATTTATGCAAAAGCATATGATGGTGCCGGCAATCATGCGGAAACAGGTCTGCAAAGTGTATCCATCGCCATGGATACAACCGCACCCAGCATTCTCCTGAGCTACCCGCCTGCCGGCGCCGTACTAACCGGAACCACAACTATCGTAGTTGATGCCCATGACGACGTGGCGGTGGACCATGTCAGCTTCTATATCGATGGTTTCCTGGTGGGAACGGACAATGCGGAACCTTACGAGTATGTCTGGGATATTTCCAATCTTGCCCCGGGGAGTTCACACACGATTTATGCCAGGGCTTACGATCCGACCGGCAACCAGTCGCAAACCCCGCTGCAGTCTGTCTCCATTGCAGCAGATATTACACCGCCATCCGTTTTCATGGTTCAGCCGCTGACTGGCGCTGTTTTGACCGGTACAACCACCACCGTAATTGCCGATGCATCCGACAATGTCGGCGTTGAAAGGGTGGTTTTCTTCATCGATGGGGATTCGGTCGGTTTTGATACTTCCCGGCCTTATCAATATGTATGGAATATCTCAAGCCTCACCCCGGGAAGTTCCCACATGGTTTACACCAGGGCATACGACAGCGCAGGCAACCAGGCCCAATCGTCGCTGGTAACTGTTACTATTGCCAACAATGACATAACGCCTCCACAAGTGACCATTCTGTATCCCAGCAGCGGGTCGGCTTTCACAGCAGGAGATACCATTGCGATTTCCGTGGATGCGCAAGATGACACGGGAGTCCAGAAAGTCGAATTTTACATCGACGGAGATCTTCATTCTACGGTTACTTCGACGCCTTACCGCTATGAATGGGATACGACGGGATATGCAACCGGCCAAACTCACTCGATATTCGTGAAGGCGTACGATTTGGCAGGGAATACGGCGACCGAGCTTTCGACCATCACACTGAATCCGCAATAAATTCAAAATGCAAATATTTGAAGCCGCCCGGGAATAATATACCGGGCGGCTTTTTCTTGGTAGAAATCTAAAAATTATGGCTTCTGCCAGGCAGTTTGGGGAACTATTTGAGCCTATTTGGTTTGAAATTCACAAGTGTGGTTTGATCGAACAATAGGGGGCACAATGAATTTGCTGTGGAACAGAATTGTTCGGGCCATAAGGCTGGATGTAATGTTGTTCGAGGAGGTAGAGGCTGACCGCAGTGCAATGGGACAAGCCATGCTCCTGGTTGTGCTGTCCAGCCTGGCTTCAGGAATCGCCTCGATTTCCCGGGGCGCGGATTATTCAATAATTGGCGGCACAATCGGGAATCTCATCGGGTGGTTTGCCTGGTCTTACCTGATCTTCTATATCGGGACGCATTGGCTGGCGGAGCCACAGACCAGGTCGGATTACGGAGAGCTTCTGCGAACAATCGGATTTGCCAGCGCTCCCGGGCTCATCGCGATCTTTGGCATAATTCCCGGTTTTTATGTGATCGCCTTTCTGGTGTCCGCCATCTGGATGCTGATTGCTACCGTAATCGCCGTGCGGCAGGCACTGGATTACAGCAGCACCGGACGAGCTATTATCGTGTGCGTTATCGGCTGGATTATTTACGGGATAATTTCCTTTGTTCTGCAAGGCCTGTTGGCCTGACGATTGGCAATGAGCGCCAAATAGTACCTACCACAGCCGGGAATTTTGGCTATCCAACTTCCGAAATGGGCACCTCCAACTCATGCGCATTGTTAAAACCGAGTTTCCGGCTACCCGTCTATTTCCCCTGCCATTACCTGGTTGATGGAACCAGGCTCGCCAAGAGGGAAACCACTGGTAAAGACATAGCGGTCACCTTTGGCAAGAATTTTTGACTCCCGCGCAATTGCGATCGCATCACTGAACGTTGATTGCATTTCCCGTTGCAGGGGGTAGATCACGGGAATCACTCCCCATGATATGGATAATTGCCGGTAAACATCTTCGTTTGGCGTTAAAGCAAGAACAAAGCTGCACGGCCGAAAGCGGGAAATCGCCCTGGCGGTGTAGCCGCTGCGGGTCATCGCGAAGATCAATTTTGCATCGATATCCTGTGCCAGGACAACTGCAGAATGCGCAACGGATTCGGTAAGCCTGGATTGCCCTGTCCTGGGTTTTTCCGTTTTGAGATGGTAATTCTCCAGGTAATATTTTTCCGCTTCCAGCGCGATGCCGGCCATGGTGGAGACCGCTTTTACCGGAAACTTACCCACCGCCGATTCTTCGGAAAGCATGACCGCATCGCTTCCGTCCAGGATAGCATTCGCTACATCCGTAACTTCCGCCCGGGTAGGCCGTTGGGAATCCACCATAGATCGCAACATCTGGGTTGCGGTGATCACCGGTTTCCCGGCCTGGTTGGCTCTCGAAATAATTCGCTTTTGAACAATAGGCACCTGCTGAATGTCAATCTCCACACCCAGGTCTCCGCGCGCGACCATTACGCCGTCGGCGGCTTCAATAATTTCATCCAGATTCCGCACCGCTTCATGTTTTTCAATTTTCGCAATTATCGGGATTCGGGCGTCCTTTTCCCGGCAAAGCTCTCGTGCCGTTTCAATATCCGCAGCCGAGCGGACAAAAGAAACGGCAATCATGTCGACATGGTGTTCAAGACCGAATGTCAAATCTCCGCGATCCTTTTCTGTGATAGCCGGGACATCGAAGGAGCCGGTTGGAAAATTGACGCCCTTGTGAGAATAGATTTCTCCCCCAATTACCACCCGGCAATGAACCAGCGGATCTTCCACCTTTGTGACCTGCAACTCCAGGTCGCCATCCGCCAGCAGCAATCGTGCGCCGGGAAAGACATCTTTAGCAAAATGAGGGTGATTGATCCCCACCCGGTTTCCGTTTCCGGCCGATTCCGGAGAAGCATCGATAACCAGCGAATCACCGACTTTCACACTCAGCGGCTCATGTTCGATTTTTCCCAGGCGGATCTTAGGGCCGGCCAAATCCTGCAGAATGGCCACCGGTTGATGCAACTTTTTCCTGATCCGTTTAATATGATTTATGATTTCCAGGTGGGACTCACGATCTCCGTGGGAGAAATTCAGTCGAAAAACATCGACCCCCGCACGAACCAACTGTTCGAGAATCTTCGGATCCTGGCTGGCCGGGCCGACTGTCGCAACTATCTTGGATCGTTTCAGCATGATAAATTCAACTCCATATATCGCCGATTATCCCAAAAAGGTGAACTGCCGGAACGCAGTACCATGACTTACTTGTCTTTGACAATCAACATCGATGCAGGTATTGAAGCGACCAGCGCCTGGGTTGTGCTTCCCACGATACCCCTCATCTCACCGGTTTGGCCGTGCGCACCCATCACCAAAATATCCGCTTTATTCTGAGCGACAAATTTGACAATCTCGTCAATCACGGATCCTTCGCGAATAAAGGTTTCGATTTTGAGCCCGTCTCTGCCGGCCTCCTTCTCCAATGAATCCAGCACCGATTGCGCGTTTGACCGCAACGTTTCCAGAATCGAAAAATACGGATTCTCGGCCGTCAGTTCCTGTACTTCATGAGGGAAAAAGAAGACCCGCTGGTCGATTACATAAACGATCTTCAATTCGGCATGAAAAAGTTTTGCCAGCTCCATTCCTTTGCTGGCAGCTTTCAGAGATAATTTGCTGCCGTCGGTGGCAACCGCTATTTTCTTATACATACAGCCTCCTCCTTTTGTAATAATCACATTTCGACCAATTCAATACACAACACATTCACCGAAGGAAATTCTTTATCATTCCATGATATGAATAACGAGATTATGACGGTTTGGTTCAATGTAAAAAATGAACCGGTAGACGACTGCCCAGCCTCATAATTCATTTGAAGGGGATATGATTACGGGGCAGGCAATATTTTAAGATTTGTGGTTTTCCTGGTATTTGAAAGCGCAGAGATTCGCCGGAAATCGGCTTTATCAACAGCCAACGTGGAAAGCCTTAATTGGAATGTCCAGAATATCAACGCCAACTAGTGAGCCGGAGTGGATCAAAATGTGAACTCCATCGCCTCGGTGGCCATGTATGAATTCGGGAAAAGCTTCTGGGCACTGCTTTCCAGCTCATTCAACTCCTGGTCTGTATGTTTGGGATCGTGATGGAAAAGGATCAGCTTTTCCACAGATGCCTTTTGTGCTACTTCGCAGGCAGCCTCGTAGGTGCTGTGTCCGTATCCCTGGAACATCCGGTATTCGGGCAGGGAGTATTGTGCATCGTGAATGAGGATCGTGGCGTTTTCGGCAAACCGGATCAGCCGCTGATCGCCGCCGGGATACCCCTCAATATCGGTGGCAAATACAATTGCATTACCCTGCCTGCCTTCGATTTTATAGCTGTAAGTGCCGCCTTTGGGATGGGTATAATTGCGCAGGCACACGATACGGGCAATCCAGTTTTCCATTTTCTCGGCATCGTTTACCGATACGACCTTAAAATCGTTTTCGAAAAAATAGACCTGCCGGCTTTCGCCGAAGTCGTAAAATTCAAATGTGCTGGGCAGTTCGGACATGGTTACCGGGAAAAAGGCGGGGCTCATCCAGGTATCCAGGACATCCCTGATTGAATAATCCAGCAGGGAAGGCGCGATCACGTGCATTTCGGTTTGTGGCATATACATCATCCCGAAATATGGGAATCCGAAAAGGTGATCGATATGGGTGTGGGTGAAAAAAAGATGCAGCTTGAAGAGATTTTGTTTGCTTTTACCGGATTTTATTTCCTGTATGAGATCGTTTCCCAGATTAATAATTCCGGTTCCGGCATCAATTATCACCACATGTTCGCCAATATCGATACGGATCGAAGTCGTGTTGACCCCGAAACGGGTAGCGTCGCCATGCGTGGGGGGGTAGCTTCCTCTAACTCCATAAATCTTCAATCTGAAATCGGAATGTTTCATTTTCCCTATCTCTGTTTATTGTCGAGATTCCAGTCTTTTTATTTCATCCCGTAACTTTGCTGCCTTTTCGTAGTCTTCTTTTTCAACCGCTTGCTGCAAGTCTTTCTTGAGCTTGTCCAGATGATCCTCCTGAAGATTGACTTTGCCTTCCTCCACATCCTGGATTTCATCCGATGTATATGCCCCTTTGTCCATCACCTCTTCTTCAACAAAAATGGGGATATTCTCCCGGACCGCCAGCGCAATCGCATCGCTGGGACGTGAATCCACTTCAAAAAGCTTCATCTTCTTTCGAAGATGAATTATTGCGTAGTAGGTATTGTTCTTGAGTTCTGTGACAACAATGCGGTCTATTTTTGCACCAAGCGTCTCTAATAGGTTTAATGTCAGGTCGTGTGTAATGGGACGAGGCGGTTTGATATTTTCGAGACCCAGGGCTATCGATTGTGCTTCATATTCGCCGATTATGATCGGCAGCGTACGATCTCCCTGAATTTCTTTTAATATCACCCCGCTTGCCTGGGACTGTGTCAAAAACAGACCGTTAATTTTTACCTCAATCATTCCCACCTCTAAAGGTTTTACACAGATTCTACTGCTACTATCTCCGGCAGCTCCTGGCGGACATAGCGTTCGATTCCTTCTTTTAGTGTAAGCTGTGCCATCGGGCAGCCACCGCAGGCGCCGACCAAACGAACATACACGGTGCCATCTTTTATCTCGACAAACTCGACATCACCGCCGTCCATCTGGATACCGGGGCGGATAGCATCCAGGATTTTTTTAACTTTCTCTTCTAACATTTCTGTAATTCCTTCATTTTACTTAATCTTAAAAAATAACTTTGATTCCATTTCGCCATAAAATTTCAGCTCGCTTGTTCCTTTTGTTTCTTGCTCCAATTTATATCGCATACAAATATCTGGCAACGTCTAATTTTGAAATCCGAAATCCGTTGGCGGCTAAACAGGGAGTTCGATTAATCTGCATATTTCCCATCCGGCTGCTCTCTCCATTCTAAACCGTCTCAAGATAGGCCATGATGCTTTTGGATTTCATTGCGCCAGATCAAGTTCTCCCAATTTTATCAAATGTAGAAACACCATCATAATTTGGAATACACCACATGCAGGGTCTCCTCCGAAAGGTCCTTCACCCGTTTAAGTACTTTTGCCTGCTCGGATTTGAGTTTCCCCACAAAATCCTCATCGGATATTGTCGCCAGATTTATGAGAATATTGAGGGAGGCGCCCTGAGCTGCCGCATTCGCGAGCGCGGCGGCTACGCCGGCATCGCTAATGGAATTCTCATTCCCTTTAGATGCAACGACCTGGCATAACTGGGCCAACTGTTCGCAACGGCGAAGCACATCCATCGGAACCAGGGCAGCTCTTTTGGTGGCTTCCTCAATGGCAACCTTGCGATCATTAATTTCCTCTTCCGTATCGCGGGCCAAGCCATAGACCTTCATGACTTCGCTGAAAACCTCAGCATCCTTTTCGGATAACAACAGGAATTCCTGTCTCAATTTTTCTGAATTCTCGCAAATCTGATTGACCTCGTCTTCGACCTGCCTATACCGTTTTTTCCCAATTGTCAAGCCGCAAACCATGGAAATGAGCGCCCCCGATAAAGCGCCGGCGATGGCCGAAACAGTGCCGCCACCCGGGGCAGGTGATTTGGATGCAATTTCTTGCAGTAGTTGGTCTAATGTCGAGTCCCTTAACATTATGTACTCCTTTGTGAACCCTGATTTCAGGCTAATGATATTCTATGTATAATTTTCTTAATAAAATTCTTGAAACTCTATAAAGAATAATACCTTGAACTAATAAAATACAACTTCTGTGTTTTTGCAAATCCTTTTTATACAATTTGATTTCGATAACCGGTGTTGAAAATTGCAG
Organism: uncultured Calditrichaceae bacterium; assembly: GCA_964624795.1. GTDB lineage: Bacteria > Calditrichota > Calditrichia > RBG-13-44-9 > RBG-13-44-9 > CAZUZS01. The sequence continues at coordinate 38,249 of CAZUZS010000013.1, forward strand.
TTTCCAATCAGGACCAGGTTTCCGCACCGAAGCGGTTTGCCGAATGTGACAACTTCTATTATACTGCACTAAAATTAGAAGGATGCGCTTTCGGGATTATCCGGAAGCGCGGAAAGGAATGAATCGAAAATCGATTACCTGCCATTGCGGATTAAACTCTCCAAAAACATTTAATCCCAGGTATTCATAGAGGTGATCCAGTTGGCGATTCAGCGGCAGTTGCTGAATGGTTTGCGAGTGTGGAAGATGGGTGATGGATGTCTGCAGCGCCTGCAAATGTATGTGTCCGACTATTTCACTACCCAGGACATCCACCATGTAGGGGTGCGCCACTTCCCGGACTGTGTCGAACAGCTTGACCAGCGTGGGATCGGAACTGTTCTTCAGCTTACAGATAATCCGGGTAAAGTTATTCTTGTCGCCGTCCAACAACAGTGTTTCAACCGAGGGGAACCGTCCCTTTCCGCGCGCAACCTCCCCCCCGGAATCTCTCACGACTTCTCCCTTTTTATCATACATTGCCCGGCCGGTCATTCCAATTTCGTCGGCAATTTCCTGTGCAACTTCTATATTACTGGTATCCAGGTGAAACATTACCGACACGGCATAATTTCGCATATCAAACAAAACCACGCCCTTCTCCGGTTGGAAAGAATCGCTGCCGATGTCCAACTTCAACCGACCTTCCAGGATTTCTTTTGTCAGCGCGGAGTAGTCCATGTTTTGAATTTCACTGATTCCGTCAGTGACTTCCATAGAGGCAAGCTGGCCGGAGAATATGACCGGACGTGAGAATTTGTCGTAAAACCTGCCGGCAAATTCCCGGATAAGTTTCTTGCACTGCTCCGGGGCGATGCCTCGGATGGGAAAGAAAATGATGCCGGAAAGCGCCGCGCTCACCTGGGCGACCGGATCGAGATTTTGAAATTTGATTTCTTTAAACGCCGCCTCACCAACTGCTTCAAGACATTGGAAGACTTGTTTTACCGGACCTGCAAAAATTAAGGTCGTATAGGATTGTTCGGCCCGTCTCCTCAGATCCAGAAGGGAAAGGTTTGGTTGTTCTTCCACCAACATGGCAATGCCGTCGATGAGCGCTTTATCCCGCCCTTCCGCAATCTTCACCGAGACGGCCAGTATCCTTTTATGTTTTTGTTCTGACATCGCTGTTTTCAATTTCTTACTTACCGGAAAAGTTTAGTAGGATTTTTCTGTCCTAATCCTTTTAATCTCAATTCTACCACCGAATGTAACAAGAGAAAATTCAAAATGAAAATATTTATAGAATCTGCCATATTCCGGCGGGGATGCTCTTCCCGTGGCTCGCGGGATGAATGCACGTTAGTATACAAGCAATTAAACGGCTGTTCAAAATAGCGATAAATCGGTCTATTGCAAGGCATCGTTCGATGAAAAGGAGTTATTCCGCAAACAGTTTGCAAGCCTGTTGTGGTCCCCGATTCACTCTTGAAGCTCGGGGCTAATCGTTCATTTGCCGATGAAACTGTCTCCTGTTTTCCAGCCATATTAGCAGATTCCGGATTAAGATTCCTGCCAGCACTGCCAGAATTAGCAGGACTGTGAGGTATGTTTCAGGGGTAAAGCGGTAAGAGTCAAATATGACTGCATCGCCATGTTTGAGAATTGTCTCATAGCTCATTTCGTAATAAAAGCCATGATCATCCTCTTTCATATTTGTATTCAGGCATCTGCCGGGAAAGGTCATGCAAACAAACAGCAAATTCTCACCGCCAAAAAGCGAACTGTAGTCCGGTTGGGAATCCCCGGAATCGCGCAGCGTTTGAAAAAACTTCGAGCGAAACATTTGTTCATTGAACAACAGTTTCATGTAGTATTTCTGCTTGAAGAACGATTTGCTGAAATGATAATCCACAAAGTTGCATATCGAACGCAGGTGCCGGACATCATTTAAGTAGATTTGGAGACCGGAATTCGAATGCCCGGTCTCACCGGAAATTACCGATGCCGTCATGGTTACCGCAAAATTTGCATTGATTTCCCTGCCCAGGTTTTGCAGTAGCATCTGTTGTTGCGGATTTGCGACAGCAGCTAGCAAAAAAGACAGTTTTGCAGAGTGATCCGGCCTTAAATCGATCTCAACCGTGACCGCCGGCAGTTCGGCCAGCAGCGGGAAAAGGATGCAGATCAAACCTGCAAGCCGGTGATTAATCCGGGACATCCGGGAAGAACCTCCTTGCAGCGGCCACGTCATCCGTGATAATTCCGGCAACCGGCTGATCCAGCAGGGCCTTCAAATCGGTTGGCTCATTCACCGTCCAGAAACAAAGCGGGCGGGCGAACTGCTTCAACTCGTCCATATTGGGCAGCAGGTTAATGCCGGGATGGAGCAGGCCGGCAAACTTTTTTTCGCAGACTGAGCGGGTCAGCCGGTTCCACTTGTCGAATAGAAAACCGGCAGACACGTGGGGCGCCATTTCATGCCATTTTCGCAATAGAACAGGATCGAAACTGGAAATCCAGACATTATCTTCCAGGCCGAACTCATGCAGCAATTCCAGGAGGTTCGAAATAATTTTGTCATAATGGAAAAGCCTGCTCTTTACTTCTATATTGTAATAGCGCGCCGATCCAAAATTCTCAAAGACTTCCCTCAGTGACGGAATTTTGACATCGGCATGCCCGGAATTGCCTGCAAAAGAAAGTTGTGAAATCTCCCTGGAATCCAGCGAGCTTACCCCCCCGGGAACCCCCATCAGGCGCTTAAGGCGATAATCGTGGAACACCACCAGTTCCTTATCTTTGGTTAGATGGATATCCAGCTCAAAGCCATCGGCACCCAATTCCACGGCCTCCCGGAAAGCCGGAATTGTATTTTCAGGGAAGTTTGCGGATTTCGGAGAGCCGCGATGCGCAAGGATGAGAGGCCGTCCGGCGCCGCCGAATAATTTTGCTGAAATGTTCATAAAGCGGTTCAGTGCTCACCATTTAGAATTTTTTCGTAAAGCTCCACATATTGCGGGACAACTTTGTCCACATGAAAATTATCCAGTGCATACTGCCGGGTGCTGCGGGACAATTGCCGGTAATCCGCCTCGTTATCGAAAATCCGGAGCACCAGCTCCGCCATCTTATCCACATCGCCAACCGGCGCGGTGTATCCGCAAATGCCGTCTTTAACCAGCTCCGGCAGGCCGCCGGTGCGGCTGGCCACGCAGGGAACACCGCAGGCCATGGCCTCAAGTGCCGCCAGCCCGAAACTCTCCAGGCGGCTGGGCATCAGAAAAACATCGGAGCTTGCCAGCAGCAGAAATACATCTTCCTGTTTACCCAGGAAAAAAACTTTGTCTGAAATGTTCAGCTCTCTGGCGCGTGCCTCGGCCAGCGAGCGCTCCGGACCATCGCCAATCATCATCACCCGAACCGGCATTTTCTTCATCACCCGGAAGGCAACTTCAATAACGTCCACAACCCGCTTCACCGGTCGGAAATTGGAAAGATGTGAGATAATTTTTTCCCCTTCCGGCGCCATTCGTTTTCGCAGGTCATCACATTTTCTTTTCTGATCCGGATCATCGTCAATAAAATTATATATCACATGTATTGGATTTTCCGTTTTGAACGTTTCGTAGGTGCTCTGGCGGAGGTAGTTGGAAACCGCCGTGACTCCATCGCTCTGTTCAATGCTGAAACGGGTTACTTCCAAAAAGGAAGGGTCCCTTCCCACCAGGGTGATATCGGTACCATGGAGCGTGGTAATTACCTTCAAAGGATGGCGGTCCCGCAGCATCTCTCGGGCCAGGTAAGCCGAGATGGCATGGGGAATTGCATAGTGCACGTGCAGCAAATCCAGCGACTGGTAGCGGGCAATCTCCGCCATCTTGGTTGCCAGCGCCAGAGAATAGGGCGGATATTCGAACAGCGGGTAATCCAGGACTTTTACTTCATGATAATAAATTTTGTCGTAGTAGCCATTCAGGCGATACGGCATGGCATACGCCATAAAATGCACTTCGTGACCATGGCGCGCCAGGTTTTTCCCCAATTCCGTTGCTACTACGCCACTTCCGCCGTAAGTGGGGTAGCATGTGATTCCTATTTTCATTTTTCGATCCTTATTAGCATTTGTAACCGGCAACTGGTCTCTCGTTTCCCGAATCCATTATAAGCCGGGCCGTATCGAAAATATGCGTTTTCGGCCCCGGTTCATAATTCACGGTTTATACTTATCGGGGACAAATAAGATCAAATGAACAGCCGAGATCACCTGAAAGTGATTGACGTTCGTTGACCCGGCTGCTGTAGCACATTTCTTTCGGAGAAATTCCACAAGGCTCTGTTTATCTAAAATAAGATTAATCTTTCGCATTCGGGGGCAGGGATTGTGGAAGGTTTCAATATTGAAAACAGCTCAGAAATTATTTCAGGAATCGATTTTCTCCCCGATATTCTCAAACAGGACCACCTGGTTCCGGCCGTTATTTTTGGCATTATACAAGGCGCGATCGGCAGTTACAATGAGGTCTTCCAACACTACCGCATCGGACGGGTAAGTCGAAATCCCGATGCTGATGGTCAGGACGCCATTGGGCTGGATCTCCTCCTGCGGAAAGTGGTGTTTCTCTACCTTGTTCCTGATCCGTTCTCCAAGCGCCAGTGCGCCGCTGGTATCCGTAGCGGGCAGGATCACCGCAAACTCTTCCCCCCCGTAGCGGGCAACAATATCGTTATCCCGCACCGTGCTGCTGAGAATCGAGCTCAACTGCCGCAGCACTTCATCACCGGCCGGGTGGCCCAGGGTGTCGTTGTAATTTTTGAAAAAATCCACATCCATGATCAAAAGGGAAACCGCCGATTCATTTCGCCGGGAACGGGCCAGCTCTTCTTTGAGACGCAGGGTAAAGAAGCGGTAGTTATGCAGGCCGGTCATGCCGTCGGTGTAGGAAAGCGCTTTCACCTGGTCAAAATTCCGGGCGTTATGGAGCGCAACCGACAGCATATTGGTTACAATTCCCAGCATTTCCATCACATCCGGTGCGTATTCCTGCGTTGTAACGCTAGGCCCCAGGCAAAGAATGCCGGTAATTTCGTCCTGCTGAAAAAGCGGCGCAACTACCTGCACTTCCAGTTCCCTGAGCATGGGGAGTATTTCCCGGAACTCCCGAACCACATCCTGCAATTGAAACGGCTTTTTAATCAATTCCAGGTAATGAATCAATTTGTCGTGCCGCAGGAGTTGAAAATCACTTATTTTCTCTTTTAAGAATCCCTTGGAATCCATCACCACAAAAACATCGGGATTTTCTTCTTCCAGCATCAGCAGCATGACGCTCTTGGCGGTGAAAATCCCCAATGCGTTCAAGAGCGCGGTGTTCACCAATAAATTGGAATCTGTTTCGCCCATTACCTTAAAGCTGATCTCAAAAATGTTATGAAGATCATAGACCTTTTTCTGAAGCTGCTTGTTGGTTGTCGTCAAAACCTGGTTAAGCCGCATGATCTGTTGGTTGGCTTCGTTCAACTCATGGCTCTTTAGCAGCAACGAATCCTGGAGATTTTTGAGGCGCAGCATGTTTCCGATGCGGGCGTACAGTTCATCAAATTCGAACGGCTTGCGGATATAGTCGTCGGCCCCTGCTTCCAGCGCTTCAACGACATCGTGCACCTCCCGGCGCGCCGTCAAAACGATGATCGGCAGGTAGGAGTCGAGGTGAACATTCCGTATTCTGCGCGTGGCGCTGATGCCATCCAGGTTAGGCATCATTAAATCCATCAAAACCAGGTCAGGATTGTGCTCTTCAATTTTTTCCAGCACTTCTTCACTATTAAGACACTGCGAAACCTGGTAGTTGCGACGGGAAAGCTGTATGTTAATCAGTTTGTGAATGGCTGGTTCATCGTCAACGACAAGTATTTTTCGTGTATTCCTTTTATGAGATGAATCTGGCATAATTTTCCTTTTGTTTCAAATCCAATAAAAGAAACCGCTTTAAATATAAGATATATTTTGTTAGATTTTAAGTCAAAATTTAAAAGAATGATTTTGTAGGATGCTGAAAAATATGAAAATAATGGCAATTATGAACAGGAATAAAAACACTCTTATACTGTCGATTTTATTCGCCGGCGCGATCCTGCTTTCGGCCCTGATGATGAACTGCAGCAAAAAATCCACCGCACCGGAGCAGATCGTCTATCCCGACACATTGAGTTTCCGGCAGGATATTCACCCGCTCTTGGTAGACAATTGCGCTGCCACCGGCGGCTGCCACCAACGCGACAACCCTGCCAACGGTCTGGACCTGGAGACGCAATTTCCTACTTTTCAGAGCAATACACGTCCGCAGCCGGACGTAATTCCCGAGCAACCCAACAATAGTGTGCTTTACCTGGTGCTGTTACAGGACTACGACAATATTCCCCGAATGCCTCCAAGCCCCAAACCGCTGCTTTCCGATGAAGAAATCAAAGCGGTTCAGCGGTGGATCCAGCAGGGCGCTTCCATCACCAACTAACATTGAAAACCGCCGGAGAATAAATTGAAAAAGATCCAACCACGAATTTACAAAGGCACCCGCGATTTTTTGCCTGAGCAGATGGTTAAACGCAACTACGTTATCAATATTATTCGCAATACATTTGAAAAATACGGATTCGAGCCACTGGAAACTCCCACACTGGAGTTGTGGGAAACACTTTCCGGCAAATACGGTGAGGAAGGCGACCGGCTCACCTACCGTTTTACGGATCGCGGCAAACGGGAAGTCGGGCTTCGTTACGATCTAACCGTTCCCCTTTCGCGGGTGGTTGCCATGTACCCGCAAATTCCCAAGCCGCTGAAACGATACCAGATTCAGCCGGTATGGCGGGCGGATAAACCGCAAAAGGGGCGCTTCCGCGAGTTCTACCAGTGCGACGTGGACGTTGTCGGGAGCTCCTCTGTTCTGGCAGATGCCGAGATCATCGCAGTGATTTACGAATCGCTGAACCAGCTCGGGTTCCGGAAATTTACCATTCGTGTCAACAGCAGGAAGGTGCTGCGCGGCATCACCGAAGTCTCGGGGGCCGGCATCGAGCAGGAGATCAACATCACGCGCGCCATCGACAAAATGGATAAAATAGGATTAGAAGGCGTTCGCGGGGAGCTGGCGGAGCGCGGTATCGCGCAGCAGGGAATTGAAAAGATTTTGGAAATACTCGCCATCTCCGGCAGCAATACGGAGCGATTTACGCAAACCGGGGAAATTCTGAGGGAAAGTCCCGCCGGCCTGGAAGGGGTGCAGGAAATGCGTGACCTTTCCCGCTACCTGGAAATGTATGGGATTCCTGATGAAGCGGTGCTTTTCGATCTCACCCTGGCGCGCGGCCTGGATTATTACACCGGACCAATTTTTGAAACGGTGGTGGAAGAACCGAAAATCGGCAGCATCACCGGCGGTGGCCGCTACGACAATCTCATCGGGTTGTTCTCCGGCCAGCAGCAACCGGCTACCGGCAGCAGCATTGGGCTGGAGAGGATTATCACCGTGATGGACGAACTGAAGATGTTCCCCGGCAACTTGCGCACCCCGGTACAAACGCTGGTAACTGTTTTCTCGGATGAAACGCTGCCCTATTCCATCGAAATCACTCGCCGCCTGCGCGCCGCGGGCATTTTCACCGACCTTTACACCGGGCAATCCAAACTTCGCGGCCAGTTTGGCCTGGCCAACGACAAGGGAATCCCGCTGGTTGTGATTGCCGGTCCGGACGAGCAACAGAAGCAGGCTATAAACGTGAAAAACATGGACAGCGGCACGCAGGACACTGTCGGTTTGAATGAAGCTGCGGCGTTCATCAAAACTACTTTAGAGAAGAAGCAGTAAGCTGGTCCGGCTTTACATTTTGCCCAAAATGCAATGCGTATAAATTCCGAAAATATTTTCTTTATTTTGGTTGAACCTCAAACCCCGGGTAACATTGGCGCCGCTTCCCGCGCGCTGAAAACCATGGGTTTCAGAAACCTGCTGCTGGTAAATCCCGGGGAATTCATAACCCCCGAAGCGCGCTGGATGGCACATGCTTCGGAGGATATCCTGGAGGGCGCTCAACTATTTCCCTCGCTGCGCGAAGCGATTGCCGACAAACATTTTGTTGTGGCAACCACCCAGCGGCCGCGCGGTTTTCACCTGCCGTATTTCTCTGCAAAAGAGCTGGCCGAGAAGGCGGTCCCTGTTTCGCAGGATCACCGCATCGCCATTGTTTTCGGGCGCGAGCAAACCGGTCTGACCAACGAAGAGCTGGCGCTTTGCGACGCCGTTTCCACGGTACCCGCCTTCACCCGGCACCCCTCTCTCAACCTGGCACAAACTGTGATGATTTACTGCTATGAGCTTTTCCAGGCCGCTTACGGCGATCTGAAAAAATACAAGTGGAGGCTCGCAAAACACCGGGAGCTGGACCTGCTGTACAGGCACCTTCAGCAAAGTCTGGAACGGGTCGGGTTTGTCCCAATCGATAGCTGGGAAAGTTTCATCCTCCGTTTCAGCCGCCTGCTGGGACGGGCAAATACCGAAGTGCGGGATGTAAAAGTGTGGCACAAAATCCTGAAATCGTTCGAGCTTTATATCGATCAATTGGAAAATGAAATCGCGGAGCGGGATAAAGCCGGGAGGCAAAAAAAGGATGAGAGGTAGGCTATCAGATTGAGGAAAATAAGGGATC
>CAZUZS010000013.1:47030-75467 GCA_964624795.1 uncultured Calditrichaceae bacterium
AAGGGATCGGGAAACGCGATCTCCTGGGAACATACATCCGGAAAAATCTAAAATGCGTTACTATTTTATAGGAATTTGCGGCACCGCCATGGCTTCACTTGCGGTGCTGCTCAAGCAAAAAGGCCATGAGGTCTGGGGGAGTGACCAGAATATTTATCCACCCATGAGCGATTTTCTGGTGCAGAACAACATCCCGGTTCGGGTAGGTTACGACGTAAAACATCTGGAGCAGCCGGCCGACCGGATCATTATCGGCAACGCCCTCTCCCGCGGAAACCCCGAGGTAGAAGCGATCCTGAACCGGCGGCTGCCATTTTCGTCGCTGCCGGAAGTCATCCGGCAGGAGTTTGCGCAGCCGCTGAAAAGCGTGGTCATCACCGGAACGCATGGTAAGACTACCACCACATCGCTGATGAGCTGGGTTTTGGAAACAGCCGGCCTTTCTCCGACATTCCTGATTGGCGGAATTGCGCGCAACTTCGATGCATCTGCCAGAATCGGGTCGGGCGATTATTTTATCGTAGAAGGAGATGAGTACGATTCGGCCTTTTTTGACAAACGGCCCAAGTTTCTCCACTACCTGCCGCACTATCTCATCGTCAATAATATTGAATTTGACCACGCCGATATTTACCGGGATGTGGCGCAAATAAAGGACGGATTCCGAAAACTGCTGCGAACGGTTGCCAGCGAGGGATTGATCCTGGCCAATGGCGATGATCCGCATGTCCGGGATGTCACTTCGCCGGTTTATTCCAGAATTCGCTTCTTTGGCAAAGGCGCACAGACCGACCTGCGCTTCAGCGATGTAAATGTTTCAGAGAACGGGACAAGCTTCCGCGTACACAAAGACGGTGAGCCGTGGAACGTATTCCGCATTCCGCTATTTGGTGAATACCAGCTTTACAATACGCTGGCAGTTATCGGGATTGCCGATGATCTGGGTCTGACGCCGCAACAGATCCAAGCCGGTCTCGACTCCTTTCTCAACGTGAAGCGCCGACTCGAGCGGTGGGGCGATTTCAATGGCGCTCCGTTTTATGATGATTTTGCGCACCATCCCACCGCTATCCGGGAAACGCTGGATGCAGTGCGACAGAAACATCCCAGTAAGCGGGTGATTGCTGTTTTTGAACCACGTACCAATACCACAGTGAAGAACATTTTCCAGAAAGAGCTGGCAGACGCACTGGCGAATGCCGATGTTATTTTCATTGCCCCGATTTATCGCCCGGAGCGGATTCCGGAAAATGAACGGCTTTCCCTGGAAGAATTGCAGGACCACCTGCGGCGGAAAAATCGCGATGTCCACCTGCTTAAGGATTATTCCTCCATTCAGGAGGAACTTACCAGCATTGTCGCGGCGCAGGATGTGGTAATATTAATGACCAATGGTGATCTGGGCGGGGAATACGCCGGACTGAGGGCATCAATCCAGCGCCCTGGGAAAGAGAACGGAATGTCTGTTCCCGCAAAATGAAATCCATACTCACATGATCCGGACGTTGGTCTGAGCCGGGCGAGAGGAAGCCGGTGAAGAGAAAAAAGATTTGATTTTACAGCGATCTTTTATTTAGTTTTTGCACTAAAATTTTTTGAAGAACCAAATGGCAAAAAATAAAAAGAAAAAAGTCCGGCACCAGGCGCCGCAGCCAAAAGAAACCGGAAAAAGCACCAGGTTGCTTAACCACGGGATATTGATCCTTCTTACACTGCTTGCCTGCTACCTGCTTTTGAACAGCAACGCCGGTTACAGGGGTTTAAAAGATAATTTTATCATGAACAACGTCAAGTTTATTCTGGCACGGCCAAACCTGACTTACGACCAGAAAATGGGTGCCAAATTTCCGAAAGATTACCCCTATGTGCAATTCCTCAAATCAAACACGCCGGACTCGGCGGTTATCCTGCTTCCGCCTCGCTCCCTGAAATCGATGCTGGGATCCACCAATGGCGCCCAGAACAAGCTATGGGATGAATACTTCCTTTACCCGCGCAAGCTTCTAAACGTCGACGAGAAAGACAATCCGCTCCTCGCCAAAGTAAATTATGTCGCCATTATTAATAACTGGGGATACGACTATATTCAGGAAAGGTATGGAATCCATTACGATAAGAAGGTGCCTTATTCGGTGGTTCCGGTGCGGGAGGCAAAGCAACAATGACAGCCAACCTGATTACTTTATTTTACATTTATGCACTGGGTTATGGATTTTTGGTTTTCTCGAAAACCAAATACACCGCCGGGTTAAATTTCAGCCTCGCCGGGCTGGCAGGAATTGGGCTGAGCACAATTCTGATGTTTCTGCTGGAAATAGCGGGCCTCTCATTTTCTCCCCTGAACCTGTGGATTTTCTGGTTCATTTTGTTGTCACTTTTTCTTCTCAGAGATGTAGCTCAAAAGAAGTATGGACAATGGAAGGATTATTTCAAGCCGAACATCGCCCGCGGTTACTTCAACTCGGTGGAAGGCACGCTGCTCGCGGTTGTGATCCTGCTAATCCTGGTAACCGTTGTGAAAAATCTATACTGGCCGGTGCAATCCTACGACAGCGTGGCAGGTTACGACCTGATGGCAAGGACCATCGGCATCGAGAAAACGTTCAATGTCTCACTGCACAAATATGATCTGGCAGGCCCTCGCGGCATTTACCCGCCGCTGGTGGAAGGCATATTCGCGCTTTTTTATATCATGGGCGCTTCTTCTTCCAAAATTGTAAATACCATATTCTTCGTTTCTCTTATCATGCTTTTTTACCAATTCGCCAAGATATTCATGAAAGGAATTGGTGCCGCGTTTTTCACCCTGATTCTGACAATCACCCCCGAATTTTTTGCGCATGCCTCTCTCTCGCTGACCAATTTGCCGGGCGCAGCATACGTTACTGCCGGTCTCCTCTTCCTGTTTCGGTGGTGGAAAGAGCGCCAGCCCGGCCAACTCATGCTTTCCGGATTTATGCTGGGTTTGAACGGGTGGACGCGCAGTGATGGTATTATTTTCTGCATCGCCGCCAGTCTTGTGCTCTTTGTGATTGTGCTGCGGAAGAAAAAATTCTCGTTATGGATCTATCACGGAATACTCAGTTTTACCCCATTTATTGCATGGCAGATTTTTCTGAAAGTTGTCATCCATGCTGAATCGATAGAGCGATTCCGGAAACACCTCTTCTGGGATCCGGCGCTCTTTTCTTACATTGTGAATTACATTAAAACACTGCTCTTTACCACCGGATTATATGGATTGATATTCTATATTTTTGTTATCGCTATTATTGCAAATATAAAATACATCAGAAAGAACTGGCCGCTGCTGGCGCTGATTGCGGCAAGCTTTGTGCTCTACACCTTCACCTATTATCAATTAAATCCGGAAACGCAGGACTCAATCCAAACCATGATGCGCGCCTCGTACAAACGCGCCATGTTTTATTTTATTCCTTCGGTGCTCTTTTATAGTGCAATCTCTCCCATGAGCATAAAATTATTTGACTGGTTGGAGCAGAAATGCAAAAACTTCGTTTTCGGAAAAGCATAATCGCTGCACAGGAGAAACATTCCCCATGACTGAAGAAGAAATCTATTTAAGCGTTGTCATCCCCGTTTATAACGAGATTAATACCCTCGAAGAAATCATAAAGCGCGTCCAGGCGGCGCCCTTCCGGAAGGAATTGGTCATTGTTGACGATTGCTCGAGTGACGGTTCGCGGGAATACCTGCAATCCCTCAAAGAGAAGAATATAAAGGTGTTTTACCACGAACAAAATATGGGAAAGGGAGCCGCGCTGAATACCGCCTTCAGCAAATGTTCCGGGAATCTGGTTATTGTGCAGGATGCCGACCTGGAGTATGATCCGAAGGAATACCAGAAACTGATCGCCCCGGTCATTCACATGGGCGCAGATGTGGTTTATGGTTCCAGGTTCACTGGTGAAGGACCGCACCGTGTGCACTATTTCTGGCACTACCTGGGGAATAAATTCCTGACCCTTCTCTCCAATTCATTTTCCAACTTAAACCTCACGGACATGGAAACCTGCTACAAGCTTTTCAAAATTGATATTTTAAAGCAAATTACCATTGAATCCCACGGTTTCGGCATCGAGCCGGAAATCACCCTGAAAGTATCCCGCCTGGATTGCAGGGTTTTCGAAGTGGGCATCTCCTATGCAGGAAGAAGCTATCACGAAGGCAAAAAAATTACCTGGCGGGATGGCATCGATGCAATATTGACAATATTTAAATACGGACTATTGGAGAGAAAATAAAGAGCGGAAGTTAGTCGCCATCATAGATCAGGCGACAATTTGAAGACACAATTTTGTGGTCTGTCTGGTGCCCCCCAGCTCATTCAAATATTTGAGTGCAGAAACAAAATTGCCCGCTGCGATCTGCAACGGGCAATTACTATTACCGGTATTTTATCTCGGAAGTGGTCCACGCATCCGGTCAGGACCAAAGTCTCTTTCCATCCGGTGAGGCCGGCCCATCATGCCCCTGCCGCCTTTCAAAATCATGGCATCGAACTGTTTCTTCTGGTCGACGGTAAGCAGCGAGCGAACTTTCAGGATTTGGTTCACCCGTTTCTCCTGCATTTGTTGCCGGATATCGGAAATCGCGCCGATCGTTTTGTTGATCTTTGTTTGATCCGGTTTATCGGCAGTGATCAGGAGTTTCAACTCATTCTGTTGTTGAACCATGTCGCTGCGCAATGGAAGCATCTCCTTCGCCATCTGCAAACGCAGGTCAGCGATTTGCGCCGCCTGTTCATCCGATAAATCCAGCATCTTTTCCAGGTGCGGCATCAATCCTTGTTCAGGTGGACCGTCCATTGGGCCTCTCATTCCCGGCTGTGCCAGCAGCATCCCCGAAAAAACCAGGACAAGCACAACGGCGAATACAAGATTAGTCCTTTTCATCATTCTCTCCTTTTTTTGTTTGGTTTTCAATCACAGCGAATTCGCATATATTTTAGCGGAAGCGATCAATTTCCGGCCTTCTCATCCCCGGCTCGGGCCTCTCACCGCCAGGCCGGGCATCGAGCATTCTATATAAAAATTCAAATTGTTGTGGCGACAAAAACGTTCGGCTGCGGACAAGCATTTCAATTGCCTTCATTTCAATTTTCTTGTGCAGATCAGCAATCTCCCCAAGCTTCCGGTCAATTGCAGTGGTATCAACATTATCCTGCTGTATCATTTCAAAAATTTCATTCCGCAATTCGCCGATGCGTTTTTGATCAGGTTGAACGCTTTCAAAAAATTTCATCCGCATTCCCTGCATCTTTTCCCGCTGTTTGGAATCCAGCCTCATCCGTGGATGCATGCGCGGCATTTCGGGCCGCTCGAAGCCGGGAAATTCCCTGAACGGTGGCTTAACCCAACGTAAGTAGACATAACTCCCCACTGTGGCCAGGTTCAAAACGATAAGCACTACCAAAACTCCTACCAGGATTTTAATTTTCATTTGTTTCTCCGTTATTCATGGATTCCCAGACCTGCGAAAACCCGGTCCCCGAAAAATTCAGATACTGCTTTTCCTGAACGGCAAAGGCGTAGAGATCGTTTGTATGGCTGGATTGATAAATGCCTTTTCCCATCCAAATCCCTGCCATCAGGGTAAAAAAGAGGATTACGGAATATAAAACCACTGCCGGCAGCGGCTGTTTTAAGAAGCGAAAGCTGCCCTCCTTCTTTTTCTGTTGCGCCAACTGCTTTATCCGCGTCAATTCGTAGGGTTGCGGTTCAAGTTCCGGGATTTCCTGCAAACCGGAATCGGCAAACAGCGTTTCCATTCGTTTAAAATATTCGCGGCATTCCGCACACTGTTCCAGATGCTGCTCCACTTCTTTTCGTTTGTTGGGGCTGAGCCGGCCATCCAGCCAGACAATGAAATATTTGCGATAGTGTGCTTTCATTTTCTTATCCCCTTTACATTCGCTTTAGACAATGAAACGAAATAAAACTTTCGTTAAATCTTACCAATAAAAGGCTCCAGCATTTTCTGGAGGCTGATTTTCGCCCGGTGCAGGCGAGATTCCACCGAGCTGATCGACACGCCCAGAATTTCTGAAATTTCCTGATAGCTCAAATCTTCATAACGAAAGAGTATCAACGGTAATTTTTGTTTTTCGGGCAGCTTCTGCACCATTTCCCAGACAATCCGGCTGCGCTCTTTCTGCTGCAACGGATCTGCCGGAGTTTCGCCCTGTGGATCGGGATAATCGTCAACCTGTTCCTCTATTTCATTCCATCCGCGAAGAATATCCAGATTGAGGACTTCCCGCAAGCGCCGGCGCTTTTCACTCTTGTAATAATTCTTTACGTGATTTACAGAAATTCGGTAAAGCCAGGTGGAAACGGCGGATTTCCCTTCGAACTGAGAAAGATTCCGAAGAACTTTTACCCAGACATCCTGGGCCAGGTCCCGCGCCGCTTGCTCGTTGCCGGTCATGCGGAAGCAGAGATTTAGCACCCGCCCGGCATTTTCGTGATAGATTTGATCAAAGTCCAATTCCCTTTTATCCAAAAAGCCTGCCCCTTCACGGAAATTCATGCTTGATGTTAAGATTCCTTAGACACCCTTGAGCGCGAAAACTTGCGGCATTTTTTAAAGAACCCGGCAACAAAATCAAAAATCACAGAACAATGAATCATACGAAGAAATCAGAAGAAGCTTTTCATCAAAGATATTTCTTGACCGATGGGAAATAGCAAGACTTCCGCTCGCCACAGAACTTTTTTCGGAAAAACAGCGCAACAATCTTGCGGTTTTCCGCAAATCCATACCACAAGCACGGAATCTCCAAGCGCCGGCCCGGGCAATGGACCGTTAATTAAAGATCGTTTAACTCTTTATTTCAAAAGTCGAACCATCCGGCTTATCAATAATTATCACTCCCACCCTTGCCAACTCATCCCGGATTTCATCTGCCAGCCCAAACTGTTTGTGGGAGCGAAGTTTATTTCGGACATCCAGCACGATCTGAATGACCTTCTCAATCGATCCTTCACCGGCACTACTGGCGCCGCTCATCAGGTCCTCCGGAATCAGACCCAGCACGTTTCCGCCCAAATCCTGGTAAAGTTGATCCAGCGATTCCAGGAAAGGCCGGTGCAATTCGCTGCCCGAGTTCAGGTAGCTGTTTACCTCGCGCGACAGATCGAACAGGACTGCTACAGCGCGCGGTGTGTTGAAGTCATCATTCATCTGTTCTTCAAATTTTGTGCGAAATGTTGCGGGATCGAACGGCGCTTCGAATTGCTGCACCTCGCCCGCAGCGTCCAGTGCATTTCTCAGGTTTCGGATGGTAGACAACAATCGCTCCAGCCCCTTTTGGGCAGCATCCATCGCTTCATCGCTAAAATCCAGCCGGCTGCGGTAGTGGCTGCTCAGAACAAAATAACGCAACGTTGCCGGTTCGAATTTATTCAGCGCATCTGCCACCGTAATGAAATTCCCGACCGATTTGCTCATTTTTGAACCGTCCACCGTAACCATGTTGTTGTGCATCCAGTAGCGCACAAACGGTTTGCCGGTTACGGCTTCCGATTGGGCGATTTCGCATTCGTGATGGGGGAAAATGTTATCGAGACCGCCGCCGTGAATGTCGAATGTTTCACCAAGGTATTTCATAGACATGGTGGAGCACTCGATATGCCAGCCCGGAAAACCTTCCCCCCACGGGCTGTTCCAGCGCATCAGGTGCCCCGATTCTGCTCTTTTCCACAGCGCAAAGTCGGCGGGGTGGCGCTTCTCCGGATTTACTTCCACCCGGGCGCCGGCTTCCAGTTCGTCAACTTTGCGGCCGCTCAACTTGCCATAATCTTTAAAGCGCGACACGTCGAAGTAGACGTTCCCCTTCACTTCATACGCAAAGCCTTTTTCCAGCAGTTTTTCAACCATCTCAATTTGCTCGGGAATATGCCCGGTGGCGCGGGGGAAAATATTGGCCCGCAGAACTCCCAATTGCTGCATGGCGTCGAAATAGCTCCAGGCGTAGTGCTCGGCTACTTCCATGGGATCGACCTTCTCCTCACGCGCTTTTTTCAGAATCTTATCTTCCCCTTCATCAGCATCGTCTGTCAGATGGCCCACGTCGGTGATGTTTTGCACATATTTCACCCGGTAATTCAGGTAACGAAAATAGCGAACCACCACATCAAAACTGATGTAACTCTTGGTATGACCAATATGCGGATCGCCGTAAACCGTAGGTCCACACACATAAATATTGACTCTACCCGGCTGCAACGGCTTGAATTCTTCTTTTTTTCGCGTAAGCGTATTGTAGATGACCAGCGGCATTTTCAAGCTCCAGTTTGTTAGTCTCAAAGTTAAAAACGTATTTCGGGAAATGGAAGAAAATTATAATACCCCTGCGAAGCTTTGACGATCATGCGGATTCGTCAAAAACCGGTGTTTGGGCCGGCAGCGAAATTTCATTCCCCGGCATATCACTCCGGAGAAATTCAAATTTAGTTTTTCTTTTGGCAGTTTAGATTTCCAGCCAAAACTATTTGATAACTTCATAGCCTCCAGGAACTCCCTTTTCGTTACTGATGTAATTTGAAACATCAACCTAAGGTTTCATCACAATTGAAAACAAACCTGAAGAGCATCCTTTTTTTAATGATTGCGCAAGAATCCACTTATATATTTTGAATGCCGGATTCGATTGCGAGCAAATTAGGCAGTATTCACCGGGAACTAAATCAGCATTTATTAGATGAAAAGAAGCGGTGCTGGCAGAAATATTATTGAAACAGGATGAAGATAACAAAGAGGTGGTCGTGGAAGAGCAAAATCAAAGATTCAAAGAATACTACGAAACACTGACACAAAATGCACTAAAGGGTGAAACCTACCTGATTAAATTGAAAGACGATCCGAATATCTACGTTGGTATTCCAATGCTTCGTTCAAACCTTTCGCGGGAAGACGACGAATCGTTCATGCTGGAGATATTTGAGCCGGTCGAGAAAAAGGGAGTTGTGAACAGGCTGATTTCGGACATCGAGCTTTTAAAACCCAGGTAGGCTGTGACAGCAAATTTTGTAAGCTCGTGCCAAATGCTTTTTTCAAAACGGCTTGACATTCGGAAAGCCGCGAAATTAAATTTGGCCGATCTTCGGGGCAAGGTGACTCCGGTAATTCCGGGGAATTCCTGACCGGCGGTGAAAGCCCGCGAGGGGTTGTGAAAACGGCATATCAAAATGCCGGTGCATCTAAAACAAAAATACTTTCAACCCCTGAACCGGTGAAACTCCGGTGCCGACGGTAAAGTCCGGATGGGAGAAGATCAGGGAAAGCGAAAATCTTATTATCCTGTTATGCCCTGAAGATAATGTTCAGGGCATTTTTATTTTAAGAAGTGTATGCAGAAAGAAAACAAGAATATGGATGCCGGCGACGCGTTTTTTATGAAACGGGCGCTGGAGCTTGCTAAAAACGGAACCGGCCATACGTCACCCAATCCCATGGTCGGGACCGTCATCGTCAAAGACGGAAAAATCATCGGTGAGGGCTTCCACCAGTTTTACGGCGGGAAACATGCTGAAATTGTTGCGATAGAAAATGCTTCCGAAGCAGTAGAGGGCGCCACTTTATATTGCAATCTTGAACCGTGCTCGCACAGCCTGCCGGAGAAAAAGACGCCTCCATGCACGCTGCGGATCATCAAAGAGAAACTTGGCCGGGTGGTAATTGCCAACCGCGATCCCAATCCACATGTCAATGGAAATGGTATTCAGATGTTGCGGGACAACGGCATTCTGGTAGATATTGGAACTATGGAGAAAGAGGCGGCTGCACTGAATGAAAAATATTACAAATTCATCCGCACCGGTGTGCCTTTCGTTCACCTGAAGATCGCCCAGTCCCTGGATGGCAGGATTGCGACAACTGTTGGCAATTCCCAATGGATAACAAATCAAAATGCGTTGGAGCGGGTTCACAAATTGCGTTCGGAATATGATGCCGTTTTAGTCGGAATAAACACGGTTATAAAAGATGATCCGGCACTTACGGTGCGAAAGGTACGGGGCAGAAATCCCTATCGCATTGTGCTGGACGACCAGCTAAACATTCCCGACACTGCAAAATTAATATCGGACGGCCTGCAGAATAAAACACTCATTCTTACGGTTCAGCCGATTGATCATCCGCGGGCCAGGGAGTTATCGCACAAAGGAGTTCAGGTGGTGAGCATAGTACCGGACGACGAAGGCCGTATCGATCTGACCGCAGCTCTCAAACATTTGGCAGATCTCAGAATTGAATCCATCCTGGTGGAAGGCGGTGGAACAGTGTTCACCAGCTTTATCCGGCAGAAACTTTTTGACAAGATTTCGTTCTTTATCGCACCAATGATCATTGGCTCCGGGATTGAGAGCGTCGGCAATCTCGGCATTCAGGCGATTTCCGATGCCTACCGGCTGCAACATGTCAGTATCGAGATCATCGACAGGCAAGCAGTGGTCGAAGGCTACCGCGAATACGAGGCAATTTTCCCGGACCAAAGGGAGGATAGCTGATGTTCACCGGGATCATTGAAGAGATTGGGGAGGTTACGGCGATCCGAAGAATGGGCGACGGTTTGCGTTTGACGATTTCGGCACGGAAGATTTTGGAGGATACGAAGATCGACGATTCCATCTGCATCGACGGCGCATGCCAAACGGTAGTGCAGCTTGATGAAAGGTCTTTCACCGTGGAAGCGGTCGGCGAAACGCTGGAAAAAACCACGCTCGGTTCCTTTCGGAGCGGAAGAAAAGTAAATTTGGAGCGCTCCTTAACACTTCAGACGCGGCTGGGTGGTCACCTGGTGCAGGGACATGTCAATGGCACCGGGCGCATCGCGCAATGGCACGCTCGCGCAGAAAACTACTACCTCGAAATTAATCCCGAAGACGAATTACTAAAATACTGCATTCGGGAAGGATCAGTTGCGGTGGATGGAATCAGTCTTACAGTTGCTGCGTTAAACGAAAAGAGTCTGGGAATGAGCATCATCCCGCACACAGTCGAACAGACCACCTTAAAAGAGAAAAAGATTGGGGACATTGTCAATATCGAAGTAGATGTTATTGCCCGGTACGTCGAGCGGTTCCTCACGTTTGCCGGCGACCGCGAGCTGACGATGGACAAACTGAAAAAATGGGGATACTGAATATCAGGAGTCTAAAGAATGGTAAAGAAGATTATGTCGAATATTGATGCCGCTTTGAAAGATTTGCGGGAGGGCAAGATCTTAATCGTTGTGGATGATGAAGACCGCGAAAATGAGGGCGATTTCATTATGGCGGCGGATAAAGTTACGCCGCAAGCCATTAATTTCATGGCCAAATACGGCAGAGGCATCATTTGCCTGGCGATAACCGAGAAGCGTGCGGAGGAGCTGGAGCTGGAATATATGGTGGACCAGAACACGGCGCTTCACGGCACGGCATTTACAATTACCATCGATGCCCGCGACGGCACCACCACTGGAACTTCCGCATACGATCGGTCCCTGACCATAAAAACCGCTATTGATCCTGCATCCAAGCCGGAAGATTTGGCAAGGCCCGGTCACATTTTTCCGCTCATCGCGAAGCCGGGCGGCGTTCTGCGTCGCGCCGGACATACCGAGGCAGTCATCGATCTGGCCCGGTTGGCTGGTTCGACCCCTGCCGGCATTCTGTGCGAGATAATGGATGAGGACGGGACCATGGCCCACCTCCCGCGACTTCGGCAAATTGCCGAAGAGTTCGATTTGAAAATTGTTACCATCGCCGATTTGATTGAATACCGGCGACGGACCGAAAAACTGGTCAAGCGGGTAACTGATGTCAAATTTCCGACCGTATACGGCACATTCCGGCTGGTGCTTTTTGAGAATGTTCTGGATTCGAAAGACAGCCACCTGGCGCTGGTGAAAGGCGATATTGATAACGGAGAGCCGGTGCTGGTGCGGGTGCATTCGGAATGCCTCACCGGTGATACGCTGGGTTCCATGCGCTGCGATTGCGGCGACCAATTGCACTTCGCGATGCAAAAAATCGAAGAAGAAGGTCGGGGCGCCCTGCTTTACATGCGGCAGGAAGGCCGCGGAATAGGCCTGGCAAATAAAATATTGGCTTACCGACTGCAGGATGAGGGGAAAGATACCGTGGAAGCGAATGAGGCGCTGGGTTTCAAGGCAGATCTCCGCGATTACGGTCTCGGCGCCCAGATGCTTCTCGATTTGGGAATTCACAAAATCCGCCTGATGACCAACAATCCCCGCAAAGTGGTGGGGCTGCAGGGCTACGGTCTGGAAATTGTGGAACGGGTTCCGATCCAGATAGATCCTAATCCGGCAAACGAAAAGTATCTGCAGACCAAGAAAGAAAAATTGGGACACCTGCTGACGCTGGATCCCAGGCACCATGATTGATTCCGATGGAATTTCCCGTGGCCTGGCGCGGGCGAAATACTCTGAGTCGACGGAAAATAGCTGAAAAATAAATAAGGAAATGCAAGCCAAACCGGCTGGAAGTGCAATTGAGTTCTAAAATTCGTACTTGTGAGTTTAGGGGTTCATGATTAATTTGAAAATGCACAAAGGAGCACATTATGCCTGAACACGTGCAGGGAATTCTTACTGCTGAAGGACGGAAATTTGCAATCGTCATCAGCCGATTTAACGAATTTATCTCCAACAAACTTCTGGAGGGCGCGCTGGACTGTCTTCACCGGCACAAAGCGCTGGATTCAGATATCCGGGTTTTTTGGGTTCCGGGATCTTTCGAAATACCTCTGATTGCCAGCAAATTAGCCAACAGCAAAAAATATGATGCGGTGATTTGTGTCGGCGCCGTAATCCGGGGTGCTACACCTCATTTCGAATACATTTCGGCGGAGGTCGCGAAAGGGGTGGCCCAATCCGCGCTCCAGAGCGGCGTGCCGGTCATTTTCGGAATCATTACTTCCGACACCATCGAACAGGCCATCGAGCGCGCCGGTACCAAAGCGGGAAACAAGGGCTGGGATGCAGCGCTATCGGCAATTGAAATGGCCGACCTGGTAGAAAAAATCGGGAAATAGAACGGTCCGAAAGCGAAGCCGCTTTCTTCGGGGGGGAGACGGCAGGGCTAAGTTTTTTAGGCACCCTGAAACGGAAAACGAAATAGTTTGAAGAATCCGGTTTTCAGGATATAAAATAATCTGTCTATCTCTGAAAGAATTTCGGAGAGTATTTACTGAAGAAATTTCCCGTCATATTTTCATTTGTAATAGAAAATCCTGCGATTTACATTGTATTATTGAGACCGGCCCATCTTCAAATGAAAACATATCCGGTTGGAAGGCGTGTAGAATTAAGCAAGTTGAATAATCAAAAGCAGGACAATATATGAAATTGCAAATCAGAACCGTGCTAATTCTCTTATTTTATATCCTGGGAATTTCATCCGCATTTGGTGCCGACCTGCACTGGGAAGTTATCACCAGCCTGAACAACGCAAAACAGATACTCAGCGTAAACGATACCCTCTATGCTGCCACCTCGGGAGGATTCGTGGAGTACAGCCTTTCACACCGGAATTATGATTCATGGAACGCGGAAAACGGCCTGAGCAATAACAATCTGACAGCATTGACTTTTTCGGATAAAGATATGATCGTCCTGGCTACCCAGAACGGCGTTGTCAGTTTCTTCGATCGCCGGAATAAAAGCATCAGCGAAGACTATAGCCTCGATGGAAATGATATTTATGCAATGACTGCCATTCAGGATACATTATGGCTTGTGGGAAAAAATATGGTCGCTGTTTATCTCTACGATCAGAATCTGAAGCGCTTCCAGTTCCGGGATTTTTACACCAATTTCAAACGGGAGTTCGGTACGTTCCGCGACATACACTATTTCGACCACAAAATCTGGGTTGCCAGCGATAACGGCATTTTTTATGCCCCCGGAAATTTTTTGCGCTATAATTTAAAAGCCATCGAAAGCTGGAAATTCCTGACCACAACCGAGGGCCTTCCGTCCAATAACACCTTTTCCTTTTCGCAAAAAGAGGACACGCTGCTCATTGGCACTGCCAACGGCCTGGCAAAATATCACTCCCAGCAATTCACAAACATCTATTCCGGCCTGGTTGGCAGGGACGTCCGCCACGTGGTGGTTCATGATGGCCAAATCTATGTAAATAATTATCACAGCATCTACCGGCTGGATAACACCACATTTGCCTCCCTGGCCAATTTTCAATCTTATACCATGAACGATTTCACAGTAACCGGAAGCGGTGATGTCTGGGGCGCTATAGTCGAAAAGGGCCTCCAGAATTTCAGTGATAATAGCAGAATATGGTTTAATGGGCCGGTGGATAATATTCTGGGGAAGATGACACTCAACAGCCGGGGCGAGCTATGGGTTACTACCGGCATATTTGGCGACCAGCGCCAGAAAGGATTCTCAGTTCGCACAACGGACGGTACCTGGCACAATTACCGTTATTTCGGTAACTGGAGAAACATGGCGAATTCGCAAGCCGTAATGGAAGATACTGAAGGAAACATGTGGATCGGATCCTGGAACGGCGGCTTGACCATTATCGATCCCGATTTCAAATTTTATCATTTCAATAATTTCCGCGGCAACGGAAAAATATGGGTTGCCTCCCCTTTTGAAAACGACACGGTGACGTTCACTCCGGCAGATTCGGTGTACCATTTTTTGTCGAACACCAAGGGTGTGGACTCCTTACTGGTTGTTACCGATCTTATGATGGACAGGGATCGTGAAAGCATATGGGTGCTGACACTGGCCGTTCAGAGCAATGAGCCGGTTATAAGATACCAGGGAACGGCGCTATCCGATGCCGCATACGACAGCCTGACCTGGCAAAAATATCCTCTGGGTGATAATCTGAATATCAGCAACACCGACATGGCAAATTTAGGAATGGATATCTTCAGCAATATCTGGATTGGCACCCAGCGGAATGGGGCGCTGCGAATGCAGATTGGCGAGACGAGCGGCATTACCTGGGACAATGTAGATGAGAACGATAACCTGAAGAACAATTCCTGTCTCGCCGTCGCCGGCGACGAAGACGGTTATATGTGGCTTGGCACTCTGGCGGGTTTGAACGCCTATTTCAATGGAAATCTGTACGATTTCAGGGAAGACTACCAACCTATCGGGCTGCAAATAACCGACATCTTCGTTGATAGCGAGAACAATAAATGGTTTGCGACAGATAAAGGGTTGAGCCTGCTGCGTGCATCCGGATCACCATGGGATCCGAAAAGCTGGGTTCATTTTGTATCCGGAAACAGTGAATCGTATGGCGACAATGTGAATCACACCAACCTCCCCAGTGAGGATGTGAGAAGCGTTTTTGTAGACGACAAAACCGGGGATGTCTACTGCGGCACTTCATCCGGGCTGGCGATTTTGAGGAACAATCCCTATACCACCCCGCTACCGGATCTAGAGAAGGTAAAAGTCGGACCGAATCCGTTTTACCTGGGCAACACGGCGGATAATTATCTGTATATTCGAAACTTAACGAGCAACAGCCAAATAAAGATTCTGACCGTGAATGGTCGTCTGGTAAGAACGCTGGACTCCTCAAACAGCAGCGAAGTGCTGGGAAGTTTTGCCCAATGGAACGGGCGCAATCAGAACGGACGGTTGGTTTCGAGCGGTGTTTATCTCTACATGGTCACCGATGAAAATGGGAATTCCACCACCGGAAAATTCCTGGTTATCCGGGAGTAAGGATGCAGTAGCCCGGTTTTGATTTGAGTGATCAACAAATCTGGTCCGATTATTAAAAGGTTTGAAGCCTTCAATAATACCGGTTGCCCGGAATGCAGGCGCATATTTTGGACCATCTAAATATTTGCTCTTTCTTACGCGCGGCATGTTTAGCCGCAAAAAAACAAGCCTTGAAATTTCCCCTTCGCTATCACTAAATTTCAATGAGTTTTAATAACGACTTAGTTGATGCTAAAGAATATTCATATATCAAATTTCGCGTTGGCCCACAACCTGAATATTGCTTTTGGGGAAGGCCTCAATATCATTACCGGCGAAACCGGAACAGGAAAATCGATCCTGGTTGGGGCAATCTCCGCGGTCTTGGGAGGGCGCGTCTTTACCGAGGTCGTGCGAACCGGCGAGGAGAAGGCGTTGATCGACGCGGTCTTCGATATTTCACGACTAAAGATGGTGAAGAAAATCCTGCAGGAAAAGGGATTGGATCAAAACGAGGAGCTGTTTCTCCGGCGCGAAATCTCGGTTAAAGGAAGCACCCGGGCTTTCGTAAACGACATTCCGGTAACCGTCACCACCCTTTCGGAAATCGGGGACCTGCTGGTAGATATTCATGGACAGAATGAGCACCAGAGCCTGCTGCGGCGGGAGACGCACCGCTATTTTCTCGATGCCTTCGGGCAGTTGGCCCCTCACTTAGAACAGGTGGAACAAGATTTCGAGAATCTGAAAAAGGCAGAGATTAAGCTAAAGGAGCTGGAGAAAAGAAAAAAAGCGCTGGAAGAGAAATATGAACTTTTTGCTTTCCAGGCCGATGAAATCGAAAAAGCAAATTTAAAAGCCGACGAAGAGGAGAAACTGGAAGCCGAGCGAAAAATACTGGTCAACGCAGAAAAGATCTTTTCCCTTACGGCGCAGCTTAATGAAATAACAAATGGCAATGCCGAGACCAGCCTGTTGGACAGCATGGGACAGGCGCTGCATTTGCTGCGGGAGCTCACCGAATTCTCGGACGATCTCAATCCTATTTTTCAGGAATTTTCTTCCGCGAAAATTATCGTGGAGGAAACGGCCCGCAGCGTGGAGGAGTTCCAAAGCAAAATTGAGTTCGATCCCCTGCGACTGGAGGAGATAGAACAGCGGCTGGCAGCCATCGCCGGCTTAAAGAAAAAATATGGCAACTCTGTGGACGAGGTCCTTGCTCATCTTGGACGGATTAAGACCGATCTTCAGTTAAAGGAAAATTTCGAATTCGAGCTGGGCAAACTGCAAAAAGAGCACGAGAAAACCCGGCAGCGGTACGAACAAACCGCCCGGGATTTGTCTGAAGCGCGGAAGAAAGCCGCTGCCAAACTGGAAACAGAAGTTATAGCCCTTTTACTACAGATAGGAATGCCCAAAACGCGCTTCCGGGTAAATATGGAATGGCAGGAGGAAACGGATGGCGTTTTCCGGCAAGATGGGAAAAATTTCTTTGGCGATGAGCGCGGCGTGGACCAGATTGAATTTTACATTTCTCCTAATCCCGGTGAAGAATTCAAACCACTGATAAAGATTGCGTCCGGCGGAGAAATATC
The DNA here is from genome assembly GCA_964624795.1 of uncultured Calditrichaceae bacterium. GTDB lineage: Bacteria > Calditrichota > Calditrichia > RBG-13-44-9 > RBG-13-44-9 > CAZUZS01. The sequence goes on from CAZUZS010000013.1 coordinate 64,356, forward strand.
GCGGATCATGCTGGCCCTGAAAAACATCCTTGCGGAGATCGACCACATTCCGCTGCTCATATTTGATGAAATCGATGCCGGTGTGTCGGGCCGGGTAGCGCTGGCGGTGGGAAAAAGTATCCGCAAGCTGGCCGATTCCCACCAGATTATCTCGATCACCCACCTTCCCCAGATTGCATCATTCGGAAACAGCCACTTCCGGGTTGAGAAATTTGTGGAAAAAGGCCGCACATTCACCAGCGTGGTGAGCCTGGAACACGACCGCAGAGTCGAAGAAATTGCGCGGCTGATAGCGGGGGAACAGATCAGCGAAGCTATTTTGCAAAGTGCCAGGCAGTTGTTGGAAGAGGCAGGAAATGGCCAGGCAATTCCACCTGGTTAAGAATGCCCCTCTTCGGAAACCCGGTTGCTCGACTGACTATTTGGAGCTGGTCATGGAAATGACCCAAATTTTGCCTTTTAAGCAAAATTACTTCATGAAATAAATGGGAGAATGTTTTGGATAAATTTGTAATTCACGGTGGAAAACCGCTTCAGGGCGAAGTCCGGGTCAGTGGATCAAAAAATGCCGCTTTACCTATTATGACTGCCGCGTTGCTGGCGCCTGGTAAATATCATTTTCGTAATGTGCCGCGGCTGCGGGATGTGAATACTCTGGCCCACCTCCTGCGAATCATCGGCGCCAAGGTAGAATTCGAAGATCATACCATGCTGGTGGATACCACCACTGCGGATTTTCCGGAAGCGCCCTACGAACTGGTTAAGACGATGCGGGCGTCAATTTATGTCCTAGGACCACTGTTGGCGCGCTTCAAACAGGCAAAGGTTTCGCTGCCGGGCGGCTGCGCCTGGGGACCGCGTCCGGTGGACCTGCACATCAAAGGGATGAAGAAACTTGGTGCCAGCCTGGAGCTGGAAGGTGGCTATATCGTCGCGAAATCCGAAACATTGCGCGGGAATCACATCTACCTGGACGTGCCGAGCGTTGGGGCAACCGGCAATATCATGATGGCCGCGGTTCTTGCGGAAGGGGAAACTACCATCGAAAATGCAGCGAGCGAGCCGGAAATTGTCGACCTGGGAGATTTTTTGGAAAAGATGGGTGCCCGGATAACGGGGCTGGGGACTCGCGTGGTTCGCATCGCGGGTGTGCCTGGGCTGCGGCCCGCCGATCATGAAATTATTCCCGACCGGATTGAAGCCAGCACCTTTCTTACTGCCGGCCTTATTACCGGCGGAAATATTAAATTATTGAACTGCCAGCCGGACCACCTGGCGGAGCTTCTCGAAAAACTTAAAGAAGCAGGTGCCGGAATTATGCTCGGGGAAAAGTCAATTGTATTGAGCTCCGGCAAGAGCATTCAGCCGGTGAATGTCACAACTGCAGTTTATCCCGGATTTCCGACCGATATGCAGGCGCAGTGGATCGCACTGATGACTCTCGCTCAGGGCAGCAGCGTGGTAACCGACGCCATTTTTACCGACCGTTTTACGCATGTGCCGGAGCTCATGCGCCTGGGCGCCGATATCGTGATGAAGAACAATTCGGCATTTATACGCGGTATTAAACAGCTAACCGGCGCGCCGGTCATGAGCACCGACTTAAGGGCTTCCGCCAGCCTTGTGCTGGCAGCGCTGGCCGCACAGGGAAGAAGTGATGTGCATCGGGTTTACCACATCGACCGCGGCTATGAGACCATCGAACGGAAGCTGCAACAGTTGGGCGCCGACATTGAGCGCAGGAACGATAACGAAAACGAGTAAAACTCTATTCGTGCCGAAGCACTCTACTAATGGATTCTTTCTGTTCGTCCGCAGCAATTTCACAAAGACAAAAAGGGATTCCTCCGCAGAATGAGTTTATTGAATAAGGCAATTCTCCGACAGAACCGGCAATACCTGAGATCCTTCCTGCTAATCTTAATTATCCTTGTCGTATTTGAGGTCTTATTGGTGTCAGTTGTTGGCTTGCACCAGCCCTACTGGGGCGACGAAGCACATTTTGTGAAAACCGTACGGCAGTTTGGTAATGAAATCAGCGTCAGCCAATTGCAACATTACAACGAAATGTCCACACCCCTGCCGTTTATTCTCTATGCTGCGTGGGGGCACGTCCTCGGATTTGATATTGCTACGCTGCGAATTTTCTCATTGATTATAGCGCTCATCACTTACCTGGTATTTTTTCATCTGGCCTTCTCCATTTTCAAAAATCCCGGGACCGCAATCCTTATCACACTCTTCCTGCTCATTCAGCCCTACCTGATTGGATTGAGTATTTTTGTTTTCACCGATATGCTGATGATGCTTTTTCTAATTCTGGGAATCCTGGCGGTAAGGAACTCACGTCCCTACCTCTTTTCATTTGCAGCAGCCGGGGGTCTTTTATGCCGGCAGTATTTCGCATTTTTCATTCTTGCAGCCGGCATTTATTTTTTAGCCAGGCTGGTGTTGCAGAAAAACAAGCAGTCAGCATTTATGCTGATCTCCACTTTTCTCTCGACCCTCCCCCTGATTTTTCTGTTTATCCTCTGGAAAGGATTCAGTCCGCAAAACAACATGAAAGCATTATATTTGAATGAACGTTTGCATTTTCACCCGGATTTCCTCGTGCTTTACATCAGCTTATTTGCCGTCTACCTGTTCCCGGTAATTATATATCGCTGGAGATCAATTTACGGCAATATCAGGATTCTGGCTGCCTCCGTTTTGGTCTCGGGTATTTACATATTCTTCCCCGTCTACGCCTCCAAACCGGCGGTTGCGGTGAACGTTCTCACGGTCGGATTTTTCCACCGCCTGGTTCGGGCAATCGTCGGAACCGGGGCCGACCAATTTGTTTTCTATGCCGCATTTTTGTTGAGTCTGCCGGTAGTCATTTCCATTATAAGAGATGGCTGGCGCAGGGTTGGAAAGCGAGACTTCGATTTTCTTTTTTTCCTGGATCTGGCAATAATTGGTTTCATCTTCCTGATGCCCTTTTCATACCTGAATTGGGAAAAATATTTTATTCCGGTTATTCCGCTCGCTGCACTGCAACTCCTGCTGCTGCCAAAACGGGACATTCAGAGAAAAGTATTTTAGGCAGCAACCGGCCGTCTCCCTCCTATTCCGGGAAAAACTAACAAGCTCATTCCCACGGAAATTGCGCCACATTATTCATATAAAAAAGTGTGAATGGGGTATGCTTCTATGTCAGATAGATTGTTGCATCTATGGAAGGGGAAACATGAGCTTCATGGTCAGAACTTCTTTGCGACAGGACACTTGCAGATAACCCCTGTTATTTTTCAGGCAGAATGATAGAAAAGCGCTGTCCAGCCCTTCAACCTTTTGCTGTGCGATTTTTGTGGCGTTCCCCTCCAGCGTGAATGGAAATCGCAATCCGAGATCATCCGGGATATGGAATTCGCCCAAAACCTTGAGGTAGAAACCGGTGTTCCTGTTTTCGTACAGGCTTCCGATGTGCATAACATATTCCTGATCTTCGAATACAAAACGACGAAAGAAATGGTAGCACTCGCTCCACACCCCGCTCAGCGCCAGGTACGGCATACTGAACTGCGGGATATTCAGCGTAAACTTTTCCTTCTTTTCAACCTGGTGTTTGAAGAAAAGATCGCAATTCAGGAAATTGATTTCTTCTCTCAGGAAACGGTTCAGGTTTATTTCCACCGGCTGCAGATAACGCTCATTTACAAGCTTAAAACTGAGATTTTCCAGGTTCGCCTGCAGTTTGAAGCCCATCTTCAGTAATTCATCAAACTCCTTGATGTCCTGGTATTTATAACTCAAAAGCTCAATGCGACCGGTGATGGTGCCCAGCGGGCCGTTCAGGTTGTGAATAAGTCCCGGCAGAAGCTGCGAGAGAAAGATGTGATATTTTTCCTGCGGCGGGATTTCAATTTTATCGGTATTCTCACTCAATTTGACAAAAGCCGTTAGAGATTTGATCTGGCCGCGTTCCTTTTTGATACGGAAATAGGTTTCATAAGGGCCCGATACCTGCTCATTTACGTTCCGCCAGTAATAGTTCTTTATTGCAAACTCTTTCTGCTGAAAGTGTCCCAGGAATTCCTGGATGTCGAGGTGATTGGGTTCCAAAAAGTTGTGACTGAATTTGAACGAGCTGAGTGTGCTTTCATCCCATCCCAAAAAGTTGTGGTGATTAGGATGAAGATCGACCAATTTCCACTGGGCGGTAAATACCAATAAATGCAATTCTGTGAAATTCAGGAAGATATCAAGCTGAGATGTGCCAATATCATTCATTCTTGCTTTTTTTCATCCCGATTAAATAGAACATATTCCTTTGTATATAATTCCTCATACCAAATGAGGAACCTAATGCTGCTGGATTTTGAAGAACCTGCTTTCAAACATAAATTTGTTAATCAAGATTTTGAACATAAATAATTATATAAATTCATTCATTTCCAAAGTGCCAAAATATAAGGAAGAATTTAAAAGAATCAAATCATCATAGTTAAAAAAATACGAAAAATTCAATATGTTTCGCACCATTCGGGAATTTCGACCGCTCCGGCGCCAGACCTCCGGAAAATTAATCAGTTAGTGGCCGAAGCCGGTTTCGACTCCACAAAGATCTTATTGTAAAAATAAAGCAACAAAGCGGTGGTAAAGCCGATGGCTGCCATCACAATCCACATCAAACGCGGCTGGTGGATCTGCTTGCCAAAATACTCAATCAGGTAACCGCCCAACGGTCCGGCGACCAGCGCCCCTATTGAAATCGGCAGGAATGCATAGCCCATGTAGAGCCCCTCCTGGCCGCCGGGAGCCAGTGTCGAAATGTATTCATAATAGCGCGGTGCCTGTGTCATTTCGCCAATTGCCCACACTACCAGGGTTACTACGACTATCCAGACCTGGGCTACGGATGCCAGCAACAGCCAGGATGAACTTGAGATAATAAATCCCAGGATCATTGCATATAGCGGGCGAATTTTTTTGGTAAGAAAACTAACCAGCACCTGGAAAAAAATGATGGTCATGGCACCGGTGGAAAGCAGCAAATCCACCGGGGCGGAGGGATCGACGTACATTCGCAAATAGAGTGGCATGGCGATGTAGAATTCAAAGAACATCATCCAGTAACCGGAAAAGATAACGAGGAAAAGCACAAATTTGAGGTTCTTAAGAACAAGAAACATATTAACCAGCGCACGCCCGACGGAACGAACTTCGGTTTCCTGATCGCCCTTTGGTTCTTTGTAGAAGGTGAGGGTTCCGATTACCATGAGTGCACAACTGAGTGCCGATACATTAAACACATTCTGGATGCCGATGGTGTCACGTACCAAAAAGGCAACGATTGGCCCCAGCGCGCCGCCAATATTCACAATGGTATAATAAATAGAATATCCCAGGGATTTAGTTTCCGGCTTGCTTGTTTTGGCAACCGTGCCGACCACCGAAGGTTTTATAAAAGAACCGCCGACTGCCGTAATCATAAGGATGACAAGAACTGTCCAGTAAACGGAAATCGACTGAATAATTCCCTGCATCCAATCCGCTGATGTCTGCCCGAGAAACAGGTAGCCGATTGCAAGCCCGGAGAAGGCAAATGTCAGGGAGCGCTTAAAACCAAAGCGGTCCGAGAGTGCACCGGCAAGTACCGGCAGAAAATAAATTACCGCGCCGAATATCCCGACCAGCGATCCGGTTTGTACCGGCGTTAATTTCAAATTTTCGGCCAGGTAAATTGCCAGAACAGCCTGCTGGCCGTAAAACGCCAGGCGTTCGAACAATTCCAATGTGTTCGCCACCCAGAAGGAGCGTGTAAAGCCGGCTCTGATTTCCTGTATTCGCGCTGCTAATGCCACTATTTCTCCTTAAAATATCAGATCGAAATTCCCCTGAACTCTCCATTCAGAGCTTGAAGAAAGTGAGATACGATGACCTCTCCCAACGGAGTGATGAAAGGACATTTTGAATTCAGGCCTCCCGGACCGGGGAAACCGCTCCCAAAATAAATTCTAATTCGTTAAAAGTCAAGCAATTACTCGATTGTGCACATCTGAAATCCCGGATAGATTTGAGAACATCGCACAGAAGTCCGGTCTGATGTTAATCGGAACCCGTGACCGCGCTAAACCACAATCGGCGATGAATACTTCCCAGGACACCACAGTTGGCAGGCTGCCGGATCGGGCATCTACAAATTTTTAAAATTGGTTTTGGTGCGCCGTTTTTTTAACGATTTTTCGCCCATGAAAGTGATAAAAGATAACCCGATGTTCCGTTTCCTGGTGGTCCTCACCATTGCATCCACTGTCGGTTTGCAGGGCTGGCGCACTCTATTCAATAATTTTGCAGTGGAAGTCGCTCACTTGGACGGCTACAACATCGGGATGATACAGTCTATCCGTGAAATTCCCGGTTTCCTGGCGCTGCTGGCGGTTTTTGTAATGCTATTCATTAAGGAGCACAAACTCTCCGCGCTCTCAATCGTAATTCTTGGGGTAGGTATAGGAATTACCGGGATGTTTCCCAGCTATACCGGGCTGCTGCTCACAACGCTGCTCATGAGTTTCGGATTCCACTATTATGAAACAACCAACCAATCGCTCACGCTGCAATATTTCAGCAAAGAAACCTCGCCATGGGTTTTTGGTAAGCTGCGCAGTCTGGCGGCAGCATCCAATATCGCGGTTGGTGTGTTCATCTTCGCCGTCACCGAAGTGTTGAGCTACAAGCAGATCTATTGGATAATCGGTGCAGCAATCATTGTTGCCGGTATTTGGGGCTTGCTAAAAGATCCGACTCATAAAGATATTGTGCCGCAGCACAAAAAGATGGTTTTCCGAAAGAAATACTGGCTTTTCTATTTCCTGACATTCATGGCCGGTGCCAGGCGCCAGGTTTTTGTCGCCTTCGCGGTCTTTCTCCTTGTGAAAAAATTTCAATTTAGCGTTCAGGCCATCACCATTCTGTTTGTCGTCAACAATATAATCAACTATTTCTTAAGTCCCGCGATCGGAAGAGCCATCCTTCGTTTTGGGGAACGGCGTGTTCTGTCGCTTGAATATTTCAGCCTCATCTTTATTTTTACTGCTTACGCCTTCACATCCTCCAAAGCAGTGGTTGCCGGTCTGTACATTTTGGATCACATTTTTTTCAATTTTGCGATTGCCATTCGTACTTACTTTCAGAAGGTGGGAGATCCGAAAGACATCGCGCCCAGCATGGCGATGGGATTTACGATCAATCACATCGCAGCGGTTTTTGTGCCGGCCATGGGCGGCCTGCTATGGATGGTAGATTACCGGATTCCGTTTATCGGCGGGGCAATCATGAGCATCGTATCGCTCTGGGCAGTGCAGAAAATAAAAACGCACCTGGCGGTAGGGCAACTTTCTCCCCCTCTCCCATCCGGGATAAAGGAACGGAATTAGGAGCGGGAAGCCTAAAAGCAGCATCACGAACCAAATCATCACGATCAGATGGACCGCGAAAAGCATATCACTGCCCGGCCTTTGACTTGCCCTGCGCGATGCCGCAATTCTTACCGGCTGCCGCCCCGGACCCTGTTTTCCCTGAGATAGTGCACATTGCGGGGATCTTCATAGATCGGATTGGGCGCAGGATTATAGCCAAAGACAATATCTATGAAACGGTTGACAATAAATCCAGTGGCACCCCAGATTACATGCTGGTAGTAATTATAAAAATAGACGTCATATTTTCGTCCGCCGTGTTCCCACTCCTTCACCTCAAAACGGCTGTCGTCCAGGAAAAGCGAAAGCGGCACTTCCAGCACCTCGTCCACCTCATTTTCGCTCAATGAAAACTGGAGCGGCGGCTGCAAAATCCCCACAAAAGGCCGGACCAGGAAATCGGTGATGGTCAGGAAATCATCAACCTGGCCCAGCACCTCTACCTGCTCAGGATTCACACCTATTTCTTCATGTGTTTCCCGGAGGGCGGTTTCCTGCAAAGATGTATCAGGTGGATCCTTCATTCCTCCCGGGAAAGAAATTTGCCCCTTGTGATGCTCAACCAGCTCGGTTCTTTTGGTGAAAATAAGATGCGGTACCTCCTGCTTATTGACAAAGAGAATCATAACCGCTGCCGGCAGACTACCTTCCTCGGCAATTCGAACCGGCTGATATTCATCTAATCGCGACCGAACAATCCGAATCGCCTCTGAAAAATCTATATCTTTATATTTTGAAGCACTCATCTTGTCTTTCTCATTTATAAATTCGGAATATAAAAGTTTAAACAGTGAAAACAAACTGCAACGTGCATTTAATTCTCCGGAAACCGCAGTCGCGCCACGATCTTTTTATGATGCATTGATCGCCGTTGCACATCTGCTTCTCCCTCTTCAATAATTCAAGGATGTTTTTACTGCAACACAGCAGATTTTATCCCGGGTATTTTTTCAAAAAACCACATTTCGAACAGGAATTTTATTTTGCATTTGAGCGCCGGCGAGCGAAAAGCAGCTTATACAAAAAGTAACAAAAAATTGCTCGAAATCGTATGACTAAGCCTGTAAATTATACCGCGGATGCCAATCCGGAGAAAAGGTGCGAGTGTACGACAGAACACTATCAGCAAGCTTTTGAACAACACGGCACAATTTTGAGGCAATGACATATTGTAGCTGTAGTTAATAGTCCGAGATGCGGAGTTACGGGAGCTTGGCAGAAAAAAATTATAGGATAAGCGAAACAATTTAACTCCGCAATTCCCTTCCCGGAACCGGGACAATTGTTATAAGGGGCTGGAAATTGAGATTCGGAAATGTTACCAAACTCAGGCAAACTCCAATTTCCTCAAACGCAAGGCATATCCGATGAATAAATTATGGCCATATCTGTTTGTGGCGTTGGGCAGTTTTTTTGTGATATGCAACGCATCTCAGGCAGAAGAAACAGAGCATGTGACTCATCTGTCCCCGGAAAAATTTGAACAATCTGATCTTAGCCTTGTTTGGCTGGCGGACAACTGGCTTTACCATCCCGGCGACAATCCGGCCTGGGCAGATTCGAGTTACGATGACAGCAACTGGGAACCTGTTCACCCCAGCCTAAATTTGCGGGTAAAATACCCCAAGGACGGCTGGCAGGGAAACGGCTGGTTTCGCCTTCACCTGAAAGTGGATTCCACGCTGCTCGACCAACCGCTGGGGATGCGGGTGCGGCATTTCGGCGCATCCGAAATCTATCTGGATGGCAAGGAGCTATTTCGCTTCGGAACGGTGGGACACAATGTTCGGGAAGAAAGCAGATTCTTTCCGCAGTATCCCCGCACCGTCATTTTTTCCGGAAAGAAGGATCATGTAATCGCAGTGCGCTATTCTTACCATGGGGGCAGCAAGTATCTTCGAAAGCTGGGTGGCCTGGGCTTTAGCATGAACATAGGATACATGGACGATGCTATTGCCGTCAAAATGGTATGGTCCGTGCGTTATAAGTCCTATATGCTTGTTATAATGGTATCTTCACTGCTGCTGGCATTGTTTCATATAATCCTGTTTTCCTATAATACAAGACAAAAACTCAACTTATATCTCTCCCTGCTCTCTGTTTCGTTTGCCGCTTTTGCACTATTCAATTTTCAAAATCATTTTACTTCAAATCCCGGCCTCTTTCTGCTTTTCACGCAAATGAAGATTCTGACATCTGTTATGTTGGTTATTTTGCAATTACTAACCATTTACACGCTGTTTTATCCAAAGCCGCCCAAGCTCTTCTATTTCTTTGGCGCTGGTGGGTTTGTCATAATATTATTATTGCTATTCCGAAATAATCAGTTATTTATTTTGGGCGATGGGTTTATGATCCTGGGATTTGCGGAAACCGCCCGCGTGGGATTGATGAAAGGATGGAATCGCAAAGGCGGATATCGGATCATCGTTGCCGGGCTGGTCATCCTGTTCATTTCCATTGCTTACCAGATGCTCATTGGCTTTCATATAGTGAAACCCATCGGCGGCTTATTTTTGCCATATATTTATGGATTTTTGGCGTTCCTGGTTTCCATGTCTGTTTTCTTGGCCATGCAGTTTGCCCAGACCAGCAGAGATCTGCAACAACAATTACACCAGGTAAGAGAGCTGTCCGAAAAGATGCTGGAACAGGAACGGATTGCAAAAGACCAGGAAATTACCCGCCGTTTGCTGGAGGCGGATAATCATCGCAAGACAGAAGAGCTGGAGGAAGCCCGAAAGTTGCAGCTTTCCCTTCTCCCGAAGGAAGTACCGCAGGTGCCGGGCATGGAAATCGCCGCATTTATGAAAACCGCTACTGAGGTCGGGGGTGATTACTACGATTTCTGCATTGGGCCCGACAGCACACTTACGGTAGCGTTGGGAGATGCAACCGGCCATGGGATGAAAGCAGGATTGATTGTAGCTCTGATAAAGAGTCTGTTTCTGGCGGAGGCCCCGTTTCTGGCCGCAATTTCATTCCTGGAAAAATGTTCACAGACAATAAAGAAAATGCAGTTGGGTAATTTGTACATGGCGATGACGCTGCTGAAAATAAAGGATTCCGAGATCACTGTGTCCGCCGCCGGTATGCCACCCGCGTTGATCTATCGAAATAAGGAAGGCCGTGTGGAGGAAGTGATGATTAAGGGGCTGCCGTTGGGCGGGCCGGGAGACACCACATATCGGGAGTTGAGCCGCAAAATTGCCCCGGGAGACACACTTCTGCTGATGTCGGATGGTTTTCCGGAGCTTTTCAATAATGAGATGGAGATGCTGGATTACTCCAAAGCGAAATCGGTTTTCGGTGAGGTGGCACACAAATCTCCGCAGGATATTCTGACGCATCTGAATGCAGCGGCTGAGCAATGGCTAAACGGCAAACCGCAGGATGATGATATTACATTTGTGGTGGTAAAGTTCAATAAATGACCCGTTGTGTTATTTAAAAGACTTGATTCTGCAACGGGTGAGGATAAGTTCTATCATTTCGAGCGTTAGCGAGAAATCTTTGAAAGATTCCTTGGCGCAAGCCACTGGCATTGCCACCGCTATGCGGCACTTACGTGGCACCCCGCTTTAGCCGGATTCGGAATGACAAATGTCCGGCAAGCCATAAAATGCAAAAAGTCTCTTTGAGACAGTGAGCA
>CAZUZS010000014.1:0-3063 GCA_964624795.1 uncultured Calditrichaceae bacterium
CGCATCGCTCAGCATGTAATAGAGCACCGGCACAATAATCAGGGTGAGGGCGGTGGAGAAGAACAGCCCGAAGATAACCGCCACGCCCATGTTGCTCCACCACTGCGAGCTTTCTGCACCGAACTCGATGAAGTTGCTGAAATTGCCTTTGAACAGCCCGATAAAGTCGATGTTGATCCCGGTTGTAAGGGGGATGAGTCCCAGGATGGTGGTGACGGCGGTCAGGATTACCGGGCGCAGACGGGTTTTGCCGGCCAGGATAATCGCTTCCATTTTTTCCATGCCCCGCTCCCGAAGCTGTTGGATATAGTCGATCAGCACGATGGCGTTGTTCACCACCACCCCCGCCAGCGAGATAATCCCGATGCCGGTCATGATAATGCCGAACGGCTTGAAGGTGACCAACAGCCCGAAGAACACCCCAAAGAACGAGAGCAGCACCGAGATCATGATCACGAACGGCAGGGTGATGGAATTAAACTCGGTGACCAGCACAAAGAAGATCAGCAGCACCGCGATCATGAAAGCCCGCATCAGGAAATCGGAAGCGGCTTTCTGCTCGGTGTCCTGCCCGGCGTAGGTCAGCGAATAACCCTCCGGGGCACGGAATCCGGCCAGGCGCTCTTTCACATCGGCTAACACTTCCGCCGAGCTGCGCCCGAAGGCGTCGGCGGTAATGGTCACCACCCGGTCGCCGTCCACATGGCTGATGGTGCTGAGACCGGAGGAGAATTCCACCGTGGCAAAGTTGGCCAGCGGAATGTGCTTCCCCTCGTGGAAAATGGTCAGGTTCAGCAGGTCGGTGTAGCTCTTGCGGAAATCCTTGCTGAAACGCACCGTGATGTCGTATTCATCCTGCCCCACCCGGTATTTGGTAGCCTCGCTGCCGTTTACCGCGGTGCGAATGGTGCCGGCCACCTGCGCGGTGTTCAGTCCCAGCAGGGCGGCCTTTTCGCGGTCGATGCGGATGCGCAGCTCCGGGCGACCTTTTTCGAAATTATCGCGCAGCTCGGTGAGTCCCGGGACATTTTTAATGCGCCGCTGAATGTCGTCGGACAGCCGTTCCAGCACGGCGAAATCTTCTCCTTTTATCTGGATTTCCACCGCGCTGCCGGTGGGCGGACCTTCCTGCGGTTTGGAGACATCGATCCTGGCCCCGGCGATGCCGGTCAATTTTTGCTTCACCGAGTCCAGCGTCTTGAAGGTGCTTTGCCGCCGGTCCTCTTTTTCCAGGAAATCGATGGTCACCTGCGATTTGTGCGATGCGCCGCCGCCCGCCCCAAAACTGAACTGGTCGGAGACATTGCCCACTTCCGTGACATAGTGCTCCATATCGGTGGTATTTTCGATGCGGCTCTCGATTTGCCGCACAATTTTGTCCGATGTCTCCAGCCGCGTGCCGGTGGGCGCTTCCACCTTGATCCAGGCCTGGTTCGGTTCCAGATCCGGGAAAAATTCCACACCGTGGTTGAATATTCCGTAGATAATGAACATCAGGATGTAGGCTGCAAAAGCCAGGATGATCGTCGTTTTCCTACGATTCAATGCCCATTTTAGGGTAGATTCGTAACGCACCACCATGAAGCGCAGCAGGCGGTCTCCCGGCAGCTTGCTCATTTTATCATCCAGTTTAAGAAAGGTGGACGACAGCACCGGGTTGAAAACGAACGCCACAAACAGCGAGGCGCTGAGGGTGATGATCAGCGTAATGGGCAAATATCGCATGAACTCACCCACAATCCCCGGCCACAGGATCATGGGAGCGAAGGCGAACAGGGTAGTGATGGTAGAGGTCACAACCGGCATCCCGACTTCAGCCGTGGCATCGCGCGCCGCCTTCATCAGGCTTTTCCCTTCCCCGTGGTGGCGGTATATGTTTTCCACAATCACAATGGCGTTGTCCACCAGCATACCCAGCGCCAGGATCAGGCTGAACAACACGATCATGTTGAGGGTATAGCCCATCATGCCCAGCACGATAAACGAAAGCAGCATGGACAGCGGGATCGCGATTCCCACCAGCAGTCCGTTGCGCGCCCCCATGAAAAAGTAGAGCACCAGCACCACCAGCAGCAGCCCGGCGATAATGTTGTTTTCCAGGTCGTTCACCATGGAGCGGATTTCTTTCGACTGGTCGGCCAGGATCACATAGTCGGTTTTGGCGGGGAATTTTGCTTTTTCCTTTTTCAGGATTTCCTTCACCGCGTCCGCGATGCGAATAATATTCTCACCGCTCCGCTTCTGGATGGAAAGCGTAACGCTGGATTTTTCATCCAGGCGGGAGTAGCTGCTCTGCTCCTTGTAGCCGAACTCCACGTCGGCCAGGTCCCGCACGTAAACCGGGTAGCCGTTGAGGGTTTTCACCACCACATTTTTAAGCTCATTCACCGAACCGAATTCGCCCGGAATGCGCACCGTATAGCTCAGGTTGCCGCTTTCAACCGAGCCGCCGGGAATGGTGGTGTTCTCCTGCCGGATGGCGCCAATCACATCGTTCACCCCCAGGTTGTAGTAGCGCAGGCGGGCGGGATTCAGGTTGACCTTCACCTCCCGCTCCAGGCCGCCGGAGATGTTCACATCCAGCACGCCGGGAATTTGCTCGAATTCGTCCTGCAGGTCTTCCGCAATCTTTTTCAGTTTCACCAGCGACTGCTGCCCGGTAATGCTGACCAGCATAATGGGGATGTTCTCGAAATTGATTTCCTGCACCACCGGCTCTTCGATGTCGCCGGGCAGGTCGGGCTTGGCCTGGTCGACTTTCTCCCGCACCTTGCGGACCGCTTCATCGATGTCCATATCCGATTCGAACTCCACCACCAGGCTGGAGTAGCCCTCGTAGCTGGTGGAGGTCATCTTTTTGATTTTGGCGATTTCTTGCAGTTTGTTTTCGATGGGCTGTGCCACCAGCGTTTCCATATCGGAAGGGGAGACCCCCAGGTAGGGCACCGCGATAATCACCACCGGCTGTTTGATCTGCGGGAACGATTCCACCGGCAAATTCCGGTAGGAAACCAGCCCGGCGATCACCACAATGGCCAGCAGCACAAAAACGCTCACTTTATG
>CAZUZS010000014.1:3163-4524 GCA_964624795.1 uncultured Calditrichaceae bacterium
ACCAGCAGCGGATCTCCGTCGGTAAGTTCCTGCTGCCCCACCACGATCAGATTCTGGTTGGCGTCCAGGCCTTTCACCAGCACACTGTCCTGGTAAACCGCCATCAGCTCCACCGGTATTTTCTTTGCGTGGTTGCTGGAATCAATAAAAACATATCGTCCCTGTTCCGATTCGATTACGGCGTCCAGCGGAATAACGATCTGGTTCTGGTAGGAGCGGCGCAAAAGTTTGAGGTTGGCAATCATCTGCGGCGCCAGCTTGCGGTCGGGGTTCGGGATGGAGATCTCGACCTGGAAGGTGCGGCTCTGGGGATCGATACTGCGATTGATAAACGAAACCTTGCTTTCCAGGTTCATCTCCGGAAAAGCATCGAATGTTATCTGCACCGGAGTGCCGAGGTCAATATCATTCAGAAATCTTTCCGCCACGCCGGCAGTGATTTTCATGTACTCATTATCGATGAAATCGAAAATGGGGGACATGGGCATGGCATACGCCCCGGTATCGTAAAAACGGTCGTTTACGTAACCGTCCAGCGGCGCCCGGATGAACAGCTTGGCATATCTCGCCTTGGCCAGCTCGTAGGCAGCCCGGGCGCGTTCCAGTCCGTATTTGGACGCCAGGTACTCGTTCTCAGAGATCGCCCGCTTGTCGAAGATAACCTTTTTGCTGTTGTAGTCCAGCTCCGCCTGCTGCCGCGCGGCTTTCGCCTCGCTGTAAGTAGCTTCCAGGATTTTGTTTTCCAGAATAGCCAGCGTATCGCCCGCAGTGGCAAACCGCCCCTTATCGCGGACGATCTTATGCAGCACACCGCCTTCTTCCACCACGATCTTGATCCGGTTGCGGGCTTCCACCGTTCCGGTGATCTGCAAGTATTCGGAAAATGGCCGCGGGCTTAATGCCAGCGTTTGTACCGGCGTTCCCACCGGGCTTGAGTCCTGCTGCTCCGCCGCCCCCTCTTTAGAACATTGCCACAGCAGCAAACCTGCAAGAAGCACAATTATTACAGCCAAAAACTTTTTCATATCTCCTCCGAAATGTGTGTTATTTTCGTATTGCGGGAATCCAGTTACTGAGGTTTTTGGGTTCCCGGTTCAGGGTTCAGAGTTGCGTGTTTATAGCCGGTATTCGCTCGATGATGAACCGAATTCCTGCATTCTGTTTTTCTTTTTAAAACCTCGCTCGAAATTGCCATATTAAATTATGCCTGTTTTTTTGACCCTCACCCTTGGTCCCCCTCCCTTATGCATAAGGGAGGGGGAAAGTGGGGGTGGGTTATCTAACGAGCCGCATCTTGATTGAATCACCCAATGGTGATATCTCATTTTTCATTGGACTTTCGCCGCTTTCTTATCTTCTCC
>CAZUZS010000014.1:4624-62029 GCA_964624795.1 uncultured Calditrichaceae bacterium
TGAACCTGCGCGCTGGTATAAAGCCCGGAAAATATGGGGATATTAAGGGAGATGCCCAAAATGACATTATCATTGGCATTTTCCAGCCTGAACTGGTCCGAACGGGCGCCGTAAGTGTAGACCAGGTTGCCGCTCAGGGTTGGCAGGTGATTTGAATATTCTACCGCCACCCGTTTTTCCTGCAATTTCTTCTCCCATAAGAGGGCATTGTAATCTGGCCGCATGGCGAACAGCTCTTCGTTGGGCAGCGAATCGGGCATGGCGGGAAAGGTTTCCATCTCACCGACCAGGTTCATCTCTTCGCGCAGCGGGATGTCCACCAGCGCTTTCAGGTTATTGATGGCCAGCTCGTAATTCTTGCGCGCTTTCATTGTCTCCGGGATAGTATTCTGCCAGGCCGTTTCCGCCTGCAGCAGCTCGAATTCCGAAACCACCCCGCTCTCGAATTTGATTTTGATATTATCGTAGTTCTCACGAGCGCTTGTCTCGGACTGGGTTGCGACCTGCCACACCTTTTGGAGCAGCAGCGCCTGGTAGAACGCTTTTTTGACCCGCGAAAAAACACCCTGGTACTGGGATGAATACTGGTAGCCGGTATATTTTTTATAATAGCCGGCAGCTTGAATGGCATTGCCCACTTTTCCAAAACCGTAGAGCGTTTGGCTGAGACTGGCATTCAACTGGTATTCATTGGTGAAAGATGCCTTGAAGCTCTGGGTCTGGGTTCTGCCGGCAGTGTCGGTAACCGTGAAGTAAAATTTGCTTTCCAGGAAATTCCGGTTGTAACCGGCCTCCACATTGATTTTCGGCAATGCTGTGGAAATCGCCTCTTTCATCTGCGCCGATGCGAATTGGAGGTCCGATCGCGCCAGCCTGATCTCTTTGTTGTTCTCCTCCGCCAATTTCAAAATCTGCTGCAAATTGAAGTCCTTGGCGAAACTTCCCTGGAACAAAAATATCAAAATCACCAGCGGTGAAAAAAATCGAAAAGCCATAGTCATTTTCTCCTCTTTATTCCATATAAAACAATTTGAATAACTGTTTCTACTACCTGGTCTCGTGTTTCTTCGGGAACCCGTTGCATCCAGTCAAGATTCAGGAAACAGTTCAGGAAAGCCAGCGCCTGGACGGTTGCATTTTCGTCCTCCAACGCAAATATTCCTTGTTCATTTCCTTCTGCCAGCCAGGGCCTCAATCTCTTCCGGATGATTGCATTTATTTTTTCAATTATCGGACGGCCATGCGGGTATTGCTCGCTTAACGCCTCCGGAAGTTTCGAAATTTCTACAGCGTATTCTTTTAGTTCAAAATAGATATTGCGGATAAATGCAGCAACTTTTTCATCCGCGGGCATACCGGGGGTGAGTTTTTTCTCTGCTTGAATAATAAATTGTTCTGCCTCATCGATCACCACTTCGTCGAATATAGCTTCCTTGTTGGGAAAATAATAATAAAGTGACGGCTTTGCAAGGCTGCTTTGCCGGGCAATGTCGTCCATGGACGTCTTGCTGAATCCGAACCGGAAGAACAATTCCTTCGCCGCTTGTTTGATGCCGGCCTTTTTTGCGTTTTCGTTGTTTTGCATTCCTTTATCCTTTTTTTAAAATTTCGACTATTTCCATATTTGTTCGAAAATATTAAGTGGCAATAGACGCGGCCTTTTGGGGAAAGTTGCGAAAAAGAAAATTTTTTTTCGATACGGGATTAATTGTATTCTTTAGGTTGAGTTGATGGCAGCACCGGCGCCGGTTCCGGGTTCTGGGCTAAAAAGTCGGCAGTCTTATTGGAAATGTAGCTGCTCTAACAATAGATTTGTCTACTGAATTATTTGGTTAAAAATCTTTTGTTTGGTAGGCGTGTGCATTTTAGTTCTTAACATCCCCCCTTCGAAGGGGGGCGAGGGGGGATGTCAAGTATGGCATCACTAATCTGACCTGTTGGCTACTGAAAAATCTTAATTCTTCAAAGGGTGAGAATATGTCCTGTCATTTCGAGCGTTAGCGAGAAATCTTTAAAAATTTCCTTGGCGTAAGCCACCACTTACGTGGCACCCCGCTTAAGCGGGATTCGGAATGACAAATGCCCGATAAGCCACGAATTGCAAATAGGTTTTTGATTAGGAAATTAATTACCACAACGGGTTAATCTTGTTTTCTGTGTACTTCCTTTTAGACATTATCCCGCCTCTGCTGCAAATATTCAGTTAACCAAACGCTCAACCCTGAACTTTCAGCCCGGAACCGTGCATTTCCTATTTTTTTTATTATATTTCTTTTGCTGTCTTGTGGCACTCCAAATAATTGAAAGGAAGGCGATGACGCTGTTAAACCTCCCCCTACTCCGAATTTTCAGGAAGATACCGTTTCGCCCCGGCTTCTGGCTGGGAATTTTCCTGTTTGTTTTTGTGCTTGTGGTACCAATTTCCTCACACCTGACCGGCATTGAGAAAAACATGCTGGCAGTTGCGCTGCTTATGGCTGCCTGGTGGATGACCGAAGCGCTTCCGCTTGCCGTAACCTCCCTGGTGCCGCTGGCGCTCTACCCATTTCTGGGAATCATGAAAACCAGCGAGGTTTCTCCCAACTACACCAACCACCTTGTATTTTTGTTTATGGGCGGATTTATTATCGCCATTGCACTACAGGAGTGGCAGTTACACCGGCGTTTCGCATTGCATACCATTGCGTTTTTGGGAAATAATCCACGGCGGGTGGTTCTCGCATTTATGCTATCTTCTGCCATTCTTTCCATGTGGATCAGCAATACCGCCACCGCCATTATGATGCTGCCTATTGCATTGGCTGTTGTACACCAGGTGCAGGGCGCGAGTGAAGAAACGGAATCGAAAAACAAAAATTTCGGGGCAGTATTGATGCTGGGTATCGCCTACAGCGCCAGCATAGGGGGCATGGCGACCCTGATCGGCACGCCGCCCAACGTGGTTTTTTCCGGCATCTACGGCAAATATTTTCCGGATCGCCCCGAAATCTCCTTTCTTGAATGGATGATCAAAATCCTGCCGCTGGCAATTATTATATTCACCCTGCTGTGGCTGTACCTTGTTCATTTTGTGCTGAAAAAAGAGGACCTGCCTGCAATGAAGGACAAGAAAATTTTCAGGGAAGAAATGCGGCAATTGGGGCCTATGAATGCCAATCAGCGACGAGTGCTGGCGGTTTTTGTGCTTACCGCGTTTTTATGGATTTTTCGCGCCAACATCGATCTGGGTTTTATGCGCATCCCCGGCTGGGCTCAGCTCATCGGATTGGGGGGCAAAATACAAGACAGCACGGTGGCCATCGGCATGGCGATTTTGCTGTTTATCATCCCTGTTAAGGGGGCGGAAGACAAAAAGACGCTTCTCAATTGGAAAAGCTTGCTGGAACTGCCGTGGGATATACTGCTGCTGTTTGGCGGCGGGTTTGCCCTGGCCGATGGCATCCAGAAAACCGGCCTGGCTGATTTTCTCGGTCAGCGCCTGGAATTCCTCGGCAATATGCACATGCTGCTAATGCTGTTTATTCTGACTCTTTCGGTAGCGCTGCTGACTGAATTTACTTCCAACACAGCGGTTGCAACTACCATACTACCGGTAATGGCGGCGCTCGCCATCGATCTGCAAATTAATCCAATCATAATCATGCTGCCGGCCACCATTGCCGCATCCTGTGCTTTTATGCTGCCGGTCTCGACACCTCCCAACGCGATTGTATTTGGCTCCCGCTATATTACCATCCAGAAAATGGTGAGGGTAGGGATCGTGCTTATATTGCTGGTCTCCATGGTTGTGAGTCTCTATTTTTATCTGTTTTTCCACATTTTTGGATCTTAATGAGGACAAGCAGCTAAACAGAATGCTAACCACGCCGGAACCTGACAAAAGCGTGCAGGAGTGCTGACAAAATGTTCTTTCCAGGGTTGCACCCTGCGGAAGCCGCATGGGACTTGCCTGTGAGGCAAAATTTTTGCCCGGTAATTTCGGAATTGAATTTTTGATTGATTGGGAGGTTCAACGCACTTGTGATATTGCAGCTTGCATTCCCTGCAATCCGGTACTCAGGGCCTGAATTCCAAATCCCAAAATCGGGAGGTCGCAAAGCGAAATAGTTTGGCTTACTGGCTGACCAGGCTGCCGTTGCTGAAGATTTTTTGCACCATATTTCTAAATCGTGCCGGGTTTATCGGTTTTGGCAAAATATGTTGAACGCCCGCATGTTCGAGATCGTGAATAAGCGGTTCGCTTAGTTTCCCCGAAACCACCATTATCGGAATATCGGGATTCAATTTTCTGATCTTGTTGACCAGATCCACTCCGTTAAGGTTTGGCATAACAATATCAGTAATCAACAGGTCGTACTTCTGTTTGCACAGCTTGTTCAACGCTTCTTCGCCATTGTACACGGAAACGACCTGAAAACCGTCCAGCGTAAGTAAAATATCCACGCTGCGGCTCAAATTCTTGTCGTCTTCCGCTAAAAGTATCTTTTTCATCTATTCTCCGATAAACATCATCACTCACTAATTTTTACAAATATCCTGCCAAAGGGCATCTTTATAAATTCTTTTGCGAAAATTGTCATTCAGAGGCGATTTTTATACAAAGGCATGTCGGCTTGTCCGGACCTCATTTTGTATCCCTGCGGGTATTACCGCCTGGCCCGGTGCACGATATTGTGTATAAAGTTTACATATATTATCCGAAGTGACAGAACAGGGAGAGTTTAAAACAGATGCTTCAAACTGTGCCATCACACCTTATCAGTAATCTGAAAATCTTCCAGCTTGTTGTAAAGAGAGCGGCGGCTAATGCCAAGAATTTCGGCCGCTTTCAGCTTGTTGCCGTTCACTGCTTTTAGCGTTTGCACAATCATTGTTTTCTCTACCTGCGAAAGCGTTGTGCCGGCTTTAATACTAATGATTTCCGATCCGACCCGGCTGTTTGTCAACTCGGCGGGAAGTTGCGGTACATCAATAATTTCGTTTGCTGAAAGCATGGCGCGCAGCACGATGTTACGAAGCTCGCGAACATTCCCGGGCCAGCTATAGCCTTTGAGTATTTTCAAGGCGTCATTGCTGAATCCCTTAATTTCTTTGTTAAGGTCGCTGTTGAAAAGGTGCCGGTAGTACTTGAGCAAGTAAGGGATATCCTGTTTGCGTTGGCGCAGGGGTGGTAGTTGAATGGCAAACACGTTCAGCCGGTAGTAGAGGTCTTCACGAAATTTATGATCCTTGATCAATTCCATAAGGTCTTCATTGCTCGCGCAGATTATCCGTACATCAACGTTTATCGGCTTATTGCTTCCCACCCGCTCGATCACCCGGGTCTCGAGTACCCGCAGCAGAGAGATTTGCACGGCAAGACTCATGGTCCCGATTTCGTCGAGAAAAAGTGAACCCTGGTGAGCTTCTTCAAACTTGCCCTTCTTATCCGAAATGGCACCGGTGAATGCACCCTTCAGGTGGCCGAAAAGCTCGCTGGCAATCAATTCCCTGGGGATGCCCCCGGTATTAACTGCCACAAAAGGACCATTCTTGCGTGGTGAGCATTCATGAATAGCGCCTGCAACCAATTCCTTTCCGGTGCCGCTTTCCCCAAGAATGAGCACCGGCACACCGGTAGGCGCCACTTCCTGGATTTTGCGATAGACTTCCTGCATCGGTTTGCTGAGGCCGACCATTTGGTGAAAATGGCGGAACTTTTCAAGGGACTTTTTGCCATCTCCGTTGGATGAGCCGCTGTTTTGCGCGAGGGAATCTTCTACAATTTTAAGCAGTTTCTGCGGCATTACCGGTTTGGTAATGTAGTTCACCGCGCCGGCCTGCATGGCTTCCACCGCATGTTCTATGGAGCCGAAACCGGTTACCATAATCACCTTAAGAGAGGGATATTGCTTGTTCAAGGACTTGAGCAGACGCATCCCGTCCATTTGCTGCATTTTATAATCTGTAATGATCAGCTCGAAGACCTGTTCTTCCAGCATTTCAAGGGCAATTTTGCCATCAGCAGCGCCAATGGCTTCGTAACCCCTCGACTCCAACAGGCTTACCATCCCATCCCGGATGTTATCATCATCATCAATAATTAATATACGGCCGTTCTCCATCTATCCTATCCTTGCTTTAATTCATATAAGCCCTGGGCAGCTCAATCATAAAACTTGTGCCCTCGTCGGGTTTCGACTTAAAATATATTCTTCCTTCATGGGCTTCAACAATTTTTTTCGAAATCGCCAAACCGATTCCGCCGCCCGTTTTTTTTGTTGAAAAATAGTAATCAAATATTTTATCCTTTATCTCCGCCGGGATTCCTTTGCCGGTGTCTTTGATGGCAATTTTAACCTTATTCTCATGTTCCCTTGTGATAAGGTAAAGGTCGCCGCCGTCGGACATGGCATCGAAGCCATTTAAGACCAGGTTGAGAATTACCTGCTTCATCTGGTCGCGGCTGATATTGACTAACGGCAAATTTTTTGCCAGGTGTATATGCAGCGTGACCTCCTTCTCGTATGCCTCCTGTTGAACCAGGTCAATTACCTCCCGGATGACGGCATTTATGTCCTCGAATTCGAGTTCGATTTCTTTGGTGCGGGCCAGGTTGAAAAATTGGTCGATGAGTTTGGAAAGCCGTTCGATCTCACTGTTCAGAATGTTAATCGATTTTTTGATTTTCTGCCTGGTATCTCCCGCAAGTGGTGCATCCAGCACCAGGTGGTCCAGAACTTCAGTATGAATGGCCAACGAGCTTAGCGGATTGCGGATTTCATGCCCGATGCTGGATGCCAACTGACTGATGATGGTGTATTTCATGCTGCGGTGAAGGTTTTGCTCCAGCTCCTGCAATACGCCGAGGTTCTTGAAATAGAAGATTACGCTGTTGGCGTTTTTCCCCTCTAAAATGGAAAGTGCATTTATCTGAACATCAATGGTCACCTTATCCGGTAATTTCAGGGCCAGCGACTTCCGCACGGCATGGGTTTTCGGATCGCGTGCCAGGCGGTACATTTCCAATATTTTAGGATTTTCCTGCACCATCCGATAAAGCTGCTCTTCCAGCCGGTGGCTCTGCCGGATATGGAATATGTCGAGCAGATATTCGTTGTAAGAGACGATCCGCATGTTTTCATCCAGAATCAACAGCCCTTCATGAATCACGCGCATCATCGCTTTAATACGTTCCTCGGATTGCCGGAAGCTTTCGTCCAGATCCAGTGTTTTTTTGAAGAGCTGGTTCAAACGCGCGAATAACGGCGCAAATTCATCTTGCTTTTGATAGTTGACCTGGTACTGGTAGTCGGAATCGTGCAGCTTATCGATTGCGTTTTTTATGTTCTGCAAATTGGTCTGGTAAATCCGGGAAGTAAGAAAAACTGTGAGGATAATAATTCCAAGCGCAAAAACGCTGGCAATAAACAGGATCAGGCGCCGGTTCTGGTAGAAATTCTCAAGATGCTTCACCGAAATAACGGTTCGGAGATAACCCTGCTTCACGCTGTCCTGAACAAGCGGAACGATGGTATCGACAATTTCCTGGTCACCCTCCCACGCCCGCTTTATAATCGTGGGTTTATCGGTGTCCAGAAGTCTTAGCTCGTGCGCCGTTGTGTAGCTTTTTCCTTCCACCGTAGGGTCATCGCTCACCACGATGTTGTCGGTGGTATCGATGAGCAGGATATGCAGAATTTTTGAATTGTCGCCGCTAAACCGGTTCATCAAACGGCGAATCGGGTATTTGTTGTATGGACCCAGCTTTGAGATATCGAGTTTGTCAGCCGCAATTACATTCCGGACTTGCTCAACCAGCAAAAAAGCCAGTTTATTGGTTAAATCGGCATAAAACGCATTGATGCTGGTGTAAAGAAAATACACGATAATCGCTTCCAGCAGGAGAGACGCGCCTCCAATGATAAGGGCCTTTTTGTATAATGTTTTCATTTTCTCTTATGAACGGGCTCGTCAGTTAAAGCTCGAAATTCTGTTAGATGTTTTGTGATAAATCCGGTCGGGGCAGATGTGTTTCTGGTCGATATTCTACATACTTTCGTTTCAAATTTGCGCATCATATTCCAAATCCAAACAATAATAGCAAAACATATTCCACAAAGCAATGGGCATTTCAACAGTTTTGAATTGCCAGTGGTTCCCGGGAAGGTCTGAAGTAAAAATCCATGCATGGAGAAGGAAACACATTGCGGCCGAAAATGGATATGATTCGCCGGGAACAATACCCTTTGGTAAAAATATGATGGAAGGCCGCTAGGATGGAGAAAATTCCCCTTTGCCGGTGATTTACAATATAGATTTGCAAAGAGAATACAATCACAACAAACACTTGATTCTATTGATTTATCCAGCTATTTTTACATGGGAAATACAGGGAGTAAGATGGCGATCCTAAACAAATATAAAAAAATTCAGGAACAACTGAATATCGTCGGCAACTCCGAGAGAATTCGGGAGATGATCGAGCTTGTCATGTCGGTTGCGCCGACCAACGTTTCGGTGCTCATTACGGGGGAGAGCGGCGTCGGGAAGGAAGTGATTGCGAAAGCTATCCATCAATTGAGTCCGCGGCGCGAAAAACAGATGATCTCAGTCAATTGTGGCGCCATCCCGGAAGGATTGCTGGAGAGCGAGCTGTTCGGACATGAAAAAGGCGCGTTTACCGGCGCAATAGCCACAAAGAAGGGGTATTTTGAGCTTGCCGATGGCGGAACCGTATTTTTGGATGAGATCGGCGAAACGCCGCTGCAAACGCAGGTAAAGCTGCTTCGCGTCCTGGAAAGCGGTGAGTTCATGCGAGTGGGAAGCGGTGAGTTGCGCAAGGTGGATGTCAGGGTTCTGGCAGCGACCAACCGGGAACTTGGCGAAATGGTGCGACAAAACCATTTCCGCAAAGATCTCTACTACCGCCTGAAAGCGGTGACCATTCTTGTTCCGCCGCTGCGGGGTCGCCGGGAAGATATTCCTCTGTTGCTCGATTATTTTGTTCAACAGACAACTGCCAACAATAATATTGAATTCAAGGGATTTACCGATGAAGCGCTGGACCTGGTCGAAAACTACGATTGGCCGGGAAATGTTCGGGAATTGAAAAATTTCGTGGATTCGGTTGTTGTTCTTTCTGCGGGCAGGCCGGTGGATGTGGAACTGGTCCGCGAACAACTCATCCATTACCAGGAAACCGATGACCTTTCTTCTGCGCTCCCCATGCTTGCGAGAAAAAGCGTGGACCAGGTAGAGCGCGAGCTTGTGTACCAGGCCCTGCTTTCGCTAGGTGTGGAAATCCGGGAGATGAAACAAATCCTCCTGAATTTGGATCACAATATGGGGAGCCAGGCAATACACAATGATGCTGAAGATATTTATTATCAGGACGATGTCCAGCCGATTGAAGAGATGGAAAAGCAATTAATAAAAAAAGCTTTGCTTAAATTTCATGGAAACAAAAGAAAAGCGGCGCATGCATTGAACATTAGTGAGCGCACTTTATACCGGAAATTGAAAGATTATGACCTTCAATAAAATTCTGATTTATTTGAGCCTGCTGATCATGCTGATAGCGGTGTCTTGCGTCCGCTATTCCTTCAGGGGCGCATTGCCGTCCTATTTAAAAACAATTTATATTGAGGATTTTGATAACCAGACGCAGTATGCGGGTGTTCGCGAAGATTTTATGCAAAAAATTACTGAGGGTTTTATCAAAGATAATTCTCTCAGGGTAATTGATACCGAGGAAGGGGCGGATCTGGTGTTGTCCGGGGCGATTACTTCAATCAACCGTCAGCCGGTCAGTATTACCCAACAGGAACAGGTTCAGCAATTCAAAATGGTGGTCAACATCCGGGCAGAGTGCATGAATACGCATACCCAAAAGGCGTTATGGAGTGGGAATGTTTCGCGTTTTGGAATCATCCCCGGTAATGCCACTGCAACAGAAATCGATCAGGCTATCACAGAAGCGACCGACCAAATCGTAGAAGACATGATTAATAATACAATTGCTGCCTGGTAGTTTTTATTTTCATAATTTGCAAAAGAATCGTATATTTAGCAGGTTGATTTACAAAAACAGATTTTCTCAAACCATTTTTTTTCGGAAGCAAGTCGGGCAAAAATAAAAGATTGGAATTTGTTTTTTAATTATGGTTTTTCGGAATATTTTCTAATTTTCGTGGACCCAAGTGCATAGAGAATTTGATTGGATATTCACAGAGGTCGAGATTTTAAGACGATTGCAAACCTCTGTTGATATTTTTGAAATCGATTATATTTTGTGAATTAGAAATTGGGGTGAAAAATATGGCAGAATTTACGAGCAAGACCGAACTTGCAAGATTTATAAAGACCCACCCGGATACGGTTGTTTTTGCACATCTGGCAGCCCGGCTAATTGAAAATCGGGATTTTGAACGGGCGGTCGATATTTGCGGTGTAGGACTCCGGAAGCACCCGGATTATGGCTTCGGGCATTACATACTGGGTCTGGCATTGTACGAGCTTAAGAATTATCATGATGCAAAGCATGAAATGGAAATTGCGGTGGCGTATGATCCGGCAATTCCGGAGGCCTGGAGGGTTTTGGCGGATGTAAATGAAAATCTGAACCTCTCCGTGATGACGCAGGACAGCTATTTGAAATATTATCTGGCCGATCCTTTCAACCAGGAAGCCGCGGACAAATATTTCCAGGAAGATTTGATCACCATGATGAGTTCCCGAAAGGAATTCCTGGCGGATGAAGAAGAACCGGAGACCGCAGAATTGGCCCCTGAGGTGAATGATGAGGAGGTAGATAACCTGATTGATACCGTTGTGATGCCGGAAGAAGAGGAGGATATAGAGAAAACCCTCGATGAAGTTTTCAAAGACACAATAAATTCGGCTGAAGCTGAAGATTCTGCCGAAGCGGGCTTTAGTTCAGGGGAGGAAACTGCCGGAAGCGCAGCAAAGGAAGGTGAACCGGAAAAACCGGAATCTCCATCGAAAAAAGATGAGCTGGAGGGAGACGAATTTACTTCAGCAATGGATTCCTTTTTCATGGATTACGAAAACAAAGAATCTACGGTTGAATTCGATGAAGAATCGCTACCGCCGGAAAATCCGCTGGAGGAGGAAGAAATTGTTGCGGAGGAACCGGAAACGGAAGAAATAGATTTCCCCGATGAATTTGTTGACGACGAACCGATGGATTTTAGCGCGGTTGTTTCCGACCTGATTTCAGAACGTGAAGACGGTGGGCATCCGGATGAAAAGAAATCGGAGCAAAAAGAGGATGAAACGTCACCTGAGGCGGAAAAGGAAATATTAAAAGAAGAAAATGAAGATCAATCTGCCCGCAAGGCTATCCTTGAGGAAACCGTGACGGAAAAACCGACGACAAGCGATGCGGATGCGGCGATGCAAGATGTAAAAGAGCCGGATGAGGAGGAATTACAGGAAGTTCCGCCTTCCAAACCGGGAAAAGGAGACACCACGCATTTTGGTCGACCGCCCATTCTGTCTCCCACTTTGGGCGAGATCTATATTGCGCAGGGCCGCTTCGAGGAAGCGATCGACGTGTTTCGCCAGTTGCTTGACAAGGATCCGGAGAATTCACGATACCGGCGAAAAATTGAGGATTTGCAGGTTATTGTGGATAAACAAAAATCAGGATCAGAGGACTAAGCCAATCCCGGTATGCAATTCCGTTTGAATTAAGGGAATCCGCGTAAGACAAAACCGCCCTTCCTGTTTGCTGGTCAGCGATTTGAAAAGTAAAAAACTGTTATTTTCGGGGGCAATGCCCCCTTATTTTATGTCATGTATTTTAATACGAGAAGAAAAATTACTATTCGGATTCTCGGGGCTTTGTTTATCCTCTTAGCTGCTGCACCGGGGCGGACGGAGGAAGGGAAATCGCTGATTGTGAAACTCAAATCCGGTATGACGGCGGACCTGGTTTCCGGGAAATCATTGCGTTCAGGCGACAAATCGCTCGATTCACTTCTATCAGAAATTTCGTTTCAATCGATAAAAAAACTGTTTACCGGGGAAGCGGTAACCGTTGGCCTTCCCAATGAATATTACCTTTTCCAACCCTCAAAGGCTGAATCTGCTCCCGCTCTCATGACGAAGCTGAACGCAATGCCGGGAATTGAATGGGCAGAGCCAAACTATCTCTTTAAAATCGATTTTGCACCCAACGATTCTCTTTACCCGCAGCAGTGGGCGCTTCGGACCCTGGGCATGGAAAGCGCCTGGAATATAGGGTTCGGTGATCCGGCAATTATCGTGGGGGTAATTGATACCGGGGTGGATTACCTGCAAGAGGATCTGGCCGGCCAGTTGTGGATAAATTCCGCTGAGGATTTGAATCATAACGGCAGGCTGGACGCAGGCGACATAAATAATATTGATGATGACGGGAACGGGTATGTGGATGATGTGATCGGCTGGGATTTCACCGATGCTCCCGATTTTCCCGACAATGGCGATTACCTCGATCCTGACAACGATCCGATGGATGAATATCCCGGCGGGCATGGCACGGCGGTAAGCGGCATCATTGCGGCCTCTACAGACAATAAACTTGGAATTGCGGGCATTGCGCCGGGCGCCAGGATTATGGCGCTGCGGGCGGGAACTGCTTCCGGTTTCCTGGAAGAAGACGATATCGCCGAGGCGATTGTTTACGGGGTGCAGAACGGCTGTCGGATCATAAACATGAGTTTTGGAGATGTGGTCTATTCCCATCTCATCAGGGATGCCGTTTCATACGGTGTCCAGCACAATGTGCTGTTCGTGGCTTCCGCCGGAAATTCCGGCAACAGCATTTTGCAGTTCCCTGCCGGTTACGATGAAACCATTTCCGTGGGAGCGACCACCCGGAACGACGAGCTTGCTTCATTTTCCAGTTTCGGTCCCAAAATCGACCTGGTTGCACCCGGAGAGGATATTTTTTCCACAAGCCTTGGTGATCGATATGGTGAGTTCAATGGAACGTCTTTTTCGGCTCCGATGGTAAGCGGTGCATTGGCGTTAATCTGGTCCGGAAATCCTTCTGCGAGCAGCAGGGCGGTACAGGCAAAATTGCTGACAGGATGCACTGATCTGGGCGCCCCCGGCTGGGATGAATACTTTGGTAATGGCCTTCTAAATGTCTCTCGTTCTCTGACAGTCCCTCAAAGTACCGTGGCGACAATCGCCTCTCCCCAGACACAAAGCGGTTTACGGGAAAATACCGTAGCTATTCGTGGAACAGCTGCATCGCCCGATCTGGAGAAATATAGTCTTTCATACGGCATCGGGGCAGATCCGGTGCAAATGATGCCATTTCTGGAAAGCTCTCAGCAGGTAATTGACGACACACTCGGCTTGTGGGAGACAACACATTTGCAGGATGCCATTTATACGCTGGAGCTGAAAGTCACCGACCATGATCGGCATACAATCTCCAACAGAGTGGTCGTCTACCTGGATCGAACTCCACCGGTGATGGAGCCCCTTCAGATTATCCCTATGATGGTGGAAAATGAAAATGGTTGTCTTATTCAACTGAACACCGACGATCAAACTTTGGCGACTCTTTTTTACCGGCTGGCTGGCGGCGCCGGTTTTTCACATTCGCTAACGTCCGGCTATTTCAGCAATGAACATACATTCTTGCTCACTACCCGGGAGATCACCGGACCGGTGGAGTTTTATATCGAACTTCGTAACACATCGGGATTAACAACTCGTGAGGATAATGACAATCGCTTCTATTCAGTTGACCTAAAACTTCCGAACACATTTACTGAAAGCTTTTTACTTTTGGAGCAGGCCGCCGGTTTTGCCTATGTTCTGCCCGATACCAAAGATATAAATGGAGACGGCCTGCCGGACATTGCCGGCTACCTGGCCGGACCAATACTCCCGGAGCCTCGTATCGGGATAATTAATTTTGACAACTCCGGTCTTCTTTTGCACGCCGGTTCAATAGCCGCTTTCCCTCGTGATCTGCAGGATGTGACGGGCGATTCGGTACCGGATCTTTTAGCCGGCTACGGCGGAACAGCCTACCTGTTCAATGGAAATGGCCTGCCACAATTTTCGCTGAATCCGGTACAGTGCCCGGAAAGCGATTTCTGGGCGGCGCGCATGGGGGATTTTGACAATGACGGCAATCCGGAGGTGCTGGCGATTCATGAAAACCAGTGGCAGATTTACCGGCTTGCCAATCCGGCAAATTTTTCGGTAACACCGCTGCAAATCCTGGATAATCCCACTTCCGGCGAGAACAATTACGGAACACCTTATGCCCGCTTCTCAGATCTGGACGATGACGGGAAAATGGAAATAATTATTGGAGATTATGACGGAGACCTGCTTATTTACGAGCGCAGCATAGCGGGTCAGTTTCTTCTTGCCGATACGCTTTCTTTGCCGGGAATAGATGCAACCAGTCGTTTCGCCACCGGCGATTTTGATGGTGATGGGCAGGAGGAGCTTGTCGTGGCCACCCAGGTTATCGCAGATTACGTCGGCGAATCATCTGCCCAGCGGCAGTACTGGGTGCTGAGTATTCTGAAATCGGACGGCGACAATTCCCTCCGTCTTGTTTGGCGGCAGAATTTCCACGGCTTGAACGAACAGAAAAATACGTTCAGCGGCATTTCGACTGCAGATTATGATGGAGACGGAAAAGATGAAATTTTTTTCACGCCGTTTCCAAAGGTGTATTATATCACCTGGAGGAATGGGCAGTACCAGATAAATTGGTATTACAACGGCGTAAACAGTAACGGTGTGGCAAAGATAGCGGACAACCGGGTTTTATTGTCGGGTGACTCTACGCTAATAGTCTGGGAACGGCAGTCAGATAATCAGCGGCCTCTGGCGCCGGCTCGCTTTCGGGTGAGCTATGCGGATACGGCGCGAATTAGTCTGGCATGGGAAGCGGTGTCCGGCGCGACCTTTTATGAACTGCTCCGAATCGATCCGGCGACTCACGACAGCCTGCGCTTTTCGGTCCATAAGTCGGTATTCCAGGATTCGACGGTAACTGGCGGTGTTTTATATAACTACCGTGTTCAGGCGATTGACAGCACGTATGTTCAGCCTGCCAGTTTTTTCTCTCTTTTGGTGCAGGTGCGGGCCGAAAATCCACCGCAATATCTGAATCTCGCCCGTTGTGGTACGGCACAATTGATTCTCGATTTTTCCAAACCGCTGGGACCTGCTTCCTTTCAGGCAGATCATTTCCTGCTTCAGCCGGGTGCCCAAAAACCGACCAGTGTGGTAAGATCACAGGGAAATCGGGAAATACTGTTGACATTTCTGGATGATCTTGCTCCGGGTGAGCATAACTTGGCAGTCGGCGGGCTGGTGAATGAGCACAATGTGCCATTCGCTGAGGACAGCATGCATATCAACTTCACAGTTGAAAATGCAATGGAAAATCCATATCTCAAGAAAATAGAAATGATTTCCAAACGCGAGCTGAAGCTGTCTTTTAATCACCCGATGGACCGCACAAGTGCCGAAAATACACAAAACTACAAATTGTTACCCGATGATGAGGTGATGAGGGCCATGCTAGATGAGACTGATCCCTCGGTCGTGCATCTTTTTCTGACCGGAAAGAACCGCATGGGCAGCCTGGGGGTAAGCTATTATCTTGAATTCACCGGGTTGAAGGATCAGCGGGGAGCAGAGGTGCCTGCCGATGCAGGTAACCGGGTACTCATTCAACAGGCGGTTCAGGATTTGGAGAACATCATTGTGTATCCAAATCCTTACCGGCAGGGTAGCAGTCAAAATGAAATTATGTTTGGAAACCTGCCTGATGGCTGCGAAATTTTCATTTACACTGCCTCGGGGCAGCGGGTGACGAGTTTGATTGAAACAGAACATAAAGGCGGTGTTGGCTGGAATTTGCTGAACGATGCAGGAGCAGCTGTTCAGAGCGGTGTTTATATTTTTGTGGCGCAATTTCAAAACCAGAAAAAAATGGGAAAATTTTTGATATTGAAATAACGGGTGAGGAAAATGGAGAGGAAAAATTCGATCGTTGTTGCGGTGACCGGCGGCATGGGCTGCGGCCAGAGCACTGTTTGCGAGTTTCTTGAAAAAATGGGCGCCAGGGTGATTAATGCCGATTCGGTTGCCAAAAAAGAAATCGAGAGAAATGAAGAAATCCAGAAGGAGTTGAAAAAAGCATTTGGCAGCCGAATTTTTTATCGGAACGGAAAACTGAATAGAAAACTGCTGGCCCGGCTTGCATTTTCGGACAGCACAAAAACGCAACGATTGAACCACATTGTCCATCCCCGCATGGTGGCTGGTATTCTGGATTTGATTGAAGAAACACGTGAATTAGGCAAATACGCCATTATAGTCGTGGATGCCGCCCTCATTTACGAGCTGAACCTGGAGCACATGTTCGATGCGGTGGTTGTGGTTGCCTCCGGAATGCAGGATCGCATCCAGCGAATAAAGCTACGCGATAAACTCACCGAGCCTGAAATTGTCGATCGCATAAACAAGCAACTCCCGATCGAGGAGAAGGCTAAGTGGGCAGATTTTATCATTCAGAATAACCGCGACCTGAAAACCCTTGAAAATCGTGCCAGGGGTGTGTATCAGAGATTACTAAAGCTGGCAGAAAAGAAAATCAAAAAGGCCGGGTAATTGAAAAAAATCGATAATCCACCGAAATTGTCTGCGATTTGCCTGGAGGTTTACTGCACTGAAGAGGCCCACCAGGCTCCGTCCCGTTAAATAATGTGAATATATTATTATATTTCGACGAGGGCTGCATATTTTTATGTTGTCTGCAATTGTTATCAGTATTAATGGTTTTGTTCAATTGTTTTATCACATCCTTTTTTCGCAGAGGAGGGTCTTTAAATAAATTGAGAAAATATTATTATTCTTTTTAATTTCATTGAGTTTTGGTAAATTAAAATTGTCACATAATGAAGTGTGTGGCGATGTAATTGTCCAAATAACAAGGCCGGAATTGAATTTCCGGTTCCGGAACAAAAGTAAACAAAAAAAATCGTATGGCGAACTTGCCGGGATGAAGAAGAATGCCATAAATAGGAGGAGAAACAGGAGATCAGGAAAATGGAGCAAAATAGCCGGGAGTAAGATCTTAAAATGTATGATGTATCATTTTATTGAGCTTAAATTGTATAACTAAAGTCAAAGAATCCATTGCGGAAGAGAAAGGGTAGGGTTTATGAGCAGCAAAGCATTCAATCCGTTTGAAATGGCGCAGCAGCAATTCGACAATGTGGCGGATATTCTTGAACTGGATACGGCAACCCGCGATTTGTTGCGATTTCCATTGCGCGAATTCCAATTCAGCATACCGGTACGACTGGACGATGGCACCATGAAAATCTTTCGGGGTTTTCGGGTTCAGCACAACGATGCCCGCGGTCCGGGCAAAGGCGGCATTCGTTTTCACCCACAAGAGACAATAGACACAGTCAGGGCGTTATCTATGTGGATGACATGGAAATGCGCAGTCGTGGACATTCCGTTAGGTGGAAGCAAGGGAGGCGTGATCTGCGATCCGCATAATTTGAGCATGCGCGAGCAGGAACAGATATGCCGAGGCTGGGTGCGCGCGATAGCAAAAAATGTAGGTCCGGTGAATGATGTTCCGGCTCCCGACGTCATGACAAATGCGCAACATATGTTGTGGATGCGGGACGAGTTCGAGACCATCCATGGTGGACAATATCCCGGTTTTATCACCGGTAAGCCGGTGGGCATGGGCGGCTCACTGGGCAGAACCGAGGCTACCGGATATGGTGTAATTTTTACGGTTCGCGAAGCGCTAAAAGAATTGGAAATTCGACCCGAAGAGACTATCGCCAGTGTGCAGGGTTTTGGAAATGTTGCGCAGTACGCCATTCGTCTTTATAATCAATTAGGCGGAAAAGTAATCTGTGTGTCGAGTTGGGATCAGGAAGACCAAACTTCATATTCATTCCTGAAAAAAGATGGTGTTGATCTTGATGCGCTGCTGAAAATTACCGATCGTTTTGGTGGCATCAACAAGGCAAAGGCCAGGGAGTTAGGATACGATGTTTTGCCGGGCGATGCCTGGATTGAGCAGGAAGTGGATATCCTGATACCGGCTGCAATTGAACACCAGATTACAGGCGACAATGTTGGCAAAATCAGCAGCAAAGTCAAGATTATTGCTGAAGGTGCGAATGGCCCGACGACACCGGACGCGGACAAAGTGATCCACGAACGGGGTATCTTCATGATACCGGATTTTCTTGCCAATGCCGGCGGAGTTACCTGCAGTTACTTTGAGCAGGTGCAAAGCAATATGAATTACTTCTGGGAAAAGGATGAAGTGCTGGGCAAATTGGATATCAAGATGACGGCTGCTTTTTTGGCGGTAAGCGAATTGGCCCGGAAAAAGAATCTGTACATGCGGGATGCGGCATACGTGATTTCAATTAGTCGCGTGGCGCAGGCTTGCAGAGATCGCGGCTGGGTTTAACTGGCAAACCGGACTTTGTGCTTATCTCCTGATTCGCAGGAAAATTACTATGTCCTGAGATGTGCGCGAGCCGGCTAATGAAGCAAATTTATAAAAATAAGAGGGCTCCCGTGCACAATTCTTCACGGGAGTCTCTGTTTTGGCAAAATTCCAATATGGGGAATTCTCCGGAGAGAAAATGGCATTTGATGATCTTCCAGGATTTCAGCGCAAATTTTTTAATTCCGAAGAAGAGCTTACCCTGATCGGTCACGGCTCGATGGGTGGAAAGGCTAAAGGGCTTGCTTTTATCAGGGATGTATTGTCCAAAAAACTGGATCGCGGTGAATTCCCGGAATTTACAGTCAACATCCCAACTATGACGGTGATTACTACCGATCTGTTTGATGATTTCATGACACAGAACAACTTGTGGGAATTGGCGAATTCCGATCTCCCTGATGATCGCATTGCTCATGCTTTCCAGAATACCGATTTTCCCCCGCGTCTGGTTGGGGACCTCTGGTCACTCATTTCTAAAGTGCATTCACCGCTGGCGGTCCGTTCTTCCAGTCTGCTGGAGGATGCTATGTTTGAACCGTTCGCCGGCATCTATGAAACCAAAATGACGCCCAATAACCAGCTTGATGCCGAAAGCCGGTTCCGCAAGCTGGTTGAAGCGGTCAAATTTGTGTATGCCTCAACCTATTTTAAAAAAGCGAAGGATTATGTCAGGGCAACCCAGCACTCCGCGGCAGGGGAGAAAATGGCGGTTATTATCCAGGAAGTTGTGGGACAGCGGCATTCCGACAGATACTATCCGCATATTTCCGGCGTTGGCCGCTCTTACAATTTTTATCCCCTGGGCCATGCCGAGCCAGAGGAGGGCATCGTCAGCCTGGCCCTGGGACTGGGAAAAATGATTGTCGACGAAGGGATAGGATGGAGCTATTCCCCACAGTATCCTCGCGCCAATCCCCCCTTCAATTCCATTAATGATTTGCTGAAACATACCCAGCGGGAATTCTGGGCAGTGAATATGGGGAAGCCGCCGGCATTCGATCCGGTGCGGGAAACGGAATATTTGGTGAAGGGCGATTTGGTGGATGCGGAGAAAGATGAGGTCTTGCGGTATGCAGCCTCTACTTATGATTCCCAATCGGATCAAATTTATCCCGGGATGGCCGGAGATGGGCCAAGGATTCTGAATTTTGCTCCTTTACTGCAACTGGAAGAGATAAGGTTGAATGAACTTGTGAAAAACCTTTTGCGTATTTGTGAGGAATCGCTTGCTGCACCGGTTGAGATCGAATTTGCTGTAACGCTGGAGCCGGGAAAGGAGCAGGCAGCCCGTTTTGGGTTCCTGCAGGTTCGGCCAATGGTTGTGTCCGCCGAAAGGGTGGAAATCGACCCGGGCGAATTGTCTGCAGAAAATTTATTGCTTGCATCCGAGTCGGTGATGGGCAATGGACACGTTGATGATATTCAGGATGTTGTGTTCGTAAAACCGGAAGGCTTCGATGCAAGATATACCAGCCGGATTGCTGCCGAGTTGGAAGGCATAAATCAGGAGTTGATGAAAGGGAAAATTCCTTATTTACTAATTGGTTTTGGGCGGTGGGGCAGCTCCGATAAATGGTTAGGGATTCCTGTGAACTGGGGACAAATTTCCGGTGCACGGGTAATCGTGGAATCGACACTTCCGGAAATGAATGTCGATTTAAGCCAGGGAACCCATTTTTTTCATAACATAAGCAGTTTCCGGGTCAGTTATTTTTCCATGCATCATGCGGGCAAATACAATATAGACTGGGATTGGCTAAATTCTCGGAAACCGGTTACAGAGACGCAATATGTGAAGCATGTGAAACTCGACTCACCTCTACATGTAAAAGTAGATGGAAGGACAGGGAGAGGAATTATTGCAAAATGAATGAAGATAAAAAACATATCGAAAAACTTTTGGACTCTCTCAAAGAAAGAGCAAAAGAATTAAACTGCCTTTATAGTATTGAAGAGTTTGTTAATAATGTTGAACTTTCGCAGGACCAGGTCTTCAATGGGATTGTGAAGGTTATTCCGCCTGGCTGGCAGTTTCCGGATGTGTGCGAGGCCGAAATAAAATACATGGATTCCACATATCGCTCTTCGGAATTTACCAAGACTCGCTGGTTTCTCTCTTCTCCCATAGTCGTTCAATCGAAACAGGTTGGTTCTGTAGATGTTTACTATACCGATGAGCGCCCACCCGCCGATGAAGGCCCATTCCTGAAAGAAGAACGCAAACTGATTGACACTATTGCTGAAAGTATGGGGCATTATCTGCTCCATCGCAAACTTAGGGATATGTTCCAGGATTGGCAGGAGGCACGTACTGATCTGACGGAAAGACGGAAGGGCGAATGGCGGATCATTCTCGACCTGCTTCAGCGAACCGATAAAAGCCTTTTCACGCGCATTTCTCGTAAGATGATGAACTATCTTTCGTGGCATGGGATTGAGGAAGCCCAGAAATTACTGGCGAAGTTCGGTGCAGGCCAGAACAGCAATATCGATGATTTCTTTGGCGAGGTTAATCGCCCTATGCACAAAACCCTCCCTGATAAAATGTTTCAGCCAAGCGAAAAAATATTTAAGATTGCGTCGGACAATTTGAGTGACAACCAGATATTAATAATCATACAGAAATGGATTCGGGAAGACAAATCCAGCTTTCTGATCAGGGCGTTGGAAAAGCAGGATTCCTCGTTGGCGGACATTGCAGATGCCATAACCCGCTATTACCACCTTGCGCCCGAGGGCCTTGAATTATCGGACGCAACCAAGAATGCTCTGAACGTTTCGCTGATCCGCCGTTTTTTCACAGATCAGCTTGAATTTATCAATGTTGCGAAACAGTACGTTGATGTATGTGAATTTTACAAGCTCTTGCAACGAATGATCTACCCACCAGGCAGCCACGGAAAGTTGGGAGGCAAAAGCTCGGGACTTTTTCTCGCCTATCAGATACTTCAAAAATCGTGCAAAGAGAATGCGGTTCTACAAAACATCAAGATGCCGAAGACCTGGTATATTGCCTCCGATGCGCTGCAAAGTTTTTTGCATTACAATAACCTGGAAGAGGTCATTGAGCAAAAGTACAAGGAAATTGATCAGGTTCGACAGGAATATCCGCATATTATTCAGGTGTTCATCAATTCGCAATTCCCGCCCGAGATCATAAATGGGCTATCGGTCGTGCTCGATGAGCTGGAGGACACTCCGGTCATTGTGAGAAGCTCCAGTCTTCTGGAAGACCGGCTTGGATCTGCATTTTCCGGCAAATATAAGAGCCTATTCCTTGCCAACCAGGGTAGCAAAGAAGAACGTCGGGAAGCTTTGCTGGATGCGATTGCAGAGGTTTATGCATCCACGTTCAGCCCGGATCCGATTGAATACCGCGCAGAGCGAAAGCTGCTGGATTTCCACGAGGAGATGGGAATATTAATACAGGAGGTTGTGGGGCAGAAAGTGGGCAAATACTATTTGCCAGCGTTTGCCGGCGTGGCGTTCAGCAATAATGAGTTTCGATGGTCGCCAAGAATAAAAAGGGAAGATGGATTGTTGCGTCTCGTTCCTGGCCTGGGCACCAGAGCTGTGGACCGATTGAGTGATGACTACCCGGTGCTGGTGGCCCCGGGGCAGCCCGGGTTGCGGGTAAATGTCACGCCGGATGAAATCATTCGCTATTCACCCAAAAAGATAGATGTAATCAATTTGGAGACTAACAGTTTCGAAACCCTTGAAATCCAGGATTTGCTAAGAGATTACGGTGAGAAATTTCCTGAAATCCGCAAAATAGTTTCCGTTGTAAAAGATCAGCGTCTACAAAAACCGTTTGGGCTGAATCTGGATTTCGAAAAAGAAGATGTGGTGGTGACTTTCGAGGGGATAATTTCCGGGGGTCTTTTTGTGCGGCAGTTAAAATCCATTCTGGATTTGCTGCAAAAAATACTGGGCAGCCCGGTTGATATCGAGTTTGCCCATGACGGTAAGAATTTTTATATTTTGCAGTGCCGGCCGCAAAGCTATTCCCGCGACGCTGTGGCAATGCCTATTCCAAAGGATTTGCCGGAAGATAAAATCGTGTTTTCCGCAAATCGCTATGTCTCCAACGGAATTGTGCCCAATATTACCCACATTGTGTACGTAGATCCGGAAAAATATTCGGAAATTGATAGTCCGGAAGATTTAAGAGCAATTGGCCGTGCAATAAGCAAACTGAATAAAATCTTGCCCAAACGTCAGTTCGTTCTCATGGGGCCGGGGCGATGGGGAAGCCGGGGTGACATCAAGCTGGGTGTTTGTGTGACTTATTCGGATATCAATAATACTGCGGTTCTTATCGAAATTGCGCGGAAAAAAGGCAATTATGTACCGGATCTGTCATTTGGAACACATTTTTTCCAGGATTTGGTGGAGGCATCTATCCGTTACCTGCCGCTCTATCCGGATGATCAGGGAATCGCTTTTAACGAGACATTTTTAAAATTATCGCCAAATATTTTGCAGGAGATTTTGCCGGAATTTGCTTCGTTTGATGATATTATTCATGTTGTGGATGTTCCGAAATCTGCCAATGGGAATATTCTGCGAGTACTAATGAACGCCGATCTCGATGAAGCGGTTGGATTTCTCAGTTCGGCTACTTTGCCCATGGAACTAACCACCGGTGAGGAATTCGCAGTAACGCAAAGTTCTCAGAACTTCTGGAGGTGGCGAATGCAAATGGCGCAACAGATCGCTGCGAATATGGATGCAAAACGCTTCGGTGTGAAAGCGCTTTATGTTTTTGGCAGTACCAAGAATGCAACCGCTGGGCCGGGAAGTGATATTGACCTTCTCATACATTTTAAAGGAACCGATAATCAACGAAACGAACTTCTTTTGTGGTTGGAAGGCTGGAGTTTGAGCCTGGCCGAGACCAATTATCTACGCACCGGTTATAAAAGCAAGGGGCTTCTTGATGTTCACATTGTTACTGACGAAGATATCGCCCGGAGAAGCAGCTTTGCTGTGAAAATAGGCGCGGTCACTGATGCAGCCAGGCAAATTCCGCTAAAAAGGAGCGCCCACCAATAATCAGCCGCTTTTTTTTATGAAAGAAATTTTGATATTCTCATCATGCTTCCAAACAAAAATGGCTGGTTTCGAGAATTCTTAGCTTGTGGCAAAATTCCCGTGATCAGATTTGTCCAGTAATGGCAGATTTGTGATATTTTTTTTCAGTTACACGAATTTGTGTACGTAGCCGGCACTGGGCAGAAGGTCATAAGCGTCCTTTTAAGAAATATCTCAAAATTTGAAATTTGGATTAGATCACCCGTTGTGCTAATAAAAAATCTATATGCAACAATAAATAAGTATAAATAATCGTCATTTCCCCACAGGGGGCACAATGTGCCGAGTGTTAGCGAGAAGTCTGTATAAGATTCCTCACCCCCGCTAAAGCGAGATTCGGAATGTCAGACATTCCACAAATAATGCAATATGGACAGTTTCTTTACATCGACAATTAATTAGCGCAACGCGTTAGATCATATATTGTTATGATCGACTTCTTTTCATTGGCTTGCTACGTTCCTTCCTTCTATCACAACCGTCCGAACAAACCGCCGCTAAGTCTGGATCAATTCAAACTTTTAGCTGAGGAAGTCGCACAGCTTAACATGTTTCAAATTTCGCAAAATTGCAATATTATTTAATATGAATGATAATATTATAATTTATTTGAGATAAAGAGAATAAAAATCTTGGTAATATGTGATTTTCCTCATAGCATATAGTTTGCACTCTGCTATTTTTATATAGTCTTACAAGAGGAGATAAAAAAACCGTTTTAAATTTGTCGCAGCAATTCTGTTGGGGGAAGTGCTAAAATGTTACTCCAGATTGGCCAAATTGTGGGATTTTTTATAAACCCTTTCGCTGCCGCCAGTTGTTCTTCTTCTCAATTGCAGGCAGGTGAGTTTCATGTCGTGTGGCACCATCGAAAATTCAGTTCTTATAATTCATTTGCCGACTGCCAATTCTGTTTGAAATCCGCAACGACCGAGGATACGCACTTCGCACTATTCGTGGTGACAATTCCTAATAAAATACTAATTATTTGCATATTCATTTTCCGCCTTCGTATAAATGCTGAATTGCAGAATGGATCCGTTGAAGATGAATGTAGAATCTAACCCTCTTCTGACTGAATTGTAATGCTCTCGGTTTGTGTATCTCCAATAAAAGGACTTAAATGAGTATCTATTAGGACGAGTAGAGTTTTTCAGGCGTTTTAAGATTTAACAAATTTTCGGGTAACGGTGCACCTTAATAAAGTTGCCCAAAGATCAGGATCGCGTGATCCTCATTCGCTTTCAATATTTGATCGGAAAGATTTTGCGGACGCGGAGGAATGATGTGTTGTTGATTTTAAGGAGCAATGGGGTGAGGTGAACTTAACATCCATGGGGGTGGAGCATGAGTGCAGAAGCTTCTATCATACAGATGAATCATAATGAACGCAGGGCAGATGGAGATTATGATTCAATAAATCCTGAGGTGCTTGTAGATCTGATGGAAATTGTAAAACAGGTCATAGGAGATAACGAATCCGAAAAGGCATTCGAGATGGCTATCTTTAGTATGATCGAAATATTCGGTGCCGACATCGGAAGTATTATTTTGACCGGAGATAGTGGAAAAATTGAGCATATCATGACCAGAAATTCTTCGAACGGGGAGATGAATGATCCCCGGCATATGCCGGACAGGGAAATAGTCGGGAAGGTCTGGTTAGAGAAAAAACCTGTTGGAATCTTCCACGATGCAGGAGACAAGAGCAATGGAAGGAATGGTAATGAAAAGTTCCGCTCACTTTCCGTCCTTTGCCTGCCCCTTCTGCAAAAGGGAGTAGCCAATGGAGTGGTCTACCTGGAGCGTGCCAATCCTCGCAAAAAAAATAGACTTTCCTCTATGCGAATTTTGGAAGCGTATGCCAATATTCTGGCTCCTTTTACAGACCGGATGAGACAAGCCAAATCGGGTTTGGTTGAAATTGACTTGACCGAAGAGGAGCTCCGAAAGCGTTTTCGATTTGAAAAAATCATTGGACATGATGAAAAGTTGCTTGAGATCATGAATATCGTAGCCCAGGTTGCAGATACTGAGGCAACTGTCCTGATTAACGGGGCGAGCGGGACTGGGAAGGAGCTCATTGCAAATGCGCTTCACATTAACAGCAGTCGCAGGCAAAAGGCATTTATGCCAATAAATTGTGGCGCTTTGGCCGAGAATTTACTGGAATCCGAGTTATTCGGACATAATCGGGGAGCCTATACCGGGGCGATAAGCGACAAATCGGGCTGGTTTGAAAGCGCCAGCGGTGGAACGATTTTTCTTGATGAAGTGAACGAAATGAGTCCATCGCTTCAGGTTAAGCTCTTGCGAATTTTGCAGACCGGTCAATACAGCCGGGTTGGCAGCACACAAATTCGCCAGAGCAACGTCCGTATTGTTGCTGCTACTTCAAAGGATTTGACTGAAATGATTAAAAGAAATGAATTCAGAGAAGAACTGTACTACAGGTTAAATGTAATCGATATTCAACTGCCGCCGCTCCGCGAGAGAAAGCGAGATCTGCGGTTGCTGATACAGCATTTTATGAAAATGTACGGCGCCAAATATGGGAAAAAGAATCTGGATATTTCGGACGAGGTGTTTGATATTCTTAGAAAACATGATTTTCCCGGAAATGTACGGGAGTTGGAGAATATAATCGAACGCGCGACAATTTTAACCAAAGGTAACATGATTCTTAAAAAACATCTGCCTCCGTATTTCCTGGTGAATGATAATCACCAGGATGAAAAGCATACGCCGGCAGATTTTAAATTAGCGAAAAAGAACGTCGTTGAAAATTTTGAAAAAGAATATATTGGCGAATGCTTGAAAAATGCCAATGGAAATATTTCGCGTGCTGCCGAATCGGCTGGAATTCACTTTAGCAATTTTTATGGAAAAATGAAAAAATATAAACTTGATTCCGATGTTTACAAGCGAATGGACGATTCATTATAGCAACATTACCTTAATTATAGTCTGAAAACTATAAAAATATGGACTTGGGGAATCGCCTTCTGGTGTTTCCTCTTCGCCCTCCTGCTCCTTCTAATTCCTAAATAAACATCTTGTTAGCCACCCATCTTATTTTGTTCCTAAGCAACATTTGTATTTTTGGCATCGCTCTTGTTAGTATTTCATGGGGTATGAATAAGAGCGAGAGGTGATTTGAAAAAGAGTGTGGTTATTGTCTCCGGTCCCGGAATCGCATCCGATGAAGAACTTTTCCTGCGGCTCAATAAAATGGCCAATGTGATGAAAATTCATGACAATAAGAGAATATGTGCCATACTTGAGGAGAAAAAGGTGGACCTGATCTTATTTGAGCCTGCGAATGATGTCCCGGCAGATATTGAGATGGTAAGGCAGATCAAAGGACTTGATCACACAGTCAAAATAGTACTCATCGATGACCGGCAAAATTTGAAGATGACCGCAAGAGCCTTTTATTATGGCGTTCAGGATGCTTTTCGGAAGCCATATAAGATCGATCTGATTGTTGAACGAGTGAATACCCTCCTGCAATAGTAAGGAATTTGAGGAGTCTATTAACAGCCGGAAAGGAGAGAGGATGATAAATGTAAGTGTTGTGGGCGTGGGCTATTGGGGGCCAAACCTTATCAGAAATTTTATGTCAAACCCTAAAACCAATATCAGCACTTGCTGCGATGCAAAGACCTCCAGATTGGACTATGTATCAAGTTTGTACCCAACTGTAAGCACCACAAATGATTACCGGGAGGTTGTCCGAGACAGGAAAAGCGATTTGGTTGCCATATGCACACCGGCCTCGACGCATTATGAAATGTCGCGCGCTGTTCTGGAGGCCGGGAAGCATGTGCTGATTGAAAAACCTATGACTTTCAATGGCGAGCAGGCAGAGGATCTCATGAATTTTGCCGAACAGAGAGGGCTGAAGATCTTTGTTGATCATACTTTTATTTACACTGGTGCCGTCAGAAAAATGGAAGAGCTAATCCGGAATGATGAAATTGGCGATCTGTATTATTTTGATTCGGTGCGGGTAAATCTTGGACTTTTCCAGCATGACATTAATGTGATTTGGGATTTGGCTCCCCACGACATCTCCATAATGCAATCCCTGGTGGATCGAAACCCTCTCGGCGTAATTGCGACCGGTGCCGGGCATTTGAACAACGGATATGAAGATGTGGCTTACCTTACCATTTACTACCCGGACAACCTGATTGCACATATTCATATCAACTGGCTTTCTCCGGTCAAAATAAGACAAACACTTATCGGCGGGGCAAAGAAAATGATCGTGTGGGATGACAATCAGCCGAGCGAAAAAGTGCGCGTTTATGATAAAGGCATTGAGGTGATCGAGACTGCTGATCAGGTTTATAATACACTCATCCAGTATCGTACCG
Source organism: uncultured Calditrichaceae bacterium (assembly GCA_964624795.1). Taxonomy (GTDB): domain Bacteria; phylum Calditrichota; class Calditrichia; order RBG-13-44-9; family RBG-13-44-9; genus CAZUZS01. The sequence continues at coordinate 32,636 of CAZUZS010000014.1, forward strand.
GGGATATGCATTGCCCGAAGATAGATTCGACCGAGGCGCTTACGGTTGAAATATCTCACATAGTGGATTGCATTGAAAATAGCAAACAACCCATTGTCGGTGCAAAAGAGGGACTCATGGTAGTCAAGATTCTTGAAGCTGCCCAAAAATCAATTAAAAATCACGGCCAGGAAGTGAAAATATGATTAATCCCATGAATTGTCGGGGCAAATTGTCCTTGTCATTGAACCATGTTGCCTGTCCGGAGAAGAACGGTGTGAGTTTCTGCTATCTAACCGTTTGAAAGGAGAAGATATGAAAGTGCCATTTTTGGACCTGAAACTTCAGTACGAATCAATCAAGGAAGAAATCGACAGATCGATCCAAAAAGTGTTAAACGAAACAGCGTTTGCTGGTGGACCGTTCGTCCGGGATTTCGAAGACGAGTTTGCCGAATTTTGTCAAACCGGATATGCGGTGGGAGTGAGCAGCGGAACTTCAGCTTTGTGGATGTCGCTTTATGGATTGGGGATCGGAAACGGCGATGAGGTGATTACCGTTCCCAATACCTTCATTGCTACCGCCGAAGCGATTACAATGTGCGGAGCACACCCTGTTTTTATTGATATCGACGAAACTACCTTTACCATGAATCCTGCTTTGCTGGAGGCAGCCATCACATCCCGGACAAAGGCTGTGATACCCGTGCATCTGTTTGGCCAGATGGCCAACATGGAACCGATAATGCAAATTGCCGAACGCTATGGACTATATGTAATCGAAGATGCCAGCCAGGCACATGGTGCGGAGTATAAAGGCCGGCGGGCAGGCTCAATTGGGAATGCTGGTTGTTTCAGCTTTTATCCAGGCAAAAACCTGGGAGCATTCGGCGAGGCTGGGGCGGTTGTGACCAATGATATGGAGCTCGCCGAGAAAATCAGAATGATTCGAGATCACGGACAATCGCAAAAATATCATCATGAGTTGATCGGCTGGAATGCCCGTATGGATGGGCTGCAGGGTGCAATTCTAAGCATAAAGCTCAAATACTTATCAAAATGGAACGATGCGCGCCGGGAAAATTCTCGCCGTTACAATAGCTTGTTGAGCGATCTGGATGGCATTGTTACGCCTTGGGAGGCATATTATGCCAGGCATGTTTATCACATATATGCGATACTCTCTGAAAACCGCGATGAATTGATAAAAAACCTTTCCGGAAGCGGAATTTATTGCGGCGTGCACTATCCGGTTCCTGTACACCTGACCAGCGCCTACCGGCACCTTGGCTTGGACAAGGGCAGTTTTCCGGTGGCGGAAAAGGCAGCAGATCATCTCGTTTCTTTGCCAATGTTTGCGGAATTGAGCAAAGGTCAGATTGATTATGTGGCAGACCAGATACACCGGTTGACTGTGAAACCTGCAGCGGCTTTTAACCAGGCACATGAGGGAGTTTTGATATGATAGCCGGCAATTCTGATAATCATTTTGAGTAGGCCGGCTTTGGCAGGAATTATTAAACAGGCAACTTTTTGTTTTTCCTTGAAAGGAGTGAAAAATGTGGAAGGAAAGTGAATCGCTCACCACCCGGAAATATTTGGAACTGATTGGTGTGGAAAAATTGCCGCCATTGACCACCCCCTTTGATCCTGGTTACGATCCGGTGACGGTCGAAAGCCATATTGAACAGAGTTGGCACCTGATGAACTCGTTGAAAATCTCCATGGCGTGCTGGATGGTGGCGGATGAGGCTGCTACCTGCCGGAAGGTTGCAGCGGCCCGGGCGCATGGTGTACCGGTCGTTACAGGGGGAGGACCATTTGAAGTAGCGGTCGCCCAGGGCCAGCTCAATGCTTACCTCGATCTGTGTGCCGGAATTGGCGTGTCGCGAATTGAATGCGGAGCAGGGTTCACGGATATGAATCTTAAACCGCGCGAGGTGATGAATATGGCCCGAAGCCGTGGGCTCACCATTCAATTCGAGCTGGGTAAAAAACATGAAGGTCCGTTTACCGGGAACATTTTAGACGAATTAATAGACCAGGGAAAAGACTGGCTGGATGGCGAGGCCGAGTTCCTGGTTGTGGAGGCTCGCGAGAGCGCCCAGGGGGTGGGTCTCTTTCAGGATGATGGTAGCTTTAATGCAGACTTCGCGCAGCGATTTGCAGATGAATTTGGGCTTGAAATACTGGTGTTCGAAGCCCCCAACAAGCCCAGCCAGTTTGCACTGATGAACCATTTCGGTCCCCATGTTCATTTGGGGAACGTGCGGCTAGAAGAATTGCTGCGGGTCGAAATCTACCGGCGCGGTTTGCATTCCGATGCATTCGCACAGCCGGCGCTGCGACCGGTACGGAAAATTGCCGAAATGCTTTGAAACACTCAAAGAATCCGACGACAAGTTGACGATTGAGTTATAATATTGACAAGTGGGGAGGGCAGGAGTTTAAGATGATGCAAAAAACCGTTGTAATTGACTGTTTTCCTGAAAGTGTCCGGAAATACCAGGATGGATATAGTGTTGTTGCAATAGACGTAATTCGCGCGACCACCACTGCGATAACTGCTGTTGCCTCTGGCAGGCAATGTTATCCGGTAACTAATGTTGAATCCGCATGGGTGCTTACAAACCGGTTGACCGATCCATTATTGGTTGGAGAGATCGGCGGCTTTATGCCGAATGGCTTTCACATGAATAACAGCCCGGCACAACTCGCACAGCAAACGGACACCGGGCGTCCGGTAATTCTGCTATCATCTTCCGGAACCCGGCTGATTCATGAGGCCAGGCAAGCAGAGGCTGTGTATATCGCCTGTTTGCGGAATTACCGTACTCAAATTGAGTACCTGGCAAATCATCACTCCACTGTAGCCTTAATTGGCGCGGGAAGTAGAAATGAATTCCGTGAGGAAGACAAATTGTGTTGTGCCTGGATCGCCCGGGGACTGTTCAATTACGGTTACGAGCCGGAGGATGCCCGGACATCAGAAATTGTGGCCGAATGGGGGGAGGCGCCGGTAGAATCAATTCTGGGTGGGAACAGCGTGTCGTATCTTCGGCGATCCGGCCAGGAATCCGACGTGGAGTTTATACTGACGCACGTAGAAGATATCCACTCCACATTTCGATTAGAAAATGAAGAGATCATCTGCACAAGCGAGAGCAAAATGGCGGAGGAAATATTCGCATGAATTCCGGCAAAGATAATGGTGGTTTCGACCTTGAATTTAACGAATCTGTACAGGACACCGGTGTGCCCTGCGTTGTTATCTGTCCCGGCTATCATGGACAGGGGATCGCGCGCAGCCTTGGCCGGCTTAGAATTCCGGTGTATGGAGTTCACAGCGATCCGCACTCGCCCGTTAAGTATTCCCGCTATTGGAGGCAGAATTTCGTTTGGGATATTTCCGCACATTCTGCCCGGGAATCGGTGGACTGGTTTCTGGCCCTGGGGCGCAAGATCGGTTCGCGCCCGATTCTGATTCCAACTGATGATCATAGCTGCCTCTTTGTTGACGATAATGCCGGTGAGCTTTTGAAAGCGTACCGGTTTCCCGCTCGTGAACCCGGTTTGGCGCGGGCGCTGACCGACAAGAAACAGATGTATCATCTGTGCAAGAAACACGATATTCCTACACCTGAGACAAGTTTTCCACAATCCCGGGAAGATGTGTTGCAGTTTATTTCGAACGCTGCTTTTCCCGTAATGCTTAAAGGGATCGATACTGTGCGCCTGCTGCTTGAAACTGGTGTGAGAATGGTTATCGCAAAGGATGCGGAGACTCTTTTAAGCTGCTATGATAAAATGGAATCCCCGGATTCTCAGAATCTTATGCTTCAGGAATACATCCCGGGAAATGCAGAAGATGTATGGATGTTTAACGGATATTTCGACGAGAAGTCGAACTGCCTTTTCGAAATTACCGGTAGAAAACTGCGCCAGTATCCGGCGTACACCGGCATGACAAGCCTGGGAATTTGCGAAAAAAATCAGGCAGTGAGCAATCTGACCAAGCGGTTTATGAAAGCAATTGGATATCAGGGAATACTGGACATTGGGTATAAATATGATTCGCGAAGCGATAAATATTATTTACTGGATCCCAATCCGCGAATCGGCGCCTCGTTCAGGCTTTTTGTGGACAGCAAAAAATTGGATGTTGTGCGAATGCTTTACCTGCATTTTACGGGACAGCAGGTTGTTCCCGGGGCTTTGCAGGAAGGCCGGAAATGGCTTGTAGAACCGTTTGACCTGGTTTCTTCGTACAGATACTGGAGGGACGGCGCCTTGCGTATTCGGGACTGGGTAGGTTCTTTTCAGGGAGTTAAGGAAGCACAGTGGTTTGCGCGAGATGATTTGCTCCCATTCGGAATGGTCTGGATGAAATCCCTGAGACGGGCATTCCATCGCCAGTAGCTGCTTCTTGCGGGGCAAGTCTCGGAGATGAAGTATTTAATTTGAAATAACCAAGAAAAATTTCGGGGTTCTGAATTGAATAAAGGCATTGCCATTGGGAATATTTCTAATTCAATTGAATTGCCAAATGCTGATGATAGTAAACAGCAGGCCGTAAAAGAATATTTTGAAACGCAATCCACCTACTGGGATAATTTGTACCGTCGCGATGATGTAGAGGGTCTGGTTTATAGAAAACGGCGTGCTCTGGCGCTCTCTTACGTAGACGGACTCGCCCTCCCCGCGCAATCGCAAATCCTCGAAGTCGGATGTGGCGCAGGTCTCACAACGCTTGCTTTGGCGCGACGAGGTTTTTATGTTCAGGCTGTGGATAACGCACCAGCAATGATCCGTCTTACCCAACAGCACGCACGGGAATCCGGTTTCGAGAACCGGATAATTGCTAATGTGGGAAATGCATATCACCTGAATATTTTGAATGATCAGTTTGATCTGGTTCTGGCACTTGGTGTCCTGCCGTGGCTTGCCGATACCAATCGTGTGCTGAAGGAAATTGCCAGGGTTATGTTGCCTCATTCGCACCTTATCATAAGCGTTGACAATCGACGTCGCCTAAATCACTTCATGGATCCGCTGCAAATGCCGGTTCTCAAGCCGATCAAAAGGGCAGCCAAATATATTATCAGGAAATCAAAATTGCGAGAATTCCCTGATGAGCCAGGCGCCCGGATGGATACCATAAAAGAAACCAAACAACTTTTGGCTTCAACCGGTCTGGAAATTATGAGAAAAGATGTTTTTGGATTTGGCCCGTTTACATTTTTCAAATATCCGCTTTTCTCAAAACCGACAGGTGTGAAATTACACCTTAAAATGCAGGGCTATGCGGAACGGGGGATACCGGTTTTTCGCTCTGCAGGTTCACAAATAATTATATTGGCAAGAAGAATATAATGGCACTCTTTGAAAAGGATTTGCCTCTAAATCGGGTGGAAAATGATTGGCCGGATATGTCTGCCAAGAATACTCAGGAAATTAAGCACCACTCCCGGGATTTACCGGCATTCCCCGGCATTAATTATAAGATGAAAGGGAATAAGATTGCAGGTAAAATACCTCAACAGCCAATCGATGAATTGCCTGCTGGTGTATACAGCTATAATTCGAAATTTGCCAAAGAATTAAAAATCATCCGAATGAATATTTTTAGTGATACACGATGGGAAGAGTTTGTGCTCTCACACCCCGACGGTTTGGTGTATCATCATCCGGCCTACCTTAAGGCGCTTGAGGCTGAGTACGGAGAGAATGGAATTTATCTGGCATATGTTGATGATGCCGATCAGGTAAAGGGGATATTTCCGCTTTTTCATACTGGCGGATTTCCATTTCGCAAAAAGGATCTAACGGTTGGAGAGCGCCTCTCATCTCTTCCGCGAACTCCTTTAGCCGGCCCGCTGGCTGTGGATAATGATGTGCTGCGGCTACTATTGGAATTCGCAATAAAAGAAGTGGAAGAACAGGGATCACCCTCTCTCCAAATTAAGACAACATACAGTGATCTACATCTGTTGCAGCCATCACTGATACCTGTTCCATGGCGCATGTCGTACTCATTAGAGTTACCACAAAATCCGGAAGCGATTCGCTTTGGAAATTCCCGCAATCATGGCCGGTTGAAACGATCTGTAAGATGTGCGAAGGACTTTGGTGTTCAGGTGCGGGAATCGGATGAGATTGAAGACTTGCGCTGTTGGTATAAACTATATTTGGAAACTATGCGAATTCATAAGATTCCTCCCCGCTCCCTTAGGTTCTTCACATTGTTATGGGAAAATTTGAAGCCGGCAGGTTTTTTACAGCTTTACCTTGCAGAGAATGGAGATGGGTTACAGAAACAACTGCTTGCAGGTTCAATTATGCTTGGTATGGGCAATACGCTATTTTATGCTTTTAATGGTTCTTTGCGATCAAAAATGCACCTGCATCAGAATGATGCGATTCAGTGGCGGGCTATCCATGATGCCTGCCAGAGAGGCTTTACCCGCTATGATTTTGGTGAAGTTACGACAAAAAATGTGGGGCTGGTGGAGTTTAAGCGTAAGTGGAATTCCGAACCCGTTCAGCTTTTCAGATATTATTATTTGGCTGACAAAATAAAGATATCGAGCGGCTACGACACCGAAAACGGCTATAGGTTGTTGGATAAGATATGGGCTCATTTGCCGCTTCGGTCCACCGCTTTTATTGGGGATATGCTTTATCGTTTTCTTTAAGCATGGGTAGAAATGTAATTATGAAATTTATTGGGCAATCATCCGGAAAAATTAGCAGTTGGGGGATTTTTCATCGACATTTGGCACTTGTTGGCGGCACAGCCAATTTTGCCGACTGTCTGACCGCCTTATGCTACCTGTGCAACCCGAAACGACTGCTTGAAGACAAGATGATCAACAAATATGAAAAGGCCTTCGCAGGGAAAATTGGGACAAAATATGCTTTTTCGTTTTGCAGTGGGAGGGTTGGTTTATATGGGCTGTTGCGCTTGCTGGGCGTAGGAAATAGCGATGAGGTGCTTCTCCAAGTGCCGACCCATATTGTGGTCGCTAACGCGATTCGATACACAGGTGCACGCCCGGTTTTTGTGGATTGCAGCCTAAAAAATTATAATATTGGTATCGATTCAATTCGAGACCACCTCACTCCCCAAACAAAGGTTTTAGTAGTTCAGCATACTTTTGGAAATCCAGTTGCAATGGACAAAATTATGGAGTTTGGCGGGACTAATAATCTTGAGGTTATTGAAGACTGCGTGCATTCACTCGGCTCTCGCTATATGGGAAAACCGGTTGGAACATTTGGGAGAGCTTCATTTTTCAGCACAGAGGAAACCAAGACCATTTCGACGACCATGGGGGGAATGGTTTGCACAAATGATTCCCAACTGGCAGCGGGACTCAGGACTTTTCAGAAAAGCTGGCCCCATCAATCCAGGTGGTTGGTGATGCGCTACCTGGCCAAATTCGTTGCATACTATTTTCTGACTGAACCTCACATCCACAATTATGTGAGGAAAATCTATGAACATATTGGGGAGTTGCAGCCGTTCCCCACACCAACTTCCCGGGAAGAATTATCCGGCCAACGTCCCTTAAATTATGAGGCGCGTTTGAGCAACGCACAGTGCGCTATCGGTCTGCGCCAGCTTTTGCGGCTGGATGCAAATGTTGCACATCGAAAACAAATATCAAAAATCTACCTGGATTTCCTAAATAAGAACAATTTTGAAGGACAGGTGTGCATTGAAAAAGATGCAGAACCGGCATTCGTCCGATTTCCTGTCCGGGTGGCTAATCGGGCGATTGCTGTGCAGAAGCTTAAATCTCATGCTGTGATTGGGAAGTGGTTTACTTCTGTTTTGGAAGAGGCGGCGCGCGAAGCCGATGCAGGCTATGAACAAAATAGTTGTCCGCGGGCGGAGGAGGCAGCCCGGCATTTGATAAATTTGCCGACGCATCCCCGAGTCACACTGCACGATGCCAGACGACTTGCAGCAACAACGGGTGAGATCCTGAAAGCGGAACAGGCTGAATCTAAAAGGAAGGCTGTAAATGGCAATAAGACATACGCGATTGCCGCCAGTTAAATTATCCAAAGTTGCCGATAATATTTGGAGCAATAGGTTTAATCTTAAAGAACGAAGTCCTAATATTTAGGTGTGAGGCCGGTACATTTTTGTTGATTACTTAGGCGAATAAAACACAGGAAAAATTATGCATTCTTCTCGCATTGCGATGGTCGTATTCTCTCATTTTCCGCTGGATGTAAGAGTTCGGCGGGAAGCCGAAGCACTGGTTGAATTTGGGAAACAGGTGGATGTCATCTGTATGAGAGATGCAAATGAGGCGCGAATAGAAGTTTTTAATGGGATTAGCATATTCCGAATTCGCCTGGACAGGAAACGCGGCGGCAAGTTACGTTATTTTTGGGAATACGGATATTTTCTGTTGCGGGCAATGCTCAAGCTAAGTTTATTACACATTCGCAGACGCTATCGGGTCGTCCATATTCACAATATCCCGGACATTCTCGTATATACAGCGATTATTCCAAAACTCACCGGCGCAAAAATAATCCTGGACATGCATGAGTTCATGCCTGAATTCTATGCACAAAAATATTTGTTACATCAGGATTCTCGCGCGATACGCACACTAAAATTTCTTCAGAAAAAAGCAATCAGTTTTGCAGACAGTTGCATTATTTCGGTTCCTACATTTGGTGAAAAATTGAGGGCAGAAGTTTCACAACCAGATAAATTTACTCTGATCCTGAATGTGCCGGAGCTAAGGTATTTCATTCGTAAGCCATTAACAAAATTAAAATTGGATGGTAGATACAGGGTGATTTATCCCGGGACATTAAGCAATCTTCACGGGGTAGATGTGGCAATCCGGGCTGTCAATATCGTCCGACAGGAAACATCATTGCCCATCGAATTGCATATCTATGGAAGCGGTCCGGAAAAAGGGAATTTAGAATTTCTGATAGAGGAATTGAGCCTCGCCGACACTGTAATTTTTCATGAAGAAGTACGCGTCGATCAAATTGGCAAGGTCTTGCCGGAAATGGATGTGGGAGTTGTTCCAAAAAGGGGAGGCGTCTTTGCTGGAGATGCAATCAGCACAAAACTTTTCGATTTTGCAGCCAGCGGATTGCCTGCAGTTGCCTCAAGGACTAAGGGAGATACCTTCTATTTTGATGATTCGATGGTCCTGTTCTTTGAACCCGAAAATGAGAGAGAACTCGCCGAATGTCTCATCCGGCTCTACCACGATGAAAAGTTGCGAATCTCTCTTTGCCGGAATTCATGGGAGTTGATTGAAAAAATGAATTGGGGGGTAATGAAGCAGGATTTGATCGGGCTGTATGAAAAACTAACGGATGGAAAACCGGCAATTCCCGAAAAAAAGCTGCAAACCTTAACGGGGGATGGTATGGTACGCCATAAATACGTCATTGTCACGCCGGTGAAAAATGAAGAAAAATTTATAGGACAAACAATTTCCGCTGTGATAGATCAGGAAATAAGACCGGAAGAATGGATCGTTGTCGATGATGGTTCCACCGATAGAACCCGCGAGATTATTAGCGGGTTTCAGGGGAAATACCCGTGGATTCGTTGTTTAGAAAATCCGGAAGTCCCGCGTCAGGCAAAGAGGCGCGCTGGCGGAGCTGCGGTGATCCAGTACGGTCTGAAAAAGATAATACCCAATCGTTATGATTTTGTGGTGAGAATGGACAGCGATGTCACGTTCCCTCCTTCATTTTTCAGAGATATATTTAGTGAATTTGCTAAAAATGCTAAACTGGGAATTGCCAGCGGGGTTTGTTTTGTGAGTGAAAATGGCGAATTTAAGGAGGAAAAAAATCCTGAATTTCATACCAGGGGACCGCTGAAGGTCTACCGGTCTGAGTGTTATCGGGACATCGGTGGATTAGATAAGGAAGAAGGATGGGATACAATAGATGAAATGAAGGCGAACATGTTAGGCTGGGAAACCCGCAATTTTCCGGAACTGCGGGTTAATCACCTGCGAAAAACACAGACGGCTTCAGGCGCCCTTGCCGGTCAGAGAAACAAGGGGTTTGTATCATATTATGTGGGATATCATCCGTTTTATGCTTTTTTGCGATCGGTTTTTACATGTTTCAAAAAGCCCTACATAATTGGCGGCGCATTTATGTTTTTTGGCTATCTCGAAGCTCTTCTGAAGAAATCTCGAATTACTGATACGGACTTGGTAAAATATTTGCGGCGCCAGCAAATAAACAAAATCCTGGGAAAGGCGACCATCTGGCGTTAGAAACACCGGAATAGGAAGTTGAATATGCACGGGGAAACATTTCTTTGCATCGCCAATCGGGCGTGGGATTCCCTCTGGGGAGAATCCCAAAAAATCATGGTACGAATCGCCCGGCAAAACCGTGTGTTATATTTTGAGCCGGGAAGAAGCGTAAATCGCTCGATGGGGGCAGAGTTCAGGCGCAATCTTCCGAATTTTTTCCGTTTTCGTGCAAAAGAAGTCGCCGAAAATTTGGTTGTGATCCCGACTCCACCTAATCTGCCGGTAGGGCGGCAATTTTTGCCAGGCCGCTTTCTTCGAATTACTACGCCGCTGGGAGCAGAACTGAATAACCGGATCATCGCAAGACATGTGCGGTTGGCGATGAATAAATTTGTGGTGAAAGATCCCATTCTGTGGCTCTATTCGCCCTACCAGCACGGCCTTGTTGGTCAGTTCGGGGAGAAGCTCTCCTGCTACCATAATTATGATGAATTCTCCGATTTCCTGACAAATGCACGCATTAAAAATCTATTGAAGAATTTTGATGATCGTCTTACCGCTGCCGTGGATGTTGTATTTGCGACATCCCGCGCGCAATGGGAGAAGCGCCGGAGAGCAAATCCAAATACTTATTTTGTGCCCAACGGCGTCGATTTCGAGCTTTTTAATCAGGCGATGGAGCCAACTCTTCCGGAGCCGGAAGATTTTGCACATCTGCCCCGCCCGATAATCGGGTTTGCAGGGATGCTGGGATTTCACATTGATGTTGAGCTTTTATTGAAAATTGCCAAAGCCTATCCGAATTATTCAGTTGTCCTGGTTGGTCCCGATAATTTGCCAGATACGCCCGCATACCACGAGCTGCGGGAAGCAGCTAATGTGCATTTTCTCGGTTTCAAACCGATGAATGAACTTCCCCGCTATATCCGCTTTTTTGACGTTGCCCTGATTCCTTACCAGTTGGTTGGGCATGTTCTCTCCGGATATCCGCAAAAATTGCATGAATACCTGGCTGGTGGGAAAGCAATAGTAGCGTCAAACATGCCGGAACTGCAACCCTACAGCCAGTTCGTTCGAATTGCGGAAAACCATGAACAGTTTGTTTACCTGATCGGTGAAGCCCTGGATGATTATGCGCCGCACACCATTTCTGCGCGGGTGCAGGTTGCATCTGAGAACACTTGGGATCAGCGGGTTAAAGTGATGTATGAAATCCTGGAAGTGCGTCTTTCTCCATCTATAGCTGAAAAATTAACCTGAATTTTCCGCGGCAACATATTATCGATATAAAAGGAGTCCGGCGTCCGATCAAATAAGTTCGCGCGTCGCCTGCTCAGGCTTTTGTGGATTGAAACGCACCAGGGCCAGTTCCGGGCCATCGTGGGCCGCGCTGAAGGCGTAGGTCCGCCCGATTTGTTCTTTCCATGCGCCGGTCAGGCGCGCAGATTCATGTACATGACCGTGCAGCGTGATGAGCGGCTGGTGTTCCTCTATAAATCGCTGAATAGCAATGCTGCCAACATGCACGTCCAGCGGCACATGGTCAACCATTTTTCCATCCAATGCAGCGCGGTCGAGAGCTGTCTGGTAAGGCGGTGAGTGGAAAAGAAAGATGGATTGTGCCAAATCCATCTTGCCAGTGAGTTCTTTCAGGTCGTTTTGAATTGTAGCGTATTTTTTATCGGTTTCGGAAATCGGGACCGAATAGTAGCCTTCTTCGGGTGAAATGCAACCGGGGTCCACAAAGCGCGAGACATCATATCTTTCCCAGTCCTTGAGTGGAAAAGGGGTAGGGGGGACAAAACTGTATCCATAAATAGTGTAAGGCCCAAACCACACTGACCGGTTATGTATGTATTCCCATAGTCCATCCGCAGCCCCGGCCAGAACTGCCGGTTCCTCAAATCGCGGGTCATCATTCCCGAGGATCAGGAATATCCGTGGATAGGATTGTTTGATCTGATCCCGAAGCCGGCCAAATTCCGGCACCAGAAAGTTGCCCACAAAATCCTGGTGGGAGATATCCAATGATTTCCTCGCAACAAGGCCGTGAGGCAGCAAGTCACCCCCTAAGAAGACTGCTTCCGGCCGCTCTTCCTCGATCAGCTTCCATAGTTTGCGGTAGCGATCGGTGTGCCCATGAAGGTCCGTCACGAATAGACAATTATTCACAGCATCAATATCGGTTTCGATTTAAAAATGCGTCTGACCACTGTTATTGGGGACAGTTGAATCTTTCGGACTCAAGTCGAACGGGCTTGAAATCCCGCCTTCGAAAATATTAATATTATCGTCCTGATTAAGGGGCTGAATGAGATAACCATCGGGAAAGCCCATGAAAGAACAGCAAGATATTATTGGGATATTTGTAATTCCTACCGGCTTTTCACTCATTTGCTTTTATGCTCATTGTTGTTTCGGTGATTAAAATCAGGTCTGTAAATGACGCCTCGCGAAGTCCGCCCATCGATTTTCACGATTAACGGTTTATTAAAACGCACATGGGCCAAGTGCTCTGTCAGGCGAACCGTACTTTGCGATTTAATCCAGTTCCATGCAATTCCCTCATTGGCTCCATTTTCCTTAATGTGAAAATAGCCCAGGCGCAGCGAAACAAGGTTGTGGAAAAAATGGCTGCCGAGCGACGGCTCAATTTTGAAGCTCCCCAGATTGGACTCGATCAGCACCTTGGCGCGGGAAATCTGGTGCCAATCTACCGGGATTCCCAACCACGGATCGGCTGTACCCCACCTTCCGAAACCCATCAGGATATAATTGCGCCTTTCTTCTTCGCAGAGGTGATTCAACTCTTCTACTTCACGGGCGATATGATCGCTCTTCGCTATATCAAATTTTTCAGGATCAATATATATCAAATCATGTAATTCTTTGAAAATGCCGTTGCCCACCGCATGATCCGACCAGCAAAGCAATTCCTTCGCTGCAACATCCTCAATAGAAACCTCGCTGTTCTCATTGTTCGCCACCATCGGCCGAATCTGCAGAATATAAAATTCCGGCTTCCGATCCTGCGATTTGTATAGATTGATTGCGAATTCGACCTCAACGTGGGTGCCGAAAGCGTTTTTGCCTAATTTCAGCAGATCTGTCAATATGTCCGCAAGCGGAAAAATATCATACTTTAGGATATTGGCAAATGTGATGACCCGCGGCCCTTTAATGGCGAGTGTGTCCTGGATGGTCTCATCCTGAGGGGAGTAGCTGCTGCCTACGTAAAACAGTGTGCCGTCTTTTTCTGCTCTGGAGATGTTTAGCTTATTTAAGCTGAACATCTCATCCTTTTGAATTTGAATCTGCGGCCGCGCGAGAGAGAGGGCGTAGTAGCTGTTCTGCGAATTGTTAACAAATTCCAGGGGCGAGCCGAATGGCGGGTTGGTGTGAGGAAAGGCTGGAGAAAAGCGGTAGATATGCTCACCATCCACAATGATCTTGCCCAAACCCAGTCCCAAGTGTGCAATCCCATCTTCGGGACGCAAATGCGAAAACGGATAGAAATTGTAAGATTGCGCAACTCCCGAGATTACCGGGTAAAATGTATCTCCAAATTGTATGCCGGCCATCTGCTGGATGATTACCGCCATCTTTTCCTCTTCGATGCGGTAATCGGTGTTTCTTACATATTCCTTTGGATCCCGGTAAAATGCCGAAGCATATACCAATCGGATGGCATCCAATGCCTGCTGCAAACGAACCTGGCTGTCGGGATGGTTGTTTGGGATCATGTAGGTCCGGTACATGCCTGCGAATGGCAGAAGCTGCGAATCTTCCAGTAGGCTGGACGACCTGACCGCCAGCGGATATTCGATTTTGCCAATCATTGACGAAAGATTATCCCGGATGCGTGCCGGGAAGCTGCCCTGCAAAAATCGCTTTGCGATTGCATCGTCGTCATCCGCCGTAACCGCGAATTCCTGGAGATGGTTAATCTCGAGGAATTCTTCGAAAACTTCCGTGCCAAGAACAAAGGTCTGCGGCGTTTTTATTTCGATATTTTGATATTTTTCGAAGATCTTTGTATTGGCAAGCATGGAATTGATAAATGCGATGCCTCTCCCTTTCCCGCCAAGCGAGCCGCTGCCCAACCGGATAAACGAATTATCCTTGTAAATCTGAAGGGAACCGAAATCCTTTATTACGCCCATCTGCAGCCGGATTAGTAGATTTTGTGCCGCCTTAAAGATGTAATTCCGGAGTTCTTCCACATTTCCGAAATCGGAAACCTGTTTCGGACGCAACTCATCCGCCAGTTCAAACTCGGTACGTGCCCGCAACCAAATTGAAATGTGATTCCGGCTGGCATGAAAATTCAGGCTGGCAGCAGGTATGGACTGTATCCTCTCGGCGAATTCGCTCAAATTTTTCACCCGGTCAATCTCCGTTCCATCCGGGTAGCGGAATACGAAATCGCCGAATCCGAAATGGGAGAGCATGAAATTGCGGAGCTCCAGGATCAGGTTCGGAGAATTCTTGTTAAGAAAGGTGGCACTGCATTTTTCCGCTTTAGCCTGACTTTGCGGATTGGTGGATTGCAGAAGAATTGGAAGATCCGGTACTTCGGCCTTGACTTTTCGGGCCAGGATAAAACCGGCCTCTTTATCCAGAACACCATTTCTGGGAAAGCGGACATCGGAGATGATGCCCAGCAGATTGTGCATATTTTTCTCGTAATATTTTATGCCCTCTTCAAACGTCTCAGCCATCAGGATTTTGGGACGCGCCCGCATGCGCAACATCCGGTGCAGATCGTTCACTCCGTCGGAGATCAGCTTGCGCGTCTGGGTCATGATTTCAGCATAAATAGAGGGAAGAAACATGGAGTAATACTTGGGCGAATCTTCTATCACCAGGATTACCTGTACACCGGCGCGAGCATCCTTTTCGACGTTTTTCATATCCTCCGTAAATTTGATGATAGCCAGCAGAATTTTAGATTCACCGGTCCAGTAAAAAATTTTGTCGATGCTTTTTACGCGGCGGATGTTCTTAAGCAGAATAGGGTCCATGATATCGTAGGTCAGCAGAACCACTATTTTGTCCGGATCATATTCTTTTACCTTACGCCCGAATTCTATCGGATTCATATCCGATATACGGGCCATTGTAATTACCAGGTCGAACGATTGTCTTTTAAGTGCGTTGAATGCTTCTTCCGCTGAGGTAACTTTTGTAATGCGCGGAATATAGTGCAGGTTGAGATCAATATATTCACTGAAAATACGTTCGGCCAGCCGGCCGTCTTCTTCCAGGACGAAAGCGTCGTAGAGGCTGGATACCAACAAAATCTCACGAACCCTGAATTTCATAAGATCGTGAAATCCGCTGAATTGCGGCTCGAAATCGTGTGTGATTGTCATTTCCCTGTTTCCATATCCGGTTTATTCATTCACAGCCAAAGTTATGATATGGCAAAATCGGATGCAAAGAAATAAATGCTTTGTGCCGGGAATGATCGGTCAGTTTGCCCGCAATTTTTTGTTTAAGGGATTAGGTCGTCTCCGTTTCACCGGCAGCCCGAAAGTGGCGGGAAGGACTTTTTTCTTATTCTCTTGACAAAGAAATGCATAAGATATAAATTCTTTTGTGAAAAGATTTATATGAAGCTGCATTTTTGATGTAAATGAAATAAAAATAAGCATGTTTGATATATTGAACGCAACCAGCTCAGAGATAGACATCGACCACAAAATATTGTACGCATTTATCCCGGAAATTGTCATCACATTCAAGGTCTTTTACCAGAGAGAATCGACTAAACCGGCCGGCAAAAAGGCGGGGATGAGGAATTTTTGTGTCCGGGGGGCAAAATGGATATGAGCAAATTTGCATCATCGGGGAGAGTTTACATAGAGTTAGTCTAACTTAAGATGGAGCAGTAACTGTTTTACCGGATGATATTTAACTTAATATTCTAATTTTTAAATCAAAAAAGTATGGAGGTTTTGTATGGTTCGCGACAATCGGTATTCTTCAGTCGATGCATTTATGGAGCATGTAATCGCAAAAAATCCGAGCGAAAAAGAGTTTCACCAGGCAGTGCAGGAAGTAGTCGAATCCCTGTGGGATTTTCTGCAGGATAATCCCCGTTACAATCATGCCAAGATTTTAGAGCGGATTGTGGAACCGGAAAGAGTCCTCATGTTTCGCGTTCCCTGGCGGGACGACCGGGGCGAAATTCAGATAAACCGCGGTTTTCGCGTGGAATTCAATTCGGCAATTGGTCCCTATAAGGGCGGATTGCGCTTTCACCCGTCCGTCAATCTCGGCATCTTGAAATTTTTGGGTTTTGAGCAAGTCTTCAAAAACAGTCTGACAACGCTTCCCATGGGCGGCGGTAAAGGTGGCTCCGATTTTGATCCCAAAGGGAAATCCGATAATGAAGTCATGAGCTTTTGCCAGTCTTTTATGACTGAGCTTTCCCGCCACATCGGCGCCAATACGGATGTTCCGGCTGGTGATATCGGCGTTGGCGGACGCGAAATTGGCTTCTTATACGGGCAGTACAAACGTCTGCGCAATGAATTTACCGGCGTCTTGACAGGCAAAGGAATCAACTGGGGCGGCAGCCTCATTCGCCCGGAAGCAACCGGTTACGGCGCAGTTTATTTTGCAGAAGAGATGTTGAAAACCCGCGGTGAATCGTTCAAGGGAAAAACGGTAGCTGTCTCCGGATCCGGCAATGTGGCACAATATGCAACAGAAAAAGTAAACCAGTTGGGCGGAAAGGTGGTCACTCTGTCCGATTCCAGCGGTACCATTTACGATCCGGCAGGAATTGATGCGAAAAAACTGGATTTCGTGCTGGAACTGAAAAATGTCAAACGCGGCCGGATCAGAGAATATGCCGACAAGTACGGCGTAGAATACTGGGAAGGCGAACGTCCGTGGAAGGCCAAATGTGATGTGGCTCTGCCTTGCGCCACGCAAAATGAGGTCAGCAAAGAAGATGCTGAAATGTTGGTGAAGAACGGGTGCGTCTGCGTTGCCGAAGGTGCTAACATGCCTTCCGAGCCGGGCGCCATTGATGTTTACCTGAATTCAAAAATCCTGTTCGGACCGGGCAAAGCAGCCAACGCCGGTGGCGTGGCAGTCTCCGGGCTGGAAATGAGCCAGAACAGCCTGCGATTAAGCTGGACCCGCGAAGAAGTGGATCAGAGGCTGCATGGTATTATGAAGAGCATCCACAGCACCTGCCTGAAGTATGGAAAAGCCGGCGATTTCGTGAATTACGTGAAAGGCGCCAATATTGGCGGTTTCATCAAAGTTGCCGATTCCATGCTGGACCAGGGCGTCGTCTGATACGCACTGCATCAAAAATAGAAGCAAAAAAGGGGGCCAGCGCCCCCTTTTTAATTTAGTTCGTTTCCACAGAATATTCTCTCGCTGCCATCTTGCCCGGAATTTAAAAAAATAAAAAAATATTTAATATTTATTTAAGTTCCAATTTGGGCCGCCGATAATCATAAGTGGGAGTTGAAAAGAAATTTTTGCTCCCACATAGGCCTCCTCCAATATATCGCCTCTTGTGCCTGCGGTGGGCATAGGAGGCGATTTTTTTATGATAACGCCGGGCGAAGTAACAATTGGCAACTTGCATACTTACTCGGCATTATGCCGAATCATCTTTTCCACTGCATTTTCACATACTGCACAATACGGCTTCTTCCCCTTGGAAAACATGATGCAGTCCAGCATAGAGCGGTAGAGCCCTTTTGACGAATAGCCCGCTCCCTCAAACGCACCCACTTTCCCGAAATATTTATCACCATGTAAAATTTTATCCATTTCTTTTGCATTTTCCCGGGACAGGGTTTCGGCTTTATCCTCAAGTTTGGTGATTTCGCTCTTGTTGCCGCCTTCCCGCTTCAGTCTGGCAATCTGCTCGTTTAGTTGCTGGCGAACTTTTTGATATCCAATGTCCATGCTGTCATATTGCGCCTTGTTCCAGGGGGTGGGAATTGCAATTCCGGGGGTGATCAGTTTTTCCCATTTGATTTCCGGGGCGTTGAGCAAGGCAGTAATATTCGGTTCGGTCGGCTCAACTCCCTGCGGGTAGAAATCATTATAGGCAGTGGAAGAAGTGTAGTATTCATCCGCCAGGCCGGAAAAGGAATGTCCGAATTCATGCAGGAACAGGTAGGCATGCCACTGGTTGTCGGTGGTGAATGTGCAGAACAGATTGTAAATGCCACCGCCGCCATAGCGGGAGTTATTTACCATTATGACGATTGCATCATATGGCGCATGAGCGGCAATGTCCCGCATATCCTTGTTATCTTCCGTAAGCAGATAACGCGGCGATCCCAGGGAATTGAATGTGGTGTTCAAAACCGTGTTGCGGAAAACCCCGTGAGTGGGTTCATCGGTGCCGCTATCCTCGGATGCTTTGAACACGCCGTGAATGTTAAACTTATCCTTATTGGATTTGTAGGGCTCCAGAGAAAATAAAATCTCGGAAAACTCCTGCAGATCTTTTTTGAATTTTCCTTCCTCGCTGGCCGTGTAACCCTCTGCTAACATGGCAAGATCGACCTTGACATGCGGGTCCCCGTTTTTCACGATATCGAATACTTTCACCCCTTCACCCAGCGGTTCCTTTATTATATCAACGCTGTTGGGATCGATTTCCTGCTTGAATAATGGGTGAAGCAGGTTATCGTGATCCCGTGACTCAACTGTAAACAATATCTTGTTCTTCGGGTAAGGAATGAGCGCCGATTCCTGGTAAGTCCGCTGAATCCCCTTTGACGCCGGCGTTGAGGTTTGATATTCGCCGAAATAGCTGTCAAATCCTTTCGAATAGATAAGTTTATCGGACGTCATATCATAGATTTTTACATAATAGCGGCCATTATTGAACCGATCGATCAAGTTCTTCTCGCTTCCCGCCCATTCGCCCTGTTGATAAATTTTGTCGAGCGTGATAGCTTCATATTTCTCATCGCCAACATGATAATAGTCAATCCGCATGGTTTTGTTCACAAAATAATCGTTGAAATCAAGTGCCGTTTGGGCGGCCAAAATGCCAGCAAAGAGAATTATTGCGAAAATCAAAACTTGTACTGCCTTCATCTGTTGTTCCTCCTCTATTAGTTATCCGGAATAAAAATACGCAATAATTTCAGGGATTAACCACCGGATTCCAATCAAAATGTGAATCGGACTGCAATTTCATTAGACGGATACGCGCAAAGGTAGCGAAAACTTTTTCGTTCAGCGGGTGTAACAATTGCTTTTCGGCGCCGTAAAGTATTGCATCTTGAAGGCGCTGTTTGAACTAAGCAACGCATACCGTAATGAGCTGGAAAGGAAGAACCATACAGGTAATTGATTTGGAAAGAATTCAATTGACACTAACAACGAAAAAGAAACCTGGGGCGACCGGAGGTCTCGATTTTTGTGAGAACAGCAAACACGAAATTCTTTTAAACCCAGCATTTGGTAAGCTTATCTTTAAAAATATCTCACTGTCCTAAACCGGATTTAATAAAAAGGGGGTCATGAAAGCCATGTCCAGAAAAAAGGTAATTATAATTTCGTCGTCAGTGGTTCTGGTTGCCGCAGCAATTCTCATCTTCAACATGAGAAATAAAGAGGATGGTAAAATCGAAGTTCAGATTTCCAAGGTAGAACGCCACAAGATTGTGCAAACGGTGACCGCAACCGGCCATATTCAGCCCAAAACGCAGGTGAAGATCAGTGCCGATGTGGGTGCCAAGATTATTGAGCTGAAAGTAAAGGAAGGAGACTGGGTGGAGAAAGGGGAATTACTGGTGAAGTTGGACCAGGAACGCATTCGTGCGACAGTGGAAAGCGCAGAGGCGAACCTGCGTTCGGTGGAAGCAAATTCCCGTCTGGCGAAGGAGAATATGCTAAAAGCCGGAAAGGATTACGACCGAATAAAGGAGCTATTTGACCGGAAGCTGGAATCGCAGGCAAGCCTGGACCAGGCAAATGCCGCGTACCAGGTGGAGAAGGCCCGCTACCAGTCCGTGCTGGAACAGGTGGACCAGGCGGCGGCAAGTCTTAAACAGGCACGCGACGACCTTTCGAAGACGACTATCTTCGCTCCCATGTCCGGCACCATCAGCCAGTTGAATAAGGAAGTTGGCGAGATTGCCCTGGGTTCCCAATTCCAGGAAGATGTGATTATGGTGGTTTCGAACCTGGCGGGAATGGAAGCCCTGGTGGATGTTGATGAGAACGATATCGTCTCGGTTGCCGTGGGAGACAGCGCCCGCATAGAAGTGGATGCGCTGCCCAATGTGGTCCTGAAAGGTACCGTTACCGATATTGCCAATACTGCCAAAATCTCCGGAAGCGGCTCGGCAGATCAGAAAACAGAGTTTGAGGTAAAGATCGCGGTAAATGATCCCGGCAAAGAGTTGCGGCCCGGGATGACAGCCAGCAGCGACATCATTACCGAAACCCGGGAAAATACGCTGGGAGTTCCAATCCAGAGTGTGGCCGTTCGCACACCGCAACAGCTCAAAAAGGTTATGCCGGTGCCAAAAGGGGACGTAGCCATTGCCGATGATTCTGCCGGACAGAATTTTGTGCCCGACAAGGATGGATTCGTGCAGGTGGTTTTTGTGGTGAAAGATGGAATCGCAAGCGCTGTACAAGTAAAAACCGGCATCCAGAGTGAAACGCACATCGAGATCACCGATGGGATTTCAGAAGGCGACGAAATTGTGGTCGGCAATTATCGTGCAATCAGCCAGTCCCTGAGAAATGGCTCACCGGTGGTGGTTGCGACTGCGCTGGCGGGAAATTAGTGTGGAAATGAGAAGAGAGCTTGAAGATCAGTCAAAAGGAGATGTCATGGCAATCGAAATAAAGGATATGGTGAAAACTTACCAATTAGGGAATTCCGAAGTTCAAGCGTTGCGAGGCGTTTCGCTGGAGATAGAGAAAAATGAGTATATCGCGATTATGGGACCTTCCGGTTCGGGAAAATCTACGATTATGAATTTGTTGGGCTGCCTGGACATTCCTACATCCGGCACCTACCTTCTTGAAGGCAAAAATGTGAGCAATTTGAATGATGACAGCCTGGCGGAAATCCGCAATCAAAAGATCGGTTTTGTCTTCCAGACCTTCAACCTGCTGCCCCGGGCCGATGTTTTTCGCAATGTTGAGCTGCCGATGGTTTACGGCGGCATCCCTGTTTCAAAAAGAAAACAGATGGCAGAGGAGGCCATTCGTAGAGTAGGCCTGGGTGATCGAATGAATCACAAGCCAAGCGAGCTTTCCGGCGGACAGCGGCAACGGGTTGCAATAGCCCGGGCGCTGGTCAACAATCCGTCCATTATTCTGGCCGACGAGCCGACCGGTAACCTGGACAGCGCCACCGGGGAAGAGATCATGGCCATTTTCGATCAATTGCATGAGGCCGGGAATACCATCATCCTGGTTACACATGAATCCGACATCGCGGAACACGCGCATCGTGTCGTAAAATTGAAAGACGGCCTGGTCGAAAGCGATACCCGGACACGACGCATCGAATGGGAACCGGAAGCGATGGTAAATTAGCTGCTTTTTTCGGACCGGTTCCACCCCGAACTAAGGACGGCAAAGTCGAGGCATCAACCATAGTTTAGCGGATCAGTTCAAATTCAAAACAGGTATTTGCAATGAGAAAGTTGCATGAAAATATAGAATCTCTAAAAATTGCCCTGAACGCCATTCGGGCCAACAAGTCCCGTGGTATTTTAACCACGCTGGGAATCATTATCGGAATTGTAGCCGTCATTACGACTATGACTGCTGCAAACGGGTTGGGAAATAGATTTAAAGAGAGCATTTCAGCGCTTGGCTCCGATGTTCTGTACGTTTCCCGCATGCCGTGGGTTTTCACCGGGAACTGGTTTGAGCTTCGCAACCGCGAAAACCTGACATTCAAGGACAGCAAAAAACTTGAGCGCCGCCTGGAAGATGCTGTGGCGGTAAATCCTACCACCAACACCGAACGGAATATAAAATATCGGTCGAAGGTGCTGGAAAATGTGCCAATTATTGGCACCACCGAAAAGCACATCCTGGTATCTGCTTCGCTGCCGGAATTCGGGCGTTTCCTGACATCCTATGATGTGCAGTACAAGAAAAATGTGTGTATCATCGGTGCTGATATCAAGGACCGTCTTTTTAATTCCGTGGATCCGCTTAATAAGAAAATCAAGATAGGCCGTTATAGTTACCTGGTGGTGGGAGTGATGGAAAAGCAGGGGAGCGCATCCTTTTTTGGCGGTCCGAATTTTGACAGCCAGATTTTCATCCCGATCACCTCGTTCATGAAATCGTATGGCGGTAGAAACCGCGAATTCAACGTCGCCGTGAAGGCGCCGGGACAAGCCGCAATGGCCGATTTCGAATATGAAGTTATCGGGGAAATGAGAAAGATCCGGAAACTTAAACCAACCGACAAGGATGATTTCTCTATTAACAAAATGGACACCCTGATGAGTGCTTACAATAATGTCATGGGGGTGGTGGTTCTCATCGGACTGCTTATTACCGGTGTTTCTCTGCTCGTTGGCGGAATCGGCGTCATGAACATCATGTTTGTTTCGGTAACCGAAAGAACCCGGGAAATTGGTATCCGGAAAGCAATTGGGGCGAAAAAACGAACCATCCTGGTTCAATTCCTGTTAGAATCGTCCACTATTTGTCTTTTCGGCGGCATTGTCGGCCTTTTGTTTGCGTTCGGCATAACAGCGGTTATCAACAAGCTGCTGATGCCTGCCAGTATTTCCATTCCGATTGTCGTTGTGGCTCTGGTCATTTCAGTGTTGGTAGGTATTTTTTCAGGAATTATTCCCGCTTACCGGGCGGCAAGGCTCCACCCCATTGAAGCCTTGCGTTATGAATAAAACGATTTGTTCACCTTAACACTCAGGGTAGCATTATGAATTTGATTGAGGCATTTAAAATGGCCCAAACGGCCATATTGAGTCATAAATTGCGATCGTTCCTCACACTGATTGGTATTATCGCCGGTGTTGCCTCTATTATCGCTGTCATGACCGGGATTTCAGTTATCCAAAGTACAATTGAAAAGGAATTGAGCGTTCTTGGCACAACCACATTTCAAGTTCAGAAATGGCCGGTCAGGGCCGGGTTCAATAATAATGTGGACTGGAGAAAGATTCGGCAGCGGAAGCCGCTGACTGTTGAAAATGCCAATATCATCCGGGAAAAAGTAAAATTGGTTAACCTGGTGGGGGCTGAGTTATGGGATTTCGGGCATGTTGTGAAATACAAAAATATCCAGACCAATCCGAACATGACAATCTGCGGTGGCACCCCGGAATATCCGGATAACAATACCCACTATGTGCAGTACGGCCGCGATTTGACAAATGAAGACATCAGGATCGGAAGAAATGTGGTGGTAATCGGTTTCGCTATCGCCCAGAAGCTGTTCCCATTTATCGATCCGCTGCAAAAGACAGTTAAAATTGATGGCCGGAAATTCAGGGTGGTTGGTGTATTTGAAGAAAAGAAATCGGCGATGGGCGGAAATTTCGATAACTATGTTCTCATGCCCATCACTCGTTTCAAACAAATTTACGGCCTTTATGATGGCAGGGGGAATCGGCGCTCTGTGAACATTACTGTCCGCGCGAATTCGCCCGCGCTGGTACAGGAAGCAATCCAGCAGGTGCGGGGAGTGCTGCGAATTGCAAGACACGTTAAGCCGTTGGAAGAAGACGATTTTGAGATATTTACTAATGACAGCCAGATCAAAATGTTCAATGCCGCGACTTCCGGCGTGAAGACCGGCGCATTTGTTATTGGCATTATCGCGCTGGTGGTGGCTGGTATCGGCATTATGAATATCATGCTTGTATCGGTTACCGAGCGAACTCGGGAAATTGGCGTCCGGAAATCGCTGGGTGCGAAGCGAAAAAATATACTCAGCCAATTTCTGCTGGAGGCTATCCTTCTGTGCAATATTGGTGGCGCCATCGGTGTTTTGGCGGGATTTGGTCTGGGCAATATAGTTACCATCTACACCGGTTTTGCGGTGCACATACCGGTCGGGTGGGCCATTGGCGGGCTTGCGTTTTGCACCGCAGTGGGTTTGACTTTCGGTTTGTGGCCGGCGGTGATTGCCTCCCGCCTCGATCCCATCGAGGCGCTGCGGTATGAATAGTTATCCTTATTTGAATTAGGCGGAATCGCAGGGCAGGAATACCCAATTATCAAAAGCCTCCTTGCATAGCTGTAATTGCAATCTTAAGGATGAAAGCAGCTTAGGGAAGAAGGCGAAGCGCATTCCGGGAGCAATGTGTCCACACCCTAATTCCCTCCATAATTTTCCTTTTTTGGTCAAAGGTTTTTCATCTGGGAAGGAATAATCTGTTTAAATTCCAATCCATTTTTCCCATTCAATCCCGGTAAAAATTATAAATTCAGAATTTGAACCGCATATAAGGGTTGAATTGTCAAACCGCGAATTGTATATTCCCTGAAATTTTGTGCCGTTCATTGAAACTAAAACTTCTGTCGGCATTCGCAGCATATAACGCTTAAGTCCCGCAATATGAATTGCCGGCTAAATGAAACAAATATTGGAGTATTCAATAGTCAACAACCTCATATGGAACGATAATATTATCGAGAAATCGATATGGAGTTTATTTCACCCGCCTTGTCGATGCATCGTAAATTCAAGTTTAACAGGAAAAGTATATGAGCATTTTTTTAGGAATAGATGTGGGAACGGTGAGCGTAAAGATTGCGCTGCTTGCCGACCCCGATTCGTATGACTTACTGAACACTGTTTCATCACACAGCGAAATTTTCTACTCGCCTTCAACTGAGCTGCAGCCTGAGAGATTACCCGAAATCCTGGTGACCCAGTACCACCGAATCAAAGGCAGCCCGGTGAACGGGACTGAAGAAATCCTGAAACAGATCCTGGAAATAATCCCTGAAGAATCGATTGGCGGTGTGCGTGTTTGCGGCAGCGGTGGCCGTTTGATTGGCGATCTGCTGGACATCAATTACGAAAATGACTTTCGCGCTATTGCGAGGGGAGTCGGCTACCTCTACCCGGAAATTTCCACGGTTTTCGAAATGGGCGGCCAGAATGCGAAATTTCTATCGCTGGAGCGGGATGCCGCCAGCGGTGAAACAGGTATCGTGGATTATGAGAAGAGCGGGGATTGTGCAGCAGGTACCGGTTCATTTCTGGACCAGCAGGCGACCCGTTTGATGTATGATATCAATTCGGTCGGGTACATTGTCACTGACACCAAACGAAGTGCCAAAATCGCAGGGAGATGCTCAGTTTTCGCCAAATCCGACATGATTCACGCCCAGCAAAAAGGATACTCTCCGCCGGAAGTTCTGAAAGGTTTGTGTGAGGCCGTGGCGCGAAATTTCAAGAGCGGCATCATTAAGGGAAGAGTGGTCAAAAAACCGGCAATTTTTATTGGCGGTGTGGCAGTCAACTCCGGGGTGGCGGAGGCCATGCGACGGGTGTTTAAGCTGGAACAGGGCGAGTTAATTGTCCCGCCCCTTTATGCCTGGATTGCAGCCATTGGAACGGCTTTGTCGGAGCGCGAGACCTCGCGATCGAGCGGTATTCCCGATTTAACCGCGCTGCGAAATTACCGCGAATCGG
The DNA here is from genome assembly GCA_964624795.1 of uncultured Calditrichaceae bacterium. Lineage (GTDB taxonomy): Bacteria > Calditrichota > Calditrichia > RBG-13-44-9 > RBG-13-44-9 > CAZUZS01. Next base: position 58,537 of record CAZUZS010000014.1, read on the forward strand.
CGGCAAGCGATTTTCCCAGAAGCAAGCCGCTTTCCATGGATAAAGTGCTGCTGCTGAGGGACCGGGTGCGTCCGAGGTTTCTGAAACCCGGTGAGGTTGTGGATGCTTTCATGGGAATCGATATTGGGTCGGTGAGCACTAACGTGGTTCTGATCGATTCGGATGGGAATATGCTCAAGGAAATTTACACTCGCACCGAGGGCCGTCCAATCGAGGTGGCTAACCGCTGTCTGGCGGAAATCGAAAATGAAATGTGTAAAAATATTCGAATCAGTGGTGTCGGCACCACCGGCTCAGGCCGAGAGCTCATCGGCGAGCTGGTTGGCGCGGATACGATTAATGATGAGATTACTGCCCATAAAACGGGAGCCGAATTCCTTGCCCGCACCATGCTGAACACCATCCCCGATACAATTTTTGAAATTGGCGGGCAGGACTCAAAATTCATCAGCCTGGAGAAGGGCGTAGTCGTTGATTTTGCCATGAATGAGGCGTGTGCGGCCGGCACCGGATCGTTTCTGGAAGAGAGGGCGGAGGAGCTGGGCATATCCATTAAGGATGAATTCGCCGAGCTGGCCCTGTCTTCAACTGCACCTATAAAACTTGGCGAACGGTGCACCGTTTTCATGCAGCAGGATGTTGCGGCCTACCAGCAGCGCGGTGCGACCCACGCAGACCTGACCGCTGGGCTGGCCTACTCTATTGTCTACAACTACCTCAACCGCGTAGTACAGGGCCGGAAAATCGGCGATGTAATCTTTTTCCAGGGCGGCACTGCCTACAATAATGCCATTGCCAGCGCCTTTGCAAAAGTGCTGGATAAGGAGGTTATTGTGCCGCCGTACAATGGCGTAGTCGGTGCGGTAGGTGCAGCGCTGCTCGCCCGCGAAAAATCCGGAAGCACTGGTGCCAAATCAAAGTTTCGCGGCTTCAGCCTGGAGAGGGTTGAATATTCGTTGCGGGAATTCACTTGCAAAGCGTGCTCAAATTTCTGCCATATCCAGGAATTCACCGTTGAAGAAGAACGAACCTACTGGGGCGATCAGTGTTCGGATCGGTTCCGCCGCCGTCAGACGGTGGGCAAAAAGCCGGTCATCGACGACCTGCTGCTTTTACGTCGCCACCTGCTGTTCGGAGATTACGATCCTGATGCCACGGGCAAGGCCACCATCGGACTTCCGCGATCGATGTATATTTACGAACAGTTTCCGCTGTGGAACACATTCTTCCGTGAGTTGGGTTACCGGGTGCTGCTCTCCGACGAAACGAACGGGAAGATCGTCCGTATTGGCATTGAGACTTCAGTTGCCGAGCCGTGCCTGCCGGTTCAGGCATATCACGGCCATGTTCAAAGCCTGCTGGATGCAGGTGCCGATTGGTTGTTCATCCCCAACATGATTAATGCGGTTACTCCCAATGAAAAGGTAAACAGCTTTTATTGCCCGTGGGGACAAACCATTCCGTTCGTGGTACAGAATGCTGCGCCCTTCAGGAGTGAAACCGACCGGTTCATCGTTCCCACTCTGCGGTTTAGAAACGGGCAAAAATCGATTGTGAAAGCGCTTTATAAAGCCATGTCTCCATTGGGTGAAAGAAAAAAATCAATCGCTTCTGCGCTGAAGGCGGGATTCGCGAAGCAGCAGGCATTCGAAAAATCACTTCTGGCCGCCGGTCAGAATGCGCTGGAAATGTTGCAGCAGAGCGGCGAAATCGGCATCGTCTTGGTAGGCAGAACGTACAATATAAACGACCGTGGCCTCACACTGGATATCGGGAATAAGATCCGGGACTACTACGGCGTAAATGTCATTCCCATGGATTTCTTACCGCTGGATGCTGAAGACATCTCCGATGTGAATCCCAATATGTATTGGAACTACGGGAGAAAAATTATTGCCGCTGCCCGGTTGGTGGGAAGATACCCGAATCTGCACATTATCTATTTTACAAATTTTAAATGCGGCCCGGATTCGTACATCAAACATTTTATCACCAAAGCCTCCGGCAAGCCGTTTCTTACGCTTCAGTTTGATGGACACAGCAACGATGCCGGCTATATTACCCGCTGCGAGGCCTATTTGGACAGCAAGGGAGCGCTTCGCTGGTGGACGCAGCCGAAGAAACTGAAAAAACGATCAGAAGTAATGGAGATGCCCGGCGCATGAGGTTCCGGTCAAGCAATCAGAAAGAAAAGCGGAAAGGTGCACTGCACGGTAGGACACTTTATGTTCCGCGAATGAGCGTGCAGGGCGCTGCCGCCATGGCTGCGGCCTACCGTTCGGTTGGGGTAAACGGGCAAATGTCTCCGGACGGCGACGCCCGCTCGCTGGAATTGGCCCGGCAATACACAATTGGGGAAGAATGCTACCCTGAGATCGTGACGCTGGGTGGCTTTCTGAAGGTAATTGAGGAAAAGGATTTTGATCCCGCCCGGACAGCCTTCATGATGCCTACCGCCGGAGGGCCATGCCGTTTTGGACAATACAAACAGTTGCTTGAAAAAATACTTGAGGAAAAAGGGTTAGAGGAAGTGAGGGTGGTCGCCCCGACCAGCGCCAACGGGTATGACGGGATCGGGGACCATGCCGGCGAGCTGGTGCGGGTGGCGTGGTGGGCGATTGTGTGCGCAGATGCGCTTCGCAAACTGCTTCTGCAAACCCGGCCCTACGAAATCAATAAAGGCGAGACGGAGGAAGTTCACGATCGTTGCCTGGGTATGTTGTGCCAGGTGCTGGAGCAGCAGGGATTGCCGATGAAGGAAAAATTCCGGCAACTGGTGGAGCTGGTGGGAAAAATTGGGGATATGTTCGCGGCTGTTCCGGCTGACTACAAGACAGATAAACCGCTGATAGGGGTGGTAGGTGAAATATATTGTCGACTGGACGATTTTTCCAATGCCGAGTTGGTGCGCCGGATCGAAAAATTTGGCGGAGAGGTCTGGCTGGCGTCCATTTCGGAATGGATCTTCTACACCAGCTTCATGCAGAAAAACGAGCTGCGCTGGCGAGGAGACACGTTCTCAAAATCCATGCTGGGAGCGATAGTTCGCAGCAAACTGCAGGCAAAAGATGAGCACCGCCTGGTGGCGCCACTTCGGGACCGGTTTGCGGGGTATGAAGATCCCCAGAATATCAAAGACCTGGTAACGCCGGCAGAACCCTACCTGCCCTACTGGGGGGCATTGGGCGAAATGGTGCTCAACGTGGGTGGTGCCATTCACATGTACGAGAAGGGGGTGGATGGAATTGCCGACATCAGTCCTTTTACCTGCATGAATGGAATTGTGTCAGAGGCGGTGTATCCCAGGGTCAGCGGTGAACATGAAAACATTCCCATCCGCAATTTCTATTTTGATGGCACAGAATCGGATTACGACCGGGACGTGGAGATCTTTTTGGAGCTGGCTCGCACATACCGAAGACGGAAGACCAAAGAACGGTTTTTCCCCGCCCATTTTAGAATCTGATAAAATGAACCATGCCGGATTTTAAGC
>CAZUZS010000014.1:62129-75339 GCA_964624795.1 uncultured Calditrichaceae bacterium
GCGAAATGCTATTGGATTCAAAAGCTTTTAAACTGTGTGTTACATTGAACTTCATCGATTTGGGTGAGTATTATTGAAAATATTTAGCGGACTGGCGAGTGCCGGTGCGGTAGTTTTGAGTCATGAATCGTATTTGCAGTTCCGGAAGAAAATGATTTATTGTGAGGCGCCAAATGAGCTCTGATCCGAAAGAAAGATTTTCGAACCGGGTAGAATTTTATGCAAAATATCGCCCATCCTACCCGGAAGAAATTATAGATTTCATGAAATCCGAGATGAATCTCAAGGATTTTTCGACCATAGCTGATATCGGCTGCGGTACCGGCTTGCTGACCAGGTTATTCCTGGACAATGGCAATCCTGTATATGGCATCGAGCCCAACGGTGAGATGCGTTATGCAGCCGAACGACTTCTGGAGCATTACGCCCGATTTCACGTTCTTCACGGAGAAGCGGAGAAAACTCCACTGGCATCGAAAAGCATGGACTTTATTGTTGCCGGTCAATCCTTTCACTGGTTCGACCGGGAAAAAGCCGGCCTGGAATTTAAACGGATTCTCAAGCCCGGCGGATGGGTGGTTCTGATCTGGAATACAAGGAAAACCGATGAGACCGAATTCCTGCGGGAATATGAAAGCCTCCTCGACAGTTATGCCCTGGATTACCATCAGGTTGACCATCGCAAGATAGACAAACAGGTTTTGTCCAGGTTCTTTGGTGAGAGAGGCTACCGGCAAAAGCTGTTTATCAATTCACAGGTGCTCAATTACGCCGGCCTGGAGGGACGGCTGCTTTCCTCATCTTATGCACCGATGGCCGGTCATCCCAATTACGCCCCTATGATGTCGCAGCTAAAACAGATTTTTGATACGAATCAGGAAGCGGGCAAAGTTCAAATGTTATATGATACCGAAATATATTACGGGCATTTAGCAAAGCGCTGATTTTTGGTGAAAAATGCGCTGGCGTTGTAACTTTGCATAAAAATGCTGTTTCGTGATCCAATGCAACTTGCATTTCTATTCCTTCAATTCAAATTGCATCCGTCTAAAAGGCATATTGCTTGGCGTCAAACCCAACCGGCTAATATTTTGTTCAGGCACCGGATTAAAAATCTCCCCGATTTCGACTCAATTTTATCTTTTTACCTAAACCGTCTTTCTTCTGAGGAACCCGGTATGGATAATTCTGTTTCGGGGACAATCCTGATTTGAAACTAAAACGTCGTTTTGGATTAATAATTAGGTAGTATTTGGTGAAAAGCTGGCTGCTGCCTAACGAAGCAGGACCATACGGGGCACTTGCTCATTACACGCGGCAAATCCGGGCGCGGATTTTTAGGTGCTCAGATTCAAAGTTCGGAAGAGAATGGGGATTGGGAGAGAGGAGATTTCCACATCATGCAGGAATTCAAAATATTGACATATAATATTCATTCCGGCATCGGTCGGGATAAGGTTTACCGGCTGGACAGGATCATAGAAGTCCTGCGAAAGGAAAACCCGGATATTATTGCTTTGCAGGAGGTCGACAAGAATTTAAGAAAGAGCAATCGGGACGATCAATCCCGGATCGTCGCCGATGAGCTTCGCATGGATTACTTTTTTTGCGTTAACCGCATTACAGAGAGAGGCGAATACGGCATCAGCACTTTCAGTCGATTTCCTATTTTGAACAGGCAAAAATACAATCTGTCCTACGGCTCCGATATCGAGCCGCGGGGGATTTCCAGGGTGGACCTGGAAATTGATGGCGGTAAACTACATATTTACAATGTGCACCTGGGACTCGGGGTAAGGGAAAGAAAATACCAGCGACGTTTGATGCTGAGCGAATCAATTTTGCTGGACCAGGCGGCAACCGATCCCAAAGTGGTGCTGGGCGATTTTAACGACCGGGTGTTTTCGGTTGTGCATGGCCAGTTGCGAAATCATTTTGTGGATGCCTTTCAATACAAGAAGGCCAGGCATGGCGCCACATTTCGTTGGGGGCCGCTGAAGATGCGCCTGGATCATATTTATGTAAGCGATAATCTGCAACCTGTCGATTCCTATGTTTCAAGGTTTCCTTTGGTCAAAATGGCATCGGATCACCGGCCCTTGGTTGCTGTAATTCAGGTGAAAAACAAAACGAGGTGAAAACTGGTTTTTATTCCACTTTACGTTCTGCTCATCATATATGCTTTGTCGTTTGCGCTTATTCCGATGGTAATTACCCGTAAGAATAAGCCGGTAACCGCGCTGGCATGGATACTGGCTATCATTTTCATTCCGTTTGGCGGTGCGATAATGTATCTCGTATTTGGAACGGAAAGGATTGTCAATAAAGGGCGGGTTAAGATGTTCTCGAACGAGCGTCTTAGCGGCAGGCTGGAGCAGATCGAGGAGGAGTGGGCACCGAAGACAACCAAGAATTCTCATCATCGATTGCCGGAAGAGATGCAGCAGATCATCAGACTCTCCAGGAAATTCAGCCTGTTCGATGTTGTCGGTTCCAATAGCATACAATTGCTCACCGACGTGAAAACCGCCTATGGCGAAATTGAGGCTGCCATCCAGAGCGCCCGTCACCACGTCAATTTGGAGTATTACCTGTTCCGCCCGGATGAGGTTGGCGAACGATTTCGGGATTTGCTGGTGAAAAAGGCAAAGGAAGGCGTAAAGATCAATTTTCTCTACGACGCGATTGGTTCGTGGAAATTGGGATGGGACGACCGGTTTTTGCAGCCGCTGCGGGACGCGGGAGTCAAACCGGTTGATTTTCTGCCGCTTCGCACCTTTTTCAAACCGTGGAATATAAATCTGAGAAACCACCGCAAAATTCTGGTAGTTGACGACAAGATCGGATTCACCGGCAGCCTTAACATTGGCAGGGAATTTCTTTATGGCGATGAGAGAGGCCGGATTTGGAGAGAAACGCACCTTGCAATGCGCGGTCCGGCGGTGACCCAGCTCCAGTGGATTTTTTGCGAGGATTGGTATTTTTCCACCGGCGAAGAGCTGCTGATGCAGGAGTATTTTCTGGCAGTAGATCATGCCGGGGAAGAAGTCGCGCAGGTAGTAGCCAGCGGCCCCGACGTTCGCGAAAAAGCGATTCACAAGGTCATGCTGAATGCTATTTCGCAGGCCAAAAAATCGGTCTACCTGACAACCCCTTATTTCATTCCGGACCAGGCATTGAGTCTCGCGCTTCAGTTGGCAGCGCTTCGCGAAGTGGATGTTAAAATCCTGGTGCCGAAACAATCCGATCACACTTTCGTTTCGTGGGCCGGGCGTTCCTATTATGACGAGCTTCTTAAGGATAATGTGGAAATTTATGAATACCTGCCTGGCTATCTCCATGCCAAAATGCTGGTTGTGGATGGTTTTTTCTCGGTGATTGGATCCGCCAATACCGACATCCGGAGTTTTGATTACGATTTTGAAGTCAATGTCCAGGTTTACAGCGACGGTTTCGCCGCCCGTGCGGAGCGGGTATTTTTGAAGGATTTGCAGAGCAGCCAAAAAATTGATTATTGGAAGTTTGCCAAACGTTCCGCATACACCCGATTTGGTGAGAATGTTTGCAGATTGTTCAGCCCTTTATTATGAAGTGAGTTGGAAAATCAGCTATTCGCTTGAGAAAGTGCATGATAAATGTGATTACAGAGGCAGAAAGGTGAATTGGAATGAATGATGTTTCAAAAAATGAAAATTCAGAAATTCAGCAGCAATTGGAACAACTGGACAGCGTGCTGGAGAAAGCGAAACATCTTTTGATCATTGTGCACAATAATCCCGATCCTGATGCTATTGCCACGGCTGCGGCATTAAGCTACCTTGTGCGGAGCAGGATGGGTATTAGCACCAGCATCGCTTACGGCGGAAGCATTGGGAGGGCGGAAAACCGGGCGATGGTGCACAAACTAAAAATTCACATGAAACAGATCGGCAAAATCAACTTCGCGAAATACGACCGCATTGCACTGGTTGATACACAGCCCGGGGCCGGCAATAATTCGCTGCCGCCCAACCAGAAATGCCATATTGTCATTGACCATCACCCCTATCGCGATAAAGTAAAGGCCGACCTGGTGATCATCAAACCAGGCATAGGGGTTTCTGCAACAATTCTTATTGAGTGGTTGAAGCAAAGCGGAACGGAAATTACGGCTGATCTTGCGACTGCGCTGTCCTATGCCATCAGTTCCGAAACACAGAACCTGGGGCGGGAAACCTCCGGTCGGGACATCCAGGCCTACCTTTCCGTTTATGTGAAATCCAGTGTTCGCAAACTGGCGCAGATAACTCACCCCAAACTAATGCATTCCTATTTTGTTTCCCTGGTAAAGGCCGTGACGCACAGTTTTACCTTCCGAAACCTTATTTGCGCTCACCTGGGCGAAGTTCCTGCCGCTGAGATGGTGGCCGAGATGGCCGATTTTCTCCTTCGGCACGAGCGGATGGGCTGGTCTTTCTGTACCGGGGTTTTTAAAGGGCAGCTACACTTGTCCGTGCGTTCCTCCAACCCTCGGGCCAATGCGGGAAAACTGATCAAAAAACTGGTGCCGGATCCCAATGCGGTTGGCGGTCATGATATGATTGCCGGCGGGCATATTGTCTTGGAAAATCAGAAGAAAAAAGAGATAAAGGATCTGGAAGAGAAGCTGCAACAGGAATTTGCGCTTGTTATGGGTTACAAGAATGCGGAGTGGAAACCACTTCTAAGTGAAACAGAAAAACCGGGATGACGCGAAGGGGAGAAATCAGCATGAACAGGAAAAAAGAGCGAAAAATGGAAGACGAGAGCATGGGATCAACTCACATTTTCATGCGGCGCCTGGAGGAGATTTGCAGCCCGGAGCGCCTGGTAAGTCCGGAGGTTCTGCGAAGCGTTCTTGAACTGGCAATTGAAATTTGCCGGGAAGGGCGGGAAGGCAGGAAGGTGGGCACAATGTTTGTCGTGGGGGACGAATCCAGAGTGATAGACAATTCACGGGCTTTGATACTCGACCCGCTGCAGGGACATCCGCCGGAACGCAAACATGTTGACGATCCCAATATGCGGGAGACGGTAAAAGAACTGGCGCAATTGGATGGGGCATTCGTGGTTTCCGACCAGGGGGTAGTGCTGTCTGCCGCCCGCTACATCGTTGCGAGCCAGAAGGACTTTCATCTCCCGCTGGGACTTGGCAGCCGGCATATTGCGGCCGCTTCCATCACCCTGGAAACTGATGCGGTGGCGGTGGTAGTTTCGGAAAGTTCCGTCGTGCGTGTCGTGGATGATGGCCAGATCATTGCGGAAATAATTCCGGAATTATGGCTGATTCAGCACGCGCGCTCTAATCCACGGCGGCACCACCGCTGATAATCTGCAGGATATTTTTGTTGTAGCCCGTAGGAGGTCAGTTGCCAGTTGTAATTGGCCATCAGCCCTAATTTATAAAAAGTATTTGATTTTTGTTAAATTATTCCTATAATGAATAAGCTATTCAGCAAAACAATTGGCAAAAGCGGAGCCAGAGGGAAAAATCAAATAAGCAAGAGATTGGTGTTTTCCATTTCAGGTATGGGATTGGGAAAGCAAGCTTGGGGATCATGCGTGGGGAATACAAACTGGAACGAGGGGTAATTGATCTGATACGAAACATCCTCCTTATGAAAAATATAACCCGGGATAGTGAAAATTTGGAGCATTAGTAGCTCTCATCTGTTAATATGGTTAACTTTTTCTAATATTCTCAAGAAAAACTTTCTTTCCGGCAGCAAAGGGATATGTGCCAGGGTATCGAAGTATAATGCCAGTATCTTTAACATCAGAAGAAACAAACATACTGTCCTTTAAAAGGGCATTTTGGACAATATTTGTATTTATCCTGTCCATCCAGATCATTGATGTTCTCTTGCTGGTGAAGTGCGGGTTCGAAACGGAGTCATTAACAAATGATTATTTTACGATTTTGAATTTCACAAGTCTAAGTTGGTATGTGCTGTTTTTGACCGTAGTACTGTTTGAAATGAGGAAAATTTACCCCAGAATTGCCGAGCTTTTCCGGATTGACGTTGATATCAAGCATTATCTTAACGTGATAAAATATTTTCTGCTTTGTGCCGGTGCAGTTGTGACCTTGCATTACCTGGAGCCCGGTTCCGAGCTGCATTTGAAATTGCAGTCGATCCAAAACACAATTTTGACGGGCCTTGAGGTGGTCCTTATCGCTCCAATATTCGAAGAAATAATCTTCAGGGGATTTTTATATAAAGTGATGTCCCATGATTTTAAAAGGGAAAAGGAGCGGCAGATCGTTAATGCCATGCTTTTCGCTGCGGCGCATATCTTCATATTCGCCTTCTTTCTCGGTGCGGATATTCCCTACTACATCTTTATCCTGGGATACTTTTTGGCCAAATTATTTGAGGACTCAAAATCGTTGATCCCCTCAATTCTGCTCCATTTTATGAACAATGCTTTTGTATTTCTGATCGAATTGAAAGCGCTGATTTAGATGAAAGCATTACACCAAAAAATAGCACAGCAAAAAATCCGGCTATCATTGACAGTTTTATTGCTGCTTTTATTTTTCATTCCAGCGGGAGGTTTTGGAATCAAGCTGTGCCCCTTTAGTATGATTTTCGATATGCCCTGCATGTTTTGCGGCATCACCAGAAGTGTTATTGCCTTTCTCCACCTCCACTTATTTCAAAGCATTGCCTATCATCCCCTTGGAATATTAGTTTTTGTTCTTATTATTTATTCAATATTTTCTAACTCTTTGTTATCATATCAAAAATATATTCCGAATTCGTTTTTATTGTTTTTGTTCATCGCGCAATGGTTAATAAGATTAATTATTTAAGAAATTTGACGGCAGACCTGGCCGGGATATTGCTGGTAAGATCAAAATAACTCAATAAGAAACACTCAAATAATTTAAAAGGAGAAAAAATGGAAAGTGATTACCGGGCCTATCTGGAAGGCAAATCGGAAGAGGAGCTATTTCAAATTGTTCAATCAATTAACAAGGAGCAGTTCCCTGAACGATATCAACAGGCGCTGCAGAAATACCAGGAGCTCAAGAAAATTAATGAAAGAGGTGAGCCTATTAATCAGTATAATGGAGAATACGCGAGCGTTCTGACGCGTTTTGGCGCGCTGGTGATCGATGGGCTCCTTTTGGTTCCATTTTATGTCGTGCTGATGCTTATAATTCCGAAGAGCGAGAATGCTGCCGGATTCAACCCAACCTCAGTTTTTACGATGATCATGATATTCCTGGCTATGATGATCTTTACAATCTGGAACACCATAGTAAGAATGGGGAAAACCGGCCAGTCCCTGGGAAGAAAATTTCTGAATATTGCTGTTTTGAACGAGTACGGGAAACCGATTGGGACTGGAAATGCAGCATTGCGCGAAATTATTGGCCGGTCTATTTCCGGACTGGTCTGTTACATCGGTTATTTGAATGCTTTTTGGGATAAGAAAAAGCAAATGTGGCACGATAAGATGGCCAATTGCTACGTCTATTATGTGGAAGACAATTTCTCTTAGCATGATCGATACGGTTTGTAATTTTACATTTTTGTCAGATCATGATAAATGGAATTTCATTTCCAGTCTTTACCATTTAGTACGGGTTGGCAATCCAACATTATTTTCGCGGGAATTGAATTCGAAGTGTTCTTTACAATGACGATCCCGCTTATCCGGATTCAGGAAGGAATGTATTATGAATTTTGAGTTATGCGAGCTTTGCCGGCATTACAATTTCAATCTGCAGGAAGGCATTCTCTGCGGGCTGACGAACGGCAAACCCGATTTCGTGGAAACCTGTCCGAATCATATTCCGGACCCGCGGAGAGAACAGAAAGTAAGGCTGGTATACCAGGGGGAAAAGCCTCGCCGCATCAAAACCGGAATACATGAATTGCCGGAAATGGAAGGAGCGCTTCGGAGATGGGGGATTGGTCTGATTATTCTGGGAATCATCCATCTTCTGGCTTACAATATGCTCAGTCCGGTCTGGGGCGTGATGATCATCATCCTGGGAATTCTGAACCTGGCGGTTACTAAACGGGAAATGTTCATCATAAACGGCGCATTCCTGTTGTTTATAGGTCTGTTGAATCTATTAAACAGCACCGGATTCGGTGGCTCTCTGTTCTGGCTAATTTTCGGGTTACTGCAACTGTTCTGGGGCGGGAAGGAAATCAGCAAATATCAAAAATATGGCGGGAAGGAGAAATCAGCGGGGCAAACGAATTCTGTCCCGGCGGAAACAGCATCGGTTCTGCCGGCAATGGCCGCGCGGCATTCCGCCCTGGGCATAATCTCGGTAATTCTGTTTGGCGCTATCTTCCTGACTGAATTCATGTTTTTTGTTTATATTAGTATCAAGTCGGGAGCGAACCCGTCGTATTTCGAACAAAATCCGGATCGCGCCACTCTTGTCGGAGTTATCCTGTTCAGCAATATTCTTTTTTGCCTGGTTGGCGCCATTCTGGGACTTGTCGATCTTTTCCAAAAGAGCAAGAAGAAGCTGTTCCCCATTCTGGGAATAGTTCTGAATTCATTGTTCTTTATCTTTCACATAATGAACATGTTTCTTTCAGCGGGAGCAGATTAAGCGCCCGGGGATTAGCTCGCCCTGTTTAATCGCATCCGGCATACTTTGCGGCCGGTGAAAGAACTTTGTCGATTATCTGGTGGAATTTAATATATGACACTCAAACTATTCCTGACAATTTGCTCCTTTTTCCTGGGGTACATCTCCCTCATCTTTATCAGAAAATATGATGTGTACGAAAAAGAACCGCTGGGAAAAATGGCCCTGGTGATGATTCCCGGCGGGATTATCTCCATATCATTAGCTACACTGCTTTATTCCCTGGTGGAGCTTGCCGGCTTTCATAATTTCAGATCGGGCATTGGGGCCATGTTTTTCGTCGGCCCAATCGAGGAGTTTTCCAAAATTGCGGCGCTGTTTGCCACCTATTTCATTTTTAAGAAAGATATGAATGAGCCGACTGACGGATTAGTTTACATGACCTGCGTGGTGTTAGGATTTTCCCTGCCCGAAAACCTGATGTATGCGATCCCGGACCCGAAACACAGCTTTCTTCTCATCATTCGTTTACTGATTAGCACCCCCGGTCACATCATGTTCAGCATTTTCATGGGACTCGGCTTCTATTATTATAAAAAGGGAATTCTGCGCTTCCGGTTTCTAATTCTGACCTTTATCTACGCAAGTTTGATGCATGGCCTCTTCGATCTGATCATAATAAAAGAGTGGTTAGTCATTTTCTTTCTGATGCTTTTTCAATTATCGTATCTGGCGCTGAGGTGGATACTGGAATATACAACGGCCAAATCTCCGTTCAACATTTCCCTGAAGGAGTTTATCAGGAATTACAAAAAGCCGGAAACGAGTGTGGGGATCACCTGCTTATCGTGCGGCAGCAGAGGTCCGAAATTGACTTACCAATTTCAGAAGTGGAAGATCTACAAGTGCGATGGCTGTCGAGAGTATATCACCTCCAAAGATGGCATATTCTACATCTTTCATCATTTTGGAGGACTGTTTGGAAACCTGTCCAAAAAATATTTTTCACCGGCAATTAACAAGCAGCCCTACGGCACGCTTTTCCGCGCCAACAAGGTGTATGAGAAGGAGAAAATCTGTCTGTTCAAACTAAATGAGCTGGACAAATACCTGAAAATAATGAGGTCCGCGAAAATAACCAATTTTGAATCGAAATGGTTTTTTAAAAACAACCTGGTAATTAGGGAATGACAAAATTCCGGACATTTTGTACGGCTTCTCACCCTTCCTTTTGGCATGTTTGGTAGCCATGGCGTTCTGCTGGCCAATATTTATTCACCGGCAGAATCATAATCCCTAATTTTTATTGCACCGGAGCCGAGGAATGTCATCGCTACAACATCCTGGCATTCCGATTAAACCCGTCGTTCCCGAAAATGTCCATAAAATCAGAAAGGTCAAAGCCATGCAAAAAACCACTGCAAAGATATTACTGCTATTAATGATTTTTGGATCATCTGCTTTTTGTCAGCAAAGATTTCAGAAGGTCGTCTATCTTTCCGATGGCACAATCGTGAAAGGCGACATTGTGGAAGAGCAGTCCCCGGATTCGCTACAGCTGCGAAATGCCACAGGTGAAATAGTAGTCATTCCGAAAAATGAAATATTGAAAATAAAAAGCGAAGAATATAAATTGGTCAATGGCGAGCGGGTTACCTTGTATAAAAAACCGGGCATTGCATTTCTCCTTTCGTTTTTGCACCCCGGTTTTGGTCAATATTATAATGGAGAAATAAAGAAGGGGCTTCTGCAGCATACTTTATTTTATGGTGGGATTATTGTGGCCATAACTGCCGGAATTGATAGACATACGGATAGCTGGCTTCCTTTTAATGAATTGTTTCTTATCGGGTTGGGCTTTTCTGGCGGGGTTTCTTGGTGGTCTGTGGTGGACGCACCATTATCGGCAAACAGAATTAATCTGGAGCGGCATAACCGGGATGTTGAACAAAACAAAATCCAAAGCAGGATAAGAGCGATCCAATTGGGAATGCGATTCGACAGAAAAGCGGTATCTATCGGATTGAGGATTTGCCTGTAATTCCGGAATATTTATTTGCCGGCTGATATTTTGGGGATTGATTCCGAAATGGCAGAATCAATTTTCTTTCTAACATGAAATATTTACGCTATCTCCATAAATTATATTGATTTTGGTTCGCAACCAGTGTAATTTATTGCCGTTTTTAGATGCAAACCGCTTCATAAGTTATATCCCGTGGCGGGCATTCTTTTCGCCGGAGGAAAGTTTTTGTCAATACGACCCTTTAATATAAAGAGGCCGGAAATATTTCCAACGCCTGCACTTATATAATCGATGTCTCGGCAAATATGAGATATGTTATGTCGTTGGTCCAATCTTTTGGTGCACAAACCGGAAATAAGAAATTGTCGAGATCAGGCTACCTGTGCTTTTTCACATTCCTTACAGGTGTTTGGAATCATTCATGGGGATTCAAATCGAAAAGGAGAAATAATGGCTGATATAAATTCTGCAAAGACAGGCAACGGGGTGTGGTCGCATATCTTTTCCGGAACCGGGATTGGTTTGCTGGTCGGCATCATCGTCGGCATGTCGGTTTCACCGGTAGTTTCTGTCATTCTTGGTGCGCTGGCCTCCATGCTGGCCGCTTTTCTGGGCCTGCAGGGTGGGGGAGACCCGGCGACTGAGGGAGAAAAAGCCCTGATGCGAATCCGGGTAAACGGCATCCGTATTGGCAGTTTCGGGTTCGCATGCGTTGCCGGCATACTATTCGGCCTGTTTATTCGCTCGCATGAAGTGCTATCCATTCCGGTGGAAACACAGGTTGCAAAGTGGACCTCAGCAGGTTATCCGGAACCCGAAGCGCGACAAATTGTAGCATTCCAGAAGCTGGGAATCAAACCGCAAGGCCGGGATATTATGATTTCCGAAACCCAGAAGGCACACAGCAGCAGCCTTTTTAGCAATTTAACGGAAATCGATCTCTGCAATGAGATTTCAATGGAGCGTTTTGGAAATGATCCGGAAAAAACCTTGCGGGCTTACCGCCGCCAGGACAATGAAAAGCTTACCGCTTTCGCGGATGCAGTGGAAAAACTGCCCGCCGAAAATCAGGCACAAATTTTAAAAGCAATGGAGGAGGTGTTATGCGAGCTGCAAAACCCGCCATCAAATCAGTAATAAATTATGGATTTTCCCTGTTTTATTATATTGGAATTTTGGGACTGGCGGTGATGTATCCGGCAGCAGCGGTCTTTGGCCAGTCAGCATCGCCGCAGGAAAGCGCAAAGTCGGTGGTAAAGATTACATGTAAGATGTCCGGTGAGGTATCCGCTGCCACCGGTTTTGTCTGGTCCAAATCGACTTATGTAGTAACCGCGCTTCATGCGGTAGCCGGTTGTGATAAAATTACAGTTTATTCGGAAAGTGAAAAGGATGAAACCGGGGCGCAAGTCGTTGCAGTGTATAAAGAAGCCGACCTGGCGTTATTGAAGCTGGACAGGGATTTGAAACTCAAACCGCTTGGTGTCACCGCCGCCGCTGCCGGCATTAATGAGGAACATTCCATCTGGGGATACCCGCGCGACGTGGCGACCATGCAGGGGGACGATATAAAATTCTCCAAAAGTCTTACGGCAAATCCCACATTGAAAAACATATTTAAAAGCCCCGCCCAGTTTAAAAAAATTGTCGGGACGCAGGGTTATCCGCAACTGGATGCCCAAATTCTGCGGGTTGGTTCCATTATTCAGCCCGGACATTCCGGTGCACCTATTTTTAATGACAAGGGATTCGTGGTGGGTATCGCCGACGGCGGGTTGCGGGAAGGCATTGCACGAATTAACTGGGCCATTCCTGCAAGCGTCTATTTGCCAAACCTGCCGGATTCAAAAGATGCTATTCCCCACAGACCTTCTGTTCAAAACACGCTGTTCAGCACGCATGTTGAGGATCGGCAGGTCAACTTCGATGCCCATAAAGGGGAAACTGCAGATGCCGGGGAACAGCCGGCGGCGGAAAATGTCCTGCACCTGGTCGGGAGCGCTTCGGTGAGTGATATTATCAGCACCAAACCGGACGAAGACTTGCAGGATTATTACCGGCAGATTGATTCTGTTAAGCAGGAAACCGGTCAGGATCTGGGGCAGGCGATGATCGATATTTACGAAGATTATCAGACAGGCGCCACGGTTGCCGTTCCCCACGATATTAATCTGGAATACGATGCGGAATACAGAACGCTGGAAGCCTGGACGGATAACGACAAGATTGAAATGATCGTGCAGATCATCGATAACGATACATGGGACGAGGGAATGGAAACCATGAAGGATTTTGATGCCTATCTCGTCGGAGATGAGAATTGGCAGCCCGATCCGGAGCAGCAGGATGAACAGGAGTATGACAAAACCGAAAATTTCTGGTACCTGGATAAAAGCCGGGTTCTGAAGGATGAAAACGGAGAAATCACTGGGCAGATGCTGGCCACTTTGATAATAGATCAGAACGATTTTCTGGGCGCCGGCGTTATCATCCATGATTTATCCGACCTGACCGATAAGGAAATCGTTATGCTGCACACCATGCTGATTTGCGCGGAACTGGCAAATTTTGCCATCGATTAATGCCGGTCATCTCGATAC
>CAZUZS010000015.1:0-74376 GCA_964624795.1 uncultured Calditrichaceae bacterium
GCGGTGGCAATGCCAGTGGCTTACGCCAAGGAATCTTTTAAAGATTTCTCGCTAACGCTCGGCACATTGTGCCCCCTATGGGGAAATGACAATTACTTATACTTATGTATTTTTGTAAATAGATTTTTAATTGGCACAACGGGTTACACTACTTCTCCAGAACTAATCGCTGTAATTGCAAACAGGTTTGGGCTTGGTATTAATCTCATTCTCCCACTTTGCCTGCGTGCGGTGCGATTTACGATTTTCGCTTTGGGCGATATACATGCGTGCTCTGACCAAAGAAAATCTCGGCTGATTCCATCACGGTTTCCGAAAGTGTCGGGTGTGGGTGAATGGTCAATTTGATATCGGTGGCGACCGCCGCCATTTCAATTGCGAGAACGCCTTCCGCGATCAACTCACCGGCGCCGGGACCGGCTACCCCCATTCCCAGGATCCTTTCGGTATTTGGATCGATGATAAGCTTGGTCAGCCCGTCGGACCGGCCCATGGTAAGCGCCCTGCCGGAAGCCGCCCAGGGAAAACGACTCACTTCCACTTCCCGGTTCTGCACTTTGGCCTCGGTTTCAGTCAAGCCAGCCCAGGCGATTTCCGGATCGGTGAAAACCACAGCAGGAATGGCCCGCGGCTCAAAAACGGTTTTATGTCCCGCAATAGCCTCAACCGCTGCCCTGCCCTCGGCGGATGCTTTGTGCGCCAGCATCGGTTCTCCCGCCACATCGCCAATGGCAAAAATATTTCTTTCTGCGGTGCGACGCTGGCCATCTATTTTCACAAAACCACGGCTGTCCACCTCAACACGCGTATTCTCAAGACCCAGGTCGGAGGAATTTGGTTTGCGTCCAACCGAAATCAGAACTTTCTCGAACACCCGCTCTGGCTCCTCCACCTTTTCACCTTCCAGCCGAACCTTGATCCCCTTTTGCACCTGCTTCATCTCGACTACTTTCGTATTCACCAAAATTGAATCGAATTTCTCCGTCAACCGTTTCTGCAGGATTCGCACCATATCGCGATCGGCGCCGGGAAGAATGCCCGGCAGCATTTCCACAACGGTCACTTTACTGCCCAACGATGTGTAGACTGTGCCCATCTCCAGCCCAATATATCCCCCGCCAATTACAAGAAGTGTTTTCGGTATGTTCTCCAAATCCAGGGCGCGGGTGGAATTTAAAACGGCTGGGCTGTCGACGGACATGCCCGGCACAGTGGCGGGGCGGGAACCGGTAGCGATGATGGCATTGGTGAACGATAGCGTTTCCCTTTTGCCTTCCACCGTGGTGATCTCCAGCGAGCCGGCATCCAAAAACCGGGCGCGGCCTTGAATATAATCAATTTTTCGTTGTCTGCTCAGTTGGCCCAGCCCGCCGGTGAGCTGCTTCACAACGCTGTCTTTCCAGGATCGCACCCTATTTATATCGATACTTGGTTTAGAAAATTCGATTCCCCAGTTTTTGGCTTCCTCCGCTTCCGAAAGCAGCTTCGCGAGATGAAGCAGTGCTTTGGAAGGAATGCAGCCACGGAATAAGCAAACGCCTCCGGGATTCAATTCCGGATCTACCAGGGTAACTTTCATTCCCAGGTCAGCCGCCAGGAATGCAGCAGCATACCCCCCGGGTCCTGCGCCGATTACTGCGATGTGAGTTGAGCTGTTACTATTCATTACTACCCCATTATTTTCATGATTCTATCACTTTTCGATTACGATCAAGCTTACGATTACAAATCCAAATATTCTTAATCATAATCGTAATCCTAATCGTAATCGCAGCGTATTCTTTCTCTCAGCACTATTCATATTTTCCACTTTCTTCATGAGCCCGATCCGAATTGCTCTTAATTAAACCGACCAACATAGACACAATCGCATGCAACATCTCCTTGCCCGGTTCAATCTCGGTCGATGCCACCAAATGCCTAACCTCCAAGACATCAAGACAACTCTCTGATTCCAGCGCCGATCCACGTGCAATATCAAAGAATCTACATCTATCGAGACCGCCGAATTTGCCGTTGCCTTCAGCTATATTTAGAGGGATTGAGGTTGATGCTCTGTCCAATTGGCCAACAACCGAATATTTTTTGTTGATTTTCTGCATCAGATCATGAGTCCAACTAACGAATTTCAGAGACTCCTGATAAACCCGTAATTTTTCATGGTCGAAATAGATTTTCCGATTTGCATGATTTGTATCCATATCAGAATGTCCTAATTCTGCATAACTTTAGTCAATATGAGAATAATCATTGAAGAATGATTTTACCTCCCCTACAATACCCTTTCTATATACGAGTAAGATTAGGATTATGATTAAGATTACGATTCCGCCTACAATTACGCATTTTTATCAGAATAAATTCAAGACTCATCCCTCCAAGACAATCAGGAAAGGCTGCTCCACCGCCTCCGCGACCCAGCGCAGAAAACGCGCCGCATCTGCGCCGTCAATCAGCCGGTGGTCGTAGGAAAGCGAGAGCGGCAGCATGAGCCGCGGCTCGAAATTTCTGTTCATGTAAACGGGTTCCATCCTTGCGCGGGAAACTCCCAAAACAGCCACTTCGGGTGAGTTCACCACCGGGGTAAATGCTGTTCCCCCAATCCCCCCAAGATTGGAAATACTAATGTTCCCGCCCTGCATATCCTCCAATGAAAGCTTCTTATTTCGCGCCTTCTCCGCCAAATCGTTGAGCTCGGCGGCAAGCTCGATGATATTTTTCTTGTCCACATCCCGAACCACCGGCACCAATAAACCTCGGTCGGTGTCCACCGCTACGCCAATATTGTAATATTTCTTATAGATCACCTCGCTGTTTTCCATATCCACGCTGGCATTAAACTGCGGAAATGCCTTTAGCGCTGCACTGATAATTTTCAGCAGCACAGCGGTCACGGTCAATTTGCCGCCGGCTGCTTCCGCCTTCTTGCCATATTGTTTTCGTAATTTCTCCAGCTCCGTGATGTCCGCCTTATCGTGCTGTGTAACATGAGGGATAGTCGCCCAGGCATAACTGAGGTGTTTGGCGGTTTTTGACCGAACACTGCTCATCGGCTTTCTTTCCACCTCACCCCACTTGCTGAAGTCAGGGAGCGATTCGGCTTCCACACCTTTCAGAATCCCAATTGATGCAGACCTCTGACGATTGATTCGCTTGGAGTGACTTTTCACATCTTCGATGGAAATCCGGCCGTAAGGCCCGCTTCCGGAAACCTGGTTGATGTCAATTCCAATCTCTCGGGCAAACCGGCGCACAGAAGGCGCAGCGGGCGCTGCCTCTCCGGCTATCTCGGGCTTGCCTATTGTAGCGGAAGACGCTGCTGTAGCCGGTTCTGCCGGTTTCCTTTCCACTGGTTCTTTTCCAGAGCGCGGCGCAGGTTTCTGCCCTTTTTCTTCTTCCTTTGTAGGTTCCCCTCCAGGAGTTTCTCCTTCTGCCTTGGGCGCCGGCTCCTCACCGCCTCCTTCTTCGGTAATCGCCAGCACCAGAACAGATTGGCCGACCTTTGCCGTATCCCCTTCTTTCACCAGGATTTTCTTTACCGTGCCGCTCATCTCCGAAGGGACTTCCAGCACTGCTTTGTCCGTTTCCAATTCCAGCAGCGCCTGATCCTTTTCTACGGAATCTCCTTTGGAAACAAGGATTTTGGCTACGGTTCCGCTTTCTATATTCTCACCCAATTCCGGGATAATGAACTCGACTTCCCTGCTTTTTTGCGGTGCGGAGGCATTTTTCTTCTGCAAAGAAGGTTCCGTTTGCTCCTTTTTCCCAGCTTCTTTTTGCGTTTTGTCACCTTCTTTTGCAGTGATCATCTCTTCAGGTTCTTGCCGGGCTTCCGCTTCGACCTGTTCGGCAGGAGTTTCATCTACCGGTTGCGCATCAGAATCCTCAAACATCACAATAGTCTGGCCTACTTTTACTTCGTCACCCTCCGAGACCAGCACATTTTTCACTATACCGCTGGAATCCGATGGTACTTCGAGCACTGCTTTATCCGTTTCCAGTTCCACCAACGGCTGTTCTTTTTGGATTTTATCTCCTTCAGAAACCAGAACTTTGGCAACAGTCCCCGAATCGATATTTTCTCCCAGTTCCGGTAATTTGAATTCCGACGCCATGATGTTTTCCTTTATCTCAAGAATCCACTTTTCAATAAACTTTTGGGAATCGTGAATATCTCCCTGACCTGACAAGAAGAAATCAGACCTCAATTCCGCCTGAAATGGCCCTGCTCAACTTACTAACGGATCAGCCTTCTCCGGATTTATATCCAGATCCTTTATCGCTTTCTTCACAATTTCCATTTTGATTTTTCCATCCCGGCCCAGCGCATAAAGCGCTGCCAACGTGATATAGCGTTCATCCACTTCAAAAAAATCACGCAGGTGATGCCGGCCGTCGCTCCTGCCAAATCCATCGGTCCCCAGGGAAACCAGCGGCCCGGGAATCCATTTTGAGATCGATTCGGGAAGCACCTTCAGATAATCCGAGGCAGCGACAAAGACCCCCTCCGCATCTTTAAAAGCCTGGCTGACATAGGGAATCTGCTGTTTTTTATCCGGATGAAACATATTCCAGCGCTCCACAGTCATCGCATCGCGGTACAATTCTTTGTAGCTGGTAACGCTCCATACAGTAGCGGCAACATCATATTTCTCTTCCAGTATTTTTTGCGCTTCCAGAGCCTTGTTGAGTATGGAGCCGTTCCCCAGCAGTTGGGCGTGCACCTTGGCATTCTTCTTACCCGAATTCCTGAATTTGTATAATCCCTTGATAATACCATCTTTTATACCCTTGGGCATGGGCGGTTGCGGATAAGGTTCGTTCATGATGGTAATATAGTAAAATCCCGGTTTCTGCTCTTCATACATCTCACGAATTCCTTCGCGTATGATAACAGCCAGCTCAAACGCAAACGCCGGATCATACGCCTTCAATGTGGGGTACGGATATGCCAGGGCGTGACTGTTCCCATCCTGGTGCTGCAGCCCTTCGCCGGCCAGGGTTGTGCGCCCGGACGTACCGCCGATCATAAAACCGCGGGCCCGCATATCGCCGGCTGCCCAAACCAGGTCCCCGATCCGCTGCAAACCGAACATGGAGTAGAACACAAAAAACGGGATGGTGTTAACTCCGTGGGTGGAATAGGCGGTTCCGGCGGCAACAAATGAAGACATGGAGCCGGCCTCGGTTATTCCCTCTTCCAGTATCTGGCCGTCCTTTGCTTCTTTGTAATAAAGCAGACTCTCTTTATCCACCGGCTCATACAACTGGCCCACATGGGAATAAATGCCTATCTCACGGAATAGCGCCTCCATCCCGAAGGTCCTTGCTTCGTCCGGAATTATGGGCACGATCAGCCTGCCGAACTCTTTGTCCCGCAACAGCTTGGCCAGCAATCTTCCGAAAACCATGGTAGTGGCAACTTCGCGGTCTTCACTGCCACCGTAGAATTCTTTGAAGAGCTCCTCCGACGGTGTTTTCAGCGGAGCCGATTTCATGCGGCGGGTGGGCATGTAACCGCCCAACTGTTTTCGCCGCTCATGCAGATATTGCATTTCGGGAGAATCCGGGTCTGGTTTATAGAAAGGTATGGTGTCCACATCCTCATCCGAAATCGGAATGCCGAAACGTGAGCGGAATTCCCGTAGTTCCTGTTCGTTCAGCTTTTTCTGCTGATGCGTCACGTTCTTGCCTTCCCCGGCTTCTCCCAAGCCGTAGCCTTTCACGGTTCTGGCAAGCACCACCGTGGGAGATCCTTTGTGTTCCGCTGCCGCCTTGAACGCCGCGTAAACTTTTTCCGGGTCATGGCCGCCAAGTCGCAATTTCTCCAACTGCTCATCGGACAGGTGCTCTACCATCTTCAACAAGCGAGGGTCCTTTCCGAAGAAATGTTTACGGATATAAGCGCCGCCGCGCACAATGTAGCTCTGGTACTCGCCATCTACCACTTCACCCATTCGCTGGACAAGAACGCCATCTTTATCGCGCGCCAGCAGATCATCCCAATCGTTTCCCCAGATCACCTTTATGACATTCCACCCCGCACCCCGGAAGACCGTTTCCAGCTCCTGAATAATTTTGCCGTTGCCGCGAACCGGTCCATCCAGCCGCTGCAGGTTGCAGTTGATCACAAAGATCAGGTTGTCCAGCCGCTCGCGTGCCGCCAGCGCAATGGCGCCAAGCGCCTCCGGCTCATCTGTTTCGCCGTCGCCCAAAAACGCCCAGATTTTGTCATGTGATGTCTTTTTCAAACCACGATCTTCCAGGTAACGGTTGAAGCGCGCCTGGTAGATCGCCATAATGGGGCCAAGACCCATGGAGACGGTTGCGAACTGCCAGAAATCCGGCTTCAACCACGGATGCGGATAGGATGGAAGGCCGCCGCCCGGGTGGACTTCATGGCGATAATTCTTCAATTCCTCCACCGAAATACGGCCTTCCAGGAACGCACGCGCGTAATTTCCCGGCGAGGCGTGGCCCTGAAAAAACACCTGGTCGCCGCTGAAATCATCCTGCGGGGCGCGGAAAAAGTGATTAAATCCTACCTCATAAAGCGTAGCTACCGATGCGTAAGTCGAGATATGGCCTCCGATGCCGCTCTCCACGCGATTCGCCCGAACCACCATCGCCATGGCATTCCAGCGGATGATGCTTTTGATCCGTCGCTCAATCTCCCGGCTCCCCGGAAAGGTGGGCTGTTCATCCGCAGGTATGGTATTGATATATGGCGTATTAGCAGTAAACGGCAACTTTATGCCTGCCTCATAACTCCGCATTTGCAGTTCGCGGAGCAACTCTTTCACACGCTCCGGGCCGCCGTGTTGAATGACATAATCCAAGGATTCCAGCCACTCGCGAGTTTCAATCTGCTCCTCAGTAAGGCCATCATTTTCAAGCAAGGCTCTATCGCTCATCAGGTATATCCCTTATTTTATATTTGAATTGATAATCTTATTTGATTAGAATATTCATTGCCAGACTTGTCGAGATAAATCATGAAAACTCTTTTTCCGTTCAGCATTCCGCGTTATTCTTGAAAACAGCAATTTTTTTGACTTTAAGCGCCGATTGTGAAGAACAGATGAAGCTGGCAACCGGTTTCGCGGTGGGGAATTTAAAAGGCCGTGCCGGAAAAAGGAACGGCCAGTAGAATGAAAATTCAATTCAAATCCAGGTCTGCCGCCCACAAATGCACCAACTCCTGTTTCCTGCAGATTCTGCAATTCCCGTTAAATATGAATTGCCTCTCCGATCGCATCGCCGGCCGCTTCCATCACCGCTTCGCTCAGCGTAGGGTGGGCGTGAACAGTCTGCTGCAGCTCGATATTAGTTGTTTCCAGGGTCTTTGCAATTCCCAGTTCCGCGATCATTTCGGTTGCTTCAGAACCGAGTATGTGGGCGCCAAGTAATTCGCCATATTTGGCATCGAAAATCAGTTTGACCATGCCATCCGTTTCGCCTATGGCGCGCGCCTTCCCGCTCGCCCTGAAAGGAAATTTACCAATCTTCAATTCATAACCGGCTTCCCTGGCTTTCTCTTCGGTAAGGCCGATACTGGCGACCTGCGGCTGGCAGTAGGTGCAGCCCGGAATATTCTCGTAATTCATTGGATGCGGGTGATTGCCGAGAATATGATCGACTGCGATTATTCCTTCATGGGACGCCACATGCGCCAGCCACGGCGCGCCAATCACATCGCCAATGGCGTAAACATTCGAAACATTGGTTTCATAAAACTCATTGACCTTGATAAAGCTTTTTTCCGGCTGGATCCCAATCTTCCCTAAATCCAGGTCTTCCACATTTCCTTGCACCCCGATAGCAACCAGTGCAAGATCGCCTTCCAGATCGGTAGTCTTGCCTTTGCTGCTGACGCTCACACGGACACCCGTTTTGCTCTTTTCCAGTTTTTCGACGCGGGAATTGGTGTACAGTTTTATTCCCTGTTTCTTAAACGACCGTTCCAATTGGGCGGCTATTTCAGCATCCTCAACCGGAAGAATATGGGGCAGCATCTCGATCAGATGAACCTCGGTTCCGAAGGAATTATAAAGATAGGCATATTCAACGCCAATTGCGCCGGCGCCGATAATCAGCATCTTTGCCGGAGGCGCAGCCAGCAGCATGGCCTCTTTGGAGGTGATTATCTTTTTCCTGTCGAATTCCACACCGGGAAACGACCGCGGCCGGCCGCCGGTGGCAATAATGATCGTTGCCGCGGAGACTTTTCTGACCTCCTTGCCAGACTTGTCGGTGACTGATACAGTATTCTTGTCCACAAATTTGCCGGAGCCGGCAATGTGCTCAATCTTATTTTTTTTGAACAAATATTCCACGCCCCGCGAATTCTGGTCCGCAACATCCCGGCTGCGTTGGATGATCTTTTTAAAATCAAATGAGTAGTCTTTTATCTCAAACCCGAACTCCGCAGCACGCTTGAAATAGTGCATCAGTTCCGCGTTCTTGAGCAAGGCCTTGGAGGGGATGCAACCCCAGTTAAGGCAGATGCCGCCAAGCGCATCTCTTTCCACAACCGCAGTTTTCATTCCTTTCTGTGCAGCCCGGATTGCCGCTACATAGCCGCCAGGGCCACCGCCAATTACCAACAGATCATAATCAAACGAATTCGATACCATCCTCACCTTCCTCATATTTATTTTCAGATCTTCATTTAAATCATAGTGTACTCAGTGGCTGCCTGCCCCTGAAACCGGCATCAATCGGATGCCAGTACCGTATGGTCTCCTCCCCCAACTTGAAGCACAGATAGACTTCCTCGCCATTTTTCCGGATGTGTGGGAAATCCACTAGCCCCTCCTGAAGCCCCCTCACCAGGATTCCGGCCTTGTCAAGCACCCGGAGCATATTAATCAGTCGGGGAATCTCCGGCGGAGCTTCTCCATTTCCATTCGCCCCTATTCCACCAAAATACTTGTGACTATAGATATTGTGGCCGGTAGAATCCAAATATTTGGCCAGCCGCGCGATCTCTGAAATCATCGAAGCGTGATGATGCAATGACTCAATTGCTCCGGCAATTGAAAAATGTAATTCATGGAAATAGTCATGACTCATTGGTAATACTCTTCAACAAGTTTCAGCAATTTATCGATTTCCGTAATCCTTTGAGGCTCATCCTTGTAGGATGAATAAACCAGGTGAATATTTCTCATCATACGGAGAAGAATCTGGTAGTCCGGGCAGCCGCTGAGAATCTCCGACGGATTTGCGGTGTTTGCTTTACCGAGATACGACAAGCACTCTTCCCGGCTGTAAATTTTGCCGCGGTAAAACGGATCGAAAAAGATTTCATCGGTGCCGTCGTCAAATTTCAGAATGAAATGAGCCGGCAACGGTACCCCGGCTAACGGTATCTGCAATCGCCTGGAGATAAACATATACAACAGGGACAGTGTAATGGGTATGCCCTTTTTTGTCTCCAGCACGCGGTCCAGAAAACTGTTGTCCGGGTTGTAATAATCGGTGGTGTTGGCCCGGAAGCCATATTTTTCAAAAATAAAGAGATTAATATGATCGATGAATGCCAATGGATGCCCGGAGATAGGCAATTGACTGCCAATCTCCTCCGCCATGGAATCAAGCTGATGGACAATTACCGGAATATCGATTTCGGCATTGTTCCAGTAGGAGATCAATAAAACAGATTTTTCAAGATCAATATCTTCCAGGCTGGAATGGAAGAGTTGACGGAAAGCAGCGGTAACAAGATCAAAATGGAGGTCTTGCAGCAGATTATCCAGAATCGGGCGGGCCTCTGTCTCAGTCTGAAGTTGGTAAAAAGGACGTTTATGAATGATCTCCAGGCTGTTAGCCAGTATATTTTCCCGCAGGATTTCTTGGATTTGCGGACTATTGTCGTCCAGCAGCCGGAGTAGATGCTGAATCTTCATTTCGGTTTGGATCACAAAAACCCCTCAGGTTAAACCGATGCCAATTTAACAAAGAAATCCCCTATTCCCAAATTTTAATTGCGGGTAAGAACTTGCTTAACAACAAGTAAAGTGTTTTTGGAAGGATATTAGACAGTGATGGTATAGGAAAATGCATGATTATAAGATTTCACTGGCGGAGGGATAGCCCTGCGATTCTGTCTCGGTCCTGCGGATTCCCAACCTGATTCTCAACCCAAAAGGATTTGCCTATGTTGGAATCCATCCGATGCCTCTTCCCTTTCTCCTATCAAAAGAAAAGAAAGGAGAAAAATTCAAACGGAATATTATCACGGATTTTGGGGGGAAATGGTTTGAAGTTGACTACAAAATACTGCAAACCGGCAAATCTAAAACCGCACGCCGGTGGAAGCTCTTCCCCATCGGCCTTTCACCGCCACACCACCGACATTAACAAAACCGGAGAGTTCAAGGAATCCATCCGGCTTTCCCAAACGGAGGTGACAGCCGGCAACGCGCCATGGTTTCGGCAAACAGTGAGATAAATTTTAAGTGCCGGCCGCCGCTGTTTCCCATCCCGCCGAGCACGGCAAGATGGGATTAACTTCATGTTCGCTTGAAACCGGGTAAAATTAATTGAAATGGCATTTCACCCGGCCGCATTGCTAATCGATCTGCTTGCGCAGGAAAGTCGGAATATCGAAATCGTCCAACGGTAATTTAGGCTCTTTGTTCTCGTCCTTCTCACCCGGCTTTTTCATCGAAATTGCTTTGGGAGCGGATAGGGTTTTCTCGTTCTGCCGCCAGAAAGTCGGAACATCCCGGTTTACCTTGCCGCGCGCTGCTTCCAGCCCGCCTCCGATATTTGCTCCAAACCGGCTTTCCGCGTCGAAGCCGGTGGCAATAACAGTGACAAAAATGGAGTCCTGCAAGCTTTCGTCGATTACGGCGCCGAAGATGATATTGGCCTTATCCCCTGCTTCCTCATAAATAATAGTGGTCGCTTCGCTGATTTCGTGCAGCGTCATCTGCGGTCCGCCGGTAATATTTACCAGAACGCCCTGCGCGCCGCGAATTGAAACGCCTTCCAGCAGCGGGCTGCTTATCGCCTGCTGTGCAGCCTGAACCGCTTTTCCTTCGCCATTTGCGTAACCGCTGCCCATGAGTGCGTGTCCCATTTCGGCCATTACGGTCTTAACATCCGCAAAATCCAGGTTGATGAGGCCCGGAATGGCAATCAGATCCGAGATTCCCTTGGTTGCGTGAAGCAGCACTTCATCCGCAATTTTGAATGCATCCAGCAGCGGCGTGGATTTATCCACCACGGAAAACAGCCGCTGATTGGGAATGATGATGAGCGTGTCTACGGTCTTGCGCAGCTCGTCGATTCCCTGTTCGGCGCGCTGATTGCGTTTCATCCCCTCAAACTGGAACGGCTTGGTAACGATGCCAACTGTGAGTGCGCCCTGGTCTTTGGCAATTTCCGCAACGATAGGAGCAGCGCCGGTACCGGTACCGCCGCCCATTCCCGCCGTCACGAAGACCATGTCGGCACCCCCTACCGCTTCCATGACATCTTCCTTATCCTCTTCGATGGCACGGCGGCCGATTTCCGGATTGGCGCCTGCTCCCAATCCCTGGGTCAGCTTTTTACCAATCTGAATTTTGGTCTGGGCTTTGTTCTGCTCCAGCGCCTGTGCGTCGGTGTTAATGGAGATAAAATCCACTCCCTGCAGGTCCGCCTTGACCATGGTATTTATGGCGTTCCCACCGGCACCTCCCACTCCAATTACCTTCATTCGAGCCTTCAATTCAAAGCTTTCATCCAGTAAAATGCTCATAAAACCTCCTCTGTTAATTAGATTTGAGTTGCACTATATCCTTAAATTTCTTAGAAAAATCGTTTAAAGAAACTGCTGATGCTGTCACGTACATCTTCCCACAAATTGTCGCTTCTTTTGCGATGGAACGAAGATCCTTCATGGTAATCCCTTCCGTAAAGGGTGAGCCCGACGGCAGTTGCGTAAATCGGGCTGCGCACCGATTCGGTCAATCCGCCCAGGTATTTGGGAACGCCCAGCTTTACCGGCAATCCCCAGATTTTCTCGGCAAGATCTATTGTTCCGGGCAGCAAAGCACCGCCGCCGGTAATCACTACCCCGGCCGCCATCAGGTTCATCAAATCTGATTTCTGCATCTCCTGCAGAGTCAAAGATAAAATTTCCTCCATGCGGGGTTGGATAATATCGATGAGAACCGAACGCGAAATAACACGCGGCGCCCGACCGCCTACCCCCGGCACGGTGAGTGTTTCGTTTTTCTTGGCCAGCGATGAAAATGTCAAGCCGTGATCAATCTTTATGGTCTCCGCCTGCTCCACCGGGGTGCGCAAACCGATAGCAATATCGTTAGTTACATTCTGTCCGCCCAATGCCACCACTGATGTGTGCCGGATGTGGCCCTCGAAAAACATCGCGATGTCTGTTGTGCCGCCGCCCAGATCTACCAGAACAACCCCCAGCCGGCGCTCATCGTCATCCAGCACCGCCAGGCTGCTGGCCAGCGGCTCCAGCACAATTTCTTCCACCTGGTAGCCGGCCCGCTCAACGCTCTTTACAATATTTTGGGCGGATGTCACCGCCGCGGTGACGACATGTACCTCCACTTCAAGCCTGACACCGGAAAGCCCCACTGGTTCCGGAATCCCGTCCTGATCATCCACGATAAATTCCTGCGGAATTACATGGATGATCTCGCGGTCGATGGGAAGTGCCAGCGCCTTAGCCGCGCTGATGGCCCGGTCTACGTCGCTTTGCGTAATTTCGTGATCGTCCCTTGCCACGCCAACCACGCCTTTGCTGTTCAGACTGCGGATGTGGTCGCCTGCGATTCCCACGTAAACACTGTCCACCGTCGTCCCAGCCATGCTTTCCGCCTCATGCAGCGCCTGCTGAATCGACTGAACGGTCTGGTCGATGTTTACCACCACGCCTTTCCGCAGGCCGTAAGACGGCGCGCTTCCTATGCCCACCACATTTAACCGGCCGTCCAGATCTTCCTTGACGATCACCGCGCATACTTTGGTTGTGCCAATGTCTAATCCTGTTAGAACTCTACTTTCCATAAAATCCTGCCTAACTTTTCCTGGTAACGATGACGCGATCCGAAAATGTCAGATCAATTTTTTTAATTTGATCCAGTTTATTGAGAATCGGCGTGCTGTTTATCAGCTCGCTCAGTTTATAAATTCTCTCGTACGGCGAACTCTCACCGATTTCCACAATTGCCCCACCGCGAATCAGAAAAAGTGTGGGAGGCGTCCTGGAATCGATATGAACCTCAGAAATATAGTTGAACAAACCTTCGTCCACTTCATCGATGGTCCGGATCAGTCCCAGCGCCTGGAACAGCGGATCGCGATTTTGGAGCAGCCTGCTAACCGACAAACCGGTAATGAGCGGCAGATTTTCCAGCGACATCGCCGGCTTTTTCAACAGAATTTTGCCGAAACGGTCGATCATGTAAACCTTGCTGTCGATCAGGTACGCCACCGGCGTTCTTTCCTGCACGGTAATGATGAGCGTGGACGGAAGCGAACGGCTGACGCTTACTCCCTGCAGGTAGGGATTTTGCAGAATCCGCTTCACCACCGAGTCGGTCGGAACCCGGTAAAGCCGCACACCCGCCTCAATTTTGGCCAGGTTCAGAATATCATTTTTCTCAACCCATCGGTTCCCTTCCACCCGAACCTCTTTCAGTGTGAACATCTGGCTTTTGGTGACCAGGTAGTTCGCAAAGCGGTAAAATCCAAAACCCACGCCAACAAGTATGATTATGGCCAAAATGAATGCCGGAGATGGAAACGGTGCTTTTTCCCGCGCCGAACGATCCGCCAACCGGTACTGGCGCGTCATTTGTGGTCGCCTGCTATTCATGCGGTCCCCGAACTCTTTTCATTTCTTCGGTGCTAAATCCCAACAATTTCACCTCCAGCTCCAGCCATACGCCGAACCGGCGGTAAACTTCGTACTGAACATCTCCAATTAATCTATAAATGTCGGCGGCCTTGGCGCCGTCGTAATTGACAATAAAATTTGCGTGCTTGGTAGATACCATGGCGCCGCCAACCCGCATCCCTTTGCACCCTGCCTTTTCGATCAACACTCCCGCGTAATTCCCCGGCGGCCGTTTGAAAACGCTGCCGCACGATCCGTATTCCAAGGGCTGTTTGGAGGCCCGCCGTTCCAGGTAATTCTGCCTGGCCCTCTCAAGATCGGTTTTAGAACCGTCCAGCATCTGCAATTTGCAGCCCACCAAAGTTTTGTTCTGTAAATTTATCGCTCTGCGATATCCAAAGCCCGCCTGCTCCCCGCGGATGGTGACAGAATCCCCGGACCGCATCAGTGCGTCAATGTGCACTACCCGGTCCCCGATTTCCCCCACAAATGCACCTGCGTTCATATGCAGTGCACCTCCCACTGTTCCGGGAATGCCGGACATAAAATCCAGGCCGGCAAGATTATTTTCCTCGCAGTAACCGACCAACGCCGAGACCAGCGCACCGCTGCCAGCGTAGACCTCATATCCCTGGTGCGTGATTTCAGAACAGCAGCGATCCAGGCGAATCACAACCATTTGAACGCCGCTATCGTGGACCAGGAGATTGGAACCGCTGCCCAGGATGAAGAACGGAATATTTTCCCCGCTGCACTCTGCAACTAAGCGCTGCAGATCCTGCCGGGTGGCGGGACTGCAGAGTGCTGCCGCCGGCCCACCCACATGGTAGGTAGTGTAATCGCGGAGCGGTTCATTTAGCTTTACCTGTCCGGGAAATCGTTCCGGCAGGCGTTCCGCAAAATTATGGACCCGAGGTTTTTCCATATCTCAGCGCTTGTTATTTGTTGCGGCCTTCTTTTCCGCATTTGAATTCCCTGATTTCCGGTTCAGCATTTCCGCCAGGGCCTGGCTGCATTTCCACACATCGCCGGCGCCAATGGTGATGACCATATCTCCCGGCTGAAGCAGGGGGAGAACATATTCAGGCAATTTATTCTTGTCCGGCACGAAATGAACTTCGCGATGACCGAGTGCCTGCGCAGTATCGGCAATCAGCTTGCCATCCACACCCGGAATCGGTTTTTCCCTGGCCGGGTAAACTTCCGTAACCACCAGCACATCCACCTGGAAAAAGGCGCGGGCAAATTCACGGTAAAAATCACGCGTGCGGGAATACAGGTGCGGCTGGAATACGGCTACAATTCTGCGCTGCGGCCATCCGCTGCGCGCGCCGTTCAGGGTGGCGGCAATTTCGGTCGGGTGATGGGCATAATCGTCCACCACCACGATGTCGTCAAAAGTCCCCTTTATCTCAAAGCGGCGATCGACGCCACTGAAATCTTCCAGCCCGGCTTTGATCTTTTCAAATGGAATATCCAGTTCCAGACCAACACCAATAGCTGCCAGGGCATTCAGCACATTATGTTCACCGGGAATTTTGAGCTGCAACCGGCCCAGCTTGTATTTCATATAGGTCACATCGAAAGAAACGCCGCTGCCGCCGAATTTGACGGCACTGGCCTGGATATCAGCCTGTTTGTTGAACCCAAATGTGGTGATGCTGCGCTGAATTCCGCTGAAAATTTCCTGCACGCCCGGGTTGTCCAGGCAGACGATCACCCTGCCGTAAAAAGGAACCTTATTGGCAAATTCCACAAAGGAATTCTTCAGGTCCTCCAGGTTTTCGTAACAATCCAGGTGGTCGGATTCCACATTGGTGATGACTGCAATGGTGGGAATGAGTTTGAGAAATGATTTATCAAACTCATCCGCTTCCGCCACCAGGAACTCGCTGTCCCCCAACTTGGCATTTGTCTTCAAAGAACGCACTTTGCCGCCGATGATGAGCGTGGGATCGAGCTTGCCTTCGGTGAGCACCGCGCCGGTGAGCGAAGTGGTCGTCGTCTTGCCGTGCGTTCCGGCAATCGCAATGCCGAATTTCAGGCGCATCAGCTCGGCTAACATTTCAGCCCGCTTTATTACCGGAATTTTGCGTTTGATTGCTTCCTGCACTTCCGGGTTGTCGGTGGTAACTGCCGAAGAGTAAACCAGCACGTCCGCATCCTTTAGATGCTCGGCGGAATGTCCTTCCGAAATCCGGGCGCCAATTTGGGCCAGGTGTGATGTAACATCGGACAGCGAACGATCGGAGCCGGAGACGGAATATCCCAGGTTGATCAGGACTTCCGCAATTCCGCTCATGCCAATCCCGCCAATGCCGACGAAATGAATATTTTTAATTTTTCCAAGCCGAATCATTTTACACTTTCTTCATGATTTCAATAATTTTTCCGGCAATGGCTGCCGCAGCACCAGGCCGCTGAAGGGAATCCCATGCCACGGTCATCTTTTCCCGTTGCTGATCATTAGTCAGCAGCGCTTCAATCGCTTCCTGCAGCCTGAGATGGAATTGTGAGTCTTCATTTACCAGGAGTGCTGCACCCGCTTCCGCGATAGTCCGCGCATTGTGCTCCTGGTGGTTAGCAGCGGCATACGGGTATGGCACCAGCACCACCGGCTTCCGGGCCAATGCCAGCTCCGCCAGCGTAATGGCGCCCGCCCGGCTGACAATTATGTCCGCTGCCGAATAAGCCATCCCCATCGACTCGATGTAGTCGAGAACCCGCACATCGGGATGGCTTGCCACAGGCATATTTCGGATTGCCGGGTAATTTTTATTCCCCGCCTGCCACAGAAACTGTACCGCATATTTTTCGGACAGCATCTCAGCCAGGTCTGCAATTGCGTTATTAATGGACTGCGCTCCCTGGCTTCCGCCAAAGACAAAAACGACCGGTCTGGCGGGATCGAGATCCCATTTGGCACAAGCTTCCTTTTTTTCGACAAGCTGCAACGATTTCCGCACCGGGTTTCCGGTGACCAGTAGTTCGGCTTTCACCTCCCGGAAATGTTCTTTCACAACGGAATACGGCAGACAAATCACGCCGGCGTACCTGGCCAGCAAGCGCGTGGTCACACCGGGATAGCTATCCTGTTCCTGAATAAGCGTGGGAATCCCCATTTTCGCCGCCAGGTAAACCACCGGGCCGCTTACATAGCCGCCGGTCCCAACCACAACTCCCGGCTTGAATCGATGCAATATCAGCCAACTCTGCAGCAGGCTGACCACCACCTTAATCGGAAAAAGCAGGTTCCTTAACGAAACGGATCGCTGAAATCCGGAGATCCAGATTTTCTTGAACGGCGTTCCAGTGCCGGGCAGGATTTCATTTTCCAGCCCGCGATAGCCGCCTACATATAAGAATTCAAAATTTCCCATACTCTTCAACATTTCGATAGTTGCCAGCGCCGGGTAAATGTGCCCCCCGGTCCCGCCGCCGGCGAATAGAATTTTTGCCTCGTGATTACCCATCCAGATACCGCAATCCACGGTTTTCCCGATTGTATCGTGCGCGTTTTGCGAACTGGTAATTATTTTCTCCCGATTTCGAATTCACCTTGCCGGAAATATTTAACAGGAGGCCCACCGCCAGGCTCGATGAAAGCATTGAGCTTCCGCCGTAGCTGATGAAAGGCAGTGGCAGTCCGGTTGGCGGCGCCAGGTGCGCAGCGACCATAATATTGATCAACGCGTAGAATATAATGTTCGCTGTGAGACCAAAAGCCAGGTACCGGGTAAATTTGTCGGTTGCCCGGTTGGTTAAATAAATTCCACGCCACATCAGGATAAAGAACATTGCCATGATAAATAATGTGCCAATTAAGCCCCACTCTTCACCGATGATGGCAAATATGAAATCGGTGTGGGCCTCCGGCAGAAAAAAGAGTTTTTGCGAGCTTTGGGCAAATCCAACGCCGGTTACGCCACCGGATCCCAGGCTGATGAGCGACTGAATGATTTGGTACCCCTTTCCTAACATATCCTGTTCGGGATGGAGGAAACCCACTATTCGGTCAAACTTATAGACTGAGAATTTAATTAATAAAGCGGCGGCAGGCATCATCATAAAAAAACTATACGCGAAATAGCGAACCGGAATTGGAGATATGAATAACACCGCCAATCCAACGATGGTGAGCATAAAGGCCGAGCTGAAATCCGGTTCGACAACAATAAGCCCCGCCAGCAGCACGATATAGAAAAGGTGCGGGAGGAAACCGCCCTTAAAGCTCTTAAGATATTCCTCTTTACGGCTAAGCGAATCCGCAAAGAAGAGGATAAGGGAAAACCTCGCAATGTCGCTGACCTGAATGTGAAGCGGACCGAGAATAATCCAGCGGCCGGAATGTTTTACAATCAGGTATGTTAAAAGCACGACGCTTAAGACGATGAATCCCATCGAAACCTTCTGCAGCTTCTGATATGGGAACTTATAGGCCAGCAGCATAACCACCAGGCCCAGAAATACCCACAGGAGCTGACGTTTGAGAAAATAGAGGTGATCCTGACGGAATCTGTCAGCATAGAACGCGCTGGCGCTGTACACCATAATAATCCCTATAGCCATCAGGCCAATGACGGTAAAAAATATCCAGCGGTCCAACTGATTTTCATTCATGATGCCAGTCCCTCCACAATCTTCTTGAATTGGCGACCGCGATCTTCGTAATCCCGGAACATGTCAAAACTCGAACACGCCGGGGAAAGCAGAATTACCATTCCCGGCTCCGCCTGCTTCCTGGCTAAAGAGACCGCTTCGGCCAGGTCAGCAACCTCAAACAGTGCGACAGCACTTTCCCAGGATTTCCTCATGCGTTTGGCGGCCTGCCCGATGAGTATCGCCATTTTGACTTTTTCTTTCAGCAAATTACCGATCTTTGAAAAATCGCCGCCTTTGTCCTTCCCACCGGCGATGAGAACAATTTTTTCATCGAAGCTCTGCAAAGCAAAAGCGAGCGAATCGACAGTGGTCGCTTTGGAATCATTTACATAAGTCACGCCGTCCAATTCGCGCACGATTTCCAGCCGGTGTTCGATTCCCGGAAAACGAGCGATTTCTTCGGAAATCTGATCCGCCTGAATATTATTGAGTCTTCCCAGCAGAGCTGCTACCATCATGTTGTAGCGATTGTGCGGCCCGCGCAATTGATATTCGGGCAGTGAAATCCGCTCAAGCTGCCCGCCAATGCGGATGCCGATCTGTTCATTTTCCCAGAAAGCACCTTCCTGGTCGTGCGGCTGCAGACTGAAAACCATCTTCTTTGGCCGACAGGATTTCAGGTGTTCCACAAGATATAGGTCGTCTTTATTGTAAATTATCGTATCGTCAGAAGTCATATTTTTCAGAACATTCAGCTTGGCCTGCGCATATGATTCAAAATCCGGGTAGCGGTCCAGATGGTTGGCGGTAAGATTCATGATAACCGCAACGGCAGGGTGAAAACCGTGGATGGTCTCCAATTGAAAGCTGCTGATTTCCAGCAAGGCGACACCCTGCGGCGTTGAAGCGGAAACGTATTCGGCGAATGGCTGCCCGATATTCCCCGCAACGATGGTGTGCGGAATTCCTCTTTTCAAAATTTCGCCGCTGAGAGTAGTGGTTGTCGTTTTCCCATTCGAGCCGGTTACGGCAATAATTGGTGAACGGCAGAACCAGGAGGCCACCTCGATTTCCCCGGTGATGGGAATGCCTTTGGCGGAAGCCTTTTCCAGGACCGGAATGGAGAGTGGCAAACCGGGGCTTATACAAATTAAATCCGAATCCAGAACCTGGGCGCCGTGGCCTCCCGTTTCTACCCGGACGCCTGCCTTTTGCAGCTCCGGCAAAGGCAATTGGAGCTGCGCGGCAGATTTTACATCACTCAATAAAACAGATGCGCCGGAATTCGCCAACAAGGTGGAAACCGCAATCCCGCTGCGCGCTGCACCCAGCACGGCTACCCGCGCCCCACGCAGTTGGTCGACATTTTTGGCTGCATCATTGTAAATCTTCATCTTATCGCCACGTCCCTCGCATCAGGAAACCAGGATCACCTGTTTCCTTTTAATCTTGATCTTGAGCTTGATTTTCATCATCCTCTACCTCCTTTTTTTGTTTGCGGAAGATGACTTTATGCCCATAACATTCGAGTTTTTATTAAATTCCGGCAACCCGATTTTTTCCACGTTATTGTTTTCCTTCATCCCGAATTAGCGCACCTTGAAAGTCGTCAGGGTGAGCAGCGCCAGCAGGATCCCGATGATCCACAGCCGGGTTACCACTTTGGATTCGTGCCACCCTTTCAATTCGAAGTGGTGGTGCAGCGGGGCCATCTTAAACACCCGCCGGCCTGTTCCATATTTTTTGCGGGTGTACTTAAAATAACTTGTCTGGATAATCACCGACAGCGCTTCGGCAACAAAAACACCGCCGATCAGGACCAGCAGGAATTCTTTTTTGATCAGAACTGCCAGTGTGCCCAGCGTGCTGCCCAGCGCCAAAGCGCCGGTATCGCCCATAAAAATTTCCGCCGGGTAGGCGTTGTACCACAAAAAGCCCATTGCCGCACCAAAAACCGCCAGGCAATAAACCGTCAGCTCCCCGGAACCGGGCAGGTATATGATATTCAAATAATCGCTGAATTTGATATTTCCGGTGATGTAGCTCATGGCTGCAAACGCCAGCATGGAAATTGCCATTAATCCCGTGGCCAGACCATCCAGCCCGTCTGTCAAATTTACCGCATTGGAAGTGCCGGTAATCACCAGGATAACGACCGGGATGTAGAGCCAGCCGAAGTCAATTTCCAGATTCTTGAAAAACGGCAGGCTGGTATTAGAATTGATCCCCTGGATGATAAGGTGGTGGTTGAAATAGATCATGGCACCGATGAACAGCCCCAATCCTACCTGGCCGACCAGCTTGTAGCGTCCGACCAGTCCTTTTTTGATTTTCTTGATCGTTTTCAGATAATCGTCAAGAAAACCGACAATTCCCATCCACAGCGTGGAAATGAAAATAAGCTGAATATAGAAATTGGTTATCCTGGCCCACAACAAGACGCCCAGAATTACGCCGGCAAGGATGATGATTCCGCCCATGGTCGGGGTGCCGGCCTTTTGAAGATGGCTTTGCGGGCCGTCGCTCCGGATCTCCTCTCCGATCTGTTTCTGGCGCAGCAGATGCAGAATTTTGGGTCCGATAAACAGGCTGAACAGCAGCGCCGTAACAGCCGCCAGCGCTGCACGCACCGTGATGTAGCGGAAGAGGTTGAATCCGAAAAAGATATCCTTAAACTGGTACAGGAAATCTCCTAACACAGCTACCCCCGTATGCCTAAATATGTGAACACATTTTCCATTGCCATCCCTCTGGATCCTTTGACTAAAACTACGTCTCCATCCCGAATCGCTGCGGCGAGCGCATCCGCCAGAGATTTGTAATCCACAAACCATTCGGTCTGCGCCGGGTTTCCATTACCTGTCCTCAGAGTTTCATCGATAATCCGGCATAGCTGCCCCATGCTGAACACAAAATCCACCGGGTTCTGTTTCAGATACTCACCGATTTTATGATGTTCCTGTTCACCCAAATCCCCCAGTTCCAGCATATCGCCCAGAACCAGGAAACGGCGCCCTTTGCTTTGCGCAGGAAGCGAGCGCAGAAAATCGATAGCAGCAATGAGCGATTCCGGGTTTGAATTGTAAGCATCATTAATAAAAAGGATATTTTTGCTATGGAGCATTTCCATTCGCTGGTGAACCGGTGGAACAGACTCCAGGCCTTCCTTAACCTGATCGGGCGAAATCCCCAGATCAAGTCCAATCGCCGCCGCAAGAAGTCCGTTCATCAAATGATGCTTACCGGGAATCGGCAAGAGAATTTCCGGGCCATCGTTAACCCGGAATCGCACGCTGCCAGAACCATCCATCCCTGAAAACAGGCCGTGGTAATCCACGCCCTCACTCAACCCAATTTTTTTTATGGTCACTCCCTCGCGCCGGTACCGCCGCAGGAGGGGATCGTCTTCATTTATATAAATTGTGCCATCTTTCGAAACGCCATCCAGCAATGATCTTTTCTCACGGTAAATAGCCTCTTTCGAGCCAAAATATCCGATGTGACCGCTGCCGATATTGGTGACTACTCCGTGAGTTGGCGACACGATTTCGGTCAGCCGGGCAATTTCTCCAGGATGATTAGTGCCCAGCTCAAACACCCCCGCTTCAGTGTTGTGCATGATGTGAAACAAGCTGAGCGGAACACCGACAAAATTGTTTTTGTTGCCCTCGGTTTTAACCACCCGGTATTTGGTTCTCAAGACAGAAGCCAGCAGTTCCTTGGCAGTTGTCTTCCCGGCCGAACCGGTAAGTCCGATCACCGGAATGGAAAATTGCCTGCGGTACCAGGCGGCCAACTGCATCAGGAAATCTGTGGATTCGCGAACAAAAAGAACAGGAATCCCAGTTTCATTTTCGGACAATTCATGTCCTTCTTGCACAACTGTGGCCACTGCACCTTTCTCATAAGCAGACGCAATAAACCGATAACCGTCGAAATTCTCTCCTCGCAAAGCGATAAAAATTTCTCCCGGCCTGATAGTACGGGAATCGATGGATACACCGCTAACGGAAAGACCGCCGTTCAGGTTCTCCATTCTCCCGTTTACACCTGCTTCGTGCAAAAATTTGTCAAATTCGAACTTTTCCATCTACACTATGGCTGCCTAAAATTTTCAAACTAAAGAATTGCACGGCCCGCGATTAGTTCCAGGCTTTTTCTTTTATATATTCTTCGATCACTTGATGATCGTCAAATGGAAATTTTTGACCGGCGATTTCCTGGTAAGTCTCGTGTCCCTTGCCCGCCACCAGCACCGCATCCCGCTTTGCCGCACGCGCCAGGGCAGAGCGGATTGCTTCCCGGCGGTCAGGAATGACCGTTACTTTTTTCTGATCGTAAATGCCCCGGCCGATTTCGGCAATAATCTCTTCCGGTTCCTCGGAACGGGGATTATCGTTGGTGAGAATAATGATATCGGCGAAATCATCTGCTGCCTTCCCCATTTGGGGGCGCTTCCCGCGGTCGCGATCGCCGCCGGCACCGAACACCACAATCAGATTTTCCGGGCGGGTATCCCAGATCGCCTTCAAAATGTTTCGCAAACCCTCCGGTGTGTGGGCGTAATCGACATAAATAGTGACACCAAATGATGTTGAATAATATTCGCATCTTCCCGGAATGCGTTTCATTTCGCGGATTCCCTCCGCTATGAAATTCGATTGCAGACCCAGGCTCACGGCAGTCGTAACTGCTGCCAATATGTTGTAAATATTGAAATCGCCCAAAAGCGGCGTTTCCACCCGAACCTCTCCTTCGGGAGTTGCCAGCAGTATCTGCATGCCATCTTTTTTTACCTGGTGCGAGATATGCCGCACAGTTGCTTCATCCTTATCCATGGAAAAAGTAAAAACTTCACCTTCGGTAATTTTCCGAATTCTTTGACTGTATGGATCATCCCAATTGAGCACAACTTTTTGGTTTTCGGTCAGATTCCTGAACATCCTGCTCTTCGCATGAAAATAATCTTCCATGGTTTTATGGAAATCCAGGTGGTCCCGGCCCAGGTTTGTAAATACATTAGCGACAAACGGGACGCCATCCACCCGGTGCAAGGAAAGGGCGTGCGAAGATACTTCCATTACCGTACTTTTCAGCGAAGATCGCACCATTAGGTCGAACATTCTGAACAGATCGAGGGATTCGGGAGTGGTGCGCTCCGCCGGCTCCCACCGCTTGCCATCAAATGATTCGATGGTAGTCACCAGCCCCGGTTTCCAATGTGCCTGATTCAGAATGGAATGCACCAGATAAGCGGTGGTGGTCTTTCCGGTGGTTCCGGTGATGCCAACGATTTTCAATTTCTCTTCCGGGTTATTGAAAAAAACACGGGCAATCTGCGCCATTGCTTTCCTGGTATCCTTGACACGAACAACCGTCGAATCCAGAAGTTCTATCTCTTTTTCCACAAAGAAAACTCTCGCACCCCGTTCGTAAGCCTGAGGAATAAAGTCATGGCCATCGCTGGTAAATCCCCGGACGGCGATAAACGCCTGGTCCGGTCCGGCGAGCCGGGAATTGTATTGAATATCCGGCACAAAACGGTTGGTTTCGCCGCGGACGCCGATTTTGTCGATCCGGTCCAAAATTTTCTGCAAGGTCATCATGACGGATTACACACCAGTTTTACGGCTTTGTTCATGTCAATTTTTGTTCCCGCGCTGGGATATTGGGTAACCACAATTCCGTGCCCTTCGATAGACGGCACTAGGCTGTAGTTCGATAGCACATCGAGCGCTTCTTTCAAAGAAAGCCCTTTTAATGACGGCATCTGAAAGTTCTTGCCAGGCACCGAGCTGTCCACATAAAGCCTTACTTTTTCGATCTTGCCTTCTTTTAGAATCTCCTCCTGCCTGTAAACATAATCTCCTTTTCCTTTCACATCCACGGCAACTCCCCGGTCTTCCAGTTTCCGAACCGCTTCTTCCACCCTGGTCATTTCAACACGGGGAATTGAGTTATCGATTTGCGATTCCGGTAGCGACTCAGACCGGGCGAGAACCGATGATTCAACCGACGCAATGCTCATGATGCGACGCGCCATTTTCCGGAAAGCGGGGGCCGCCACCAGTCCGCCATAATAAGGGCCTTTAGGCTGCCGAACCATTACCAGCAAGACAAATTGAGGATCTTCCGCCGGAAAGTAGCCAACAAATGAAGCCAGGTGCTTGCTTCGGTCGTATTTGCCGCTGTTGGCATCGTAGATCTGGGCGGTACCGGTTTTGCCGGCGATGGTTAGTCCATCCAGCATGGCCAGACTCCCGGTGCCTTCCTGTACTACGCCGCACAGCACCCCATTGATTAATTGGGTGGTTTCCGGCGAAATAACTTGCCGGATGACGCTTTTGTGATTTTCTTTCAACCATCGGCCGTTTGTTCCCTGCACTTGCTTCATCATGTAGGGAGTCAGCAGCGTTCCGCCATTGGCGATTGCCGCATACGCATTAACGAGCTGAAGCGGGGTTACGCCAATTTCATAACCGATGCTCATAAAGAGCGGCGTGATTTTGGAAAAGGAACTCGGCTCATGCAGGATGCCGGCGCTCTCCCCCGGGAGGTCGACCCCGGTGACCATCCCGAAGCCAAAATTACGTACATAGCGGTAGAGCAAATCGCTCTTCACCTGCTGGGCAACTTTCATGGTGCCGATATTGCTCGAATTCTCAATCACTTTGCGAAGGGTCAGCCAGCCGTATTTTTTATGATCCATAATGCTCTGGTTGTAAACATTATATCTGCCGTTCTCGCAGAAAAAAATATCTTTGTCCAGGTCCAGATGCAAATTTTCGAGCGCGGCCGAGAGCACAACAATCTTGAAGGTCGATCCCGGCTCGAAAACATCGACCACTGCCCTGTTTTTGCGGGAAAAGCCCGAAAACCGACCCGGTGAATTCGGATCGAATTGCGGGTAGTTTGCCAGTCCCAGCAATTCGCCGGTGTGAGGATTCATCAAAATCGCCACGCCTTCCTCTGCTTTGTTATCCTCCACGGCGTTTTTCAACTCGTCTTCCAGAATCACCTGGTAGTCCATATCCAGAGTCAACATCACATCATACCCATTTACCGGATCTTCACCGGTAAAATCAAGGTCGAGTAATTGTTTACCCAGCGCATCTCTCTGAAAAATCTTCCAGCCCGGTTTTCCGCGCAGGTATGCATCATACTGGTATTCAATGCCGCCCATGGGTTCATTATCAACATTGCAAAAACCAATGACATGAGCGCCGGCCCCCTGGTACGGATAAGAGCGCAGGAACTTTTTTTCCAGCGATAACCCGGGGTCATTGATCTTTGTCAGGATTTCCCCTTTTTCGGCTTGTACACGATGGGCAATATATGCGAAATCCGGATTCCTTTTGATATCGCGCAAAATGGTGCCGGTTGGTATTCCGAGATCATGACTTAGCTGGCTCGCGAGCTTTTGGCGATTCTTTGTTTTATCTCCTTTCACTGCAACCGAATACTGAATGATATCCTTCGCCAGCACCCGGCCCTGCCGGTCAAAAATGGTTCCCCGCTGCGCCGCAATCGTCTTTTTGCTGTTCCGGTTCCTGCGGGCGAGCTCCTCATAATAATCATGATCCACCACCTGCAGGATTACCAGTTTAACTCCAATGAGACCAAAAATACAAAAACCTGCAAAGGCCATGAAAATCAGGCGGAAGTTAATCTTCCCCGGCCTGCCATCTCTCTGGGGCCTGTTATCTCTGTATTTCACGGTCTTTTTCCTCATATTGTTGTACTTTTCTCAAATCCATGGAAAGCTTATTCGGCTTTTCAACCGGATTGATCATGCGCAATTTGTTTGTGGCAATCGCGGGCACGCTTCGCACCAATTCGTTCTTAAATTTTTCCAATTGATTATTTTCCGAGGTCAATTCCAGGATTTCTGACCGCAGTTGATCCGTTTTCGCCAGGTATGTTCTGATTTCCACGCTTTTCCACTGGTACAAAATAAAGAAAACGGTCACCATGAGAATGCTGACAAAGATAATGGTTGCACCGAAAAGGTTGCTGGCAACATTCTTTGCCTGCATCTTGACATGGTATGCCGTCTTTTTACGGGATTTTCGCTGAACCGCCATTATCTTATTCCCTGGTATGGTACTATTTTCATTGCTGCCCGCAGCCGTGCACTGCGCGCCCGTGGATTCATCTCGATTTCCGCAGGCGAGGGCTGGATAGCTTTGCGCGTGATCACCTTCATTTCGGAGACTTTGCTGCAAACACATTGCGGAAATTCGGGCGGACAAATACAATCCCGTTCTTTCTCACGAAAAAAGTCCTTCACTATTTTCGCCTCCAGCGAATGATATGCAATGACTACCATATTGCCGTTTTCGTCAAGGCACTCAAATGCTTTTTCAAGGGCACTCCGCAGCCTGTTCAGCTCATCATTCACTTCAATTCGGATGGCTTGAAAAATTCGCGCCAGCGATTTATTCAGA
This sequence comes from uncultured Calditrichaceae bacterium, assembly GCA_964624795.1. Lineage (GTDB taxonomy): Bacteria > Calditrichota > Calditrichia > RBG-13-44-9 > RBG-13-44-9 > CAZUZS01. Next base: position 26,917 of record CAZUZS010000015.1, read on the forward strand.
AATTTGCCGCTGACCATTTTTGCGATCACGGCGGTCAGTTGCGCCGTGCTCCTAAACGGCTCGGAGTGTCGTGCTTCAACAATTACCCTGGCAATTCTTCCGGAAAACCGTTCTTCACCATATTCACGAAATATCTGTTCCAGTCTCTCACGTGGGTACTCATTTACCACATCCGCTGCCGTAAGCCTCTGGCTGGTATGAAAGCGCATATCCAAAGGCCCATCCTTTTGAAAAGAAAAACCGCGCTCATCCGTATCCACGTGATGGGAGGAGATTCCAAGATCGAACAAAAAACCGTTTGCCGGCAACAAATTTTCCTCAACCAGCACTGCATCTAACTGATCATAAAAGATTTGCCTGATGATTTTGTTCGGATAGCTCTCCAGCCGGTGCCGGGCGAATTGGACAGCTTCCGGATCCGCATCCAGACAAACCAGCATTCCATTTTTGTTAATCCTGTTCAGGATCTCCGCCGAGTGGCCTCCTCCTCCGGTAGTGCAATCAACGTAGATTCCATCCGGCTTTTCCACCAGGTAGTCTATTGAGGCAGTAAGCAGTACCGGTATATGATAGAGTGGTTTCTCCATGTGCCCCCACTCATCTTAAAAATCAACATATTTAGAATATTCACTGAGCTTGGGTTCCGAGCTTGCGAAGTAGTCTGAAAGGCTGCCGGGACTCCAGAGCCCAAGCCGTTTGCCAGTGCCCACCATCACAACTTCCTTTTGGAGATTGGCATATTTTATCAACTCGGCCGGAATGTTGATACGGCCTTGTTTATCAACCGTCTGAGGAGAAGCGTGAGAATTCATCCACAGGCTCAAGAAAAAATTTGCCTCCCCATCCTTTACTTCGCGATTCAGTTCCTGCTCCTTTTCTGCCCAAACCTTGATGGGAAACATAGCGATGTAAGGTTTCGTGCCGCGGGTCAGCATGAATTTCTGCTCCCCATCCTCCAATTTGGCGATCATTTCACGAACTTTTGCCGGAACGTTTATACGCCCCTTTGCATCCAAAACCAATGTATAACTGCCCCAATATCCTTCCATCGCCTGCCGTTCTCGTAAAATTTCTGTAACTTTGATGGAAAACGTGCTACTTTGAACCACCCGCACCCATATTTTAACAAATTTTTTCGTAAAAGCAAGAAATAACTTTCATTTTTCAAAAAAAGTGAGGAGGGATACTTTGGCGAAAATACGCATCGAGAATGACTAAATTAGCAGGCGAAATCAAAGCCCGACAGGCAGCTTTGTCTGCAAGACTACAAACCTCTTTTCATTGGATCTGTTCAAAGCCTTTTGTCCATATGTTGTTCGAACTCTCATTTCACGACTAACCTCAAGATATCGAAATATCATTCAATTATACCACAGGCTCTAATTCCAAAATAAATTTCGTATTCAGATGTGTTCTCTCAATTCTTTTCCCGGCGGCGCTATTACACTCAGGCGATTATCTTAGATAATATACATTGCGTCACCATAACTGAAAAAGCGGTATTTTTGCCGAACGGCTTCTTCATAGGCCTTTTTCATCAAATTCAGATTACTGAATGCGGCAACCATCATCAGCAGTGTCGAGCCTGGGAGATGAAAATTGGTCAGCATGTGATCGACGCTTTTAAAATCATACGGCGGGAAGATAAATTTTTCGGTCCAGCCTCTTGCCGGGCGAATAAAACCGTGTTGATCGGTGATTGTTTCAAGCACCCGTACGCTGGTGGTGCCAATCGCGATAACCGCTCCTCCGCGTTGGCGCGTATCGTTTACCAGGCGCGCGCCTTCGGTTTCCACCTCATAATATTCCGATTCCATTTTATGCCGGCTCACATCCTCGACCTGCACCGGGCGGAAAGTACCAAGCCCAACATGCAATGTGACTTTGGCAAGCTGTGCTCCATTCAGCTCAATTCGCCGTAAAAGCGTGCTGGTAAAGTGCAGGCCGGCAGTTGGCGCAGCAACCGCACCGGGCTTTTCGGCATATACGGTCTGGTAGAGTTCCTTGTCAATTTGTTCCGGTTCCCGCTTGATGTACGGCGGCAGCGGGGTTTGCCCAATCTTTTCCAGCACCTGGAATAAATTCCCATTTGCATTGAACTCGATAATCCTGCCGCCGGACAATGTGTTATCGATGATGTCGCCGGACAAATCCTTGTGAAAAACAATCTTGTTTCCAATCCGTACCCGGCGGGCCGGCTTTACCAGTACCTCCCAGGTTTTTCCCTCCAGATTGCGAAGTAAGAATATCTCCACCCTGGCACCGGTCTTATCTTTTTTTCCTATAAGACGGGCTGGAAAAACCCGTGTATCATTTAAGACAAGGCAATCATTTGGAGTGATGTATTCCACTATATCTGAAAAGCGTCGATGCGCGATTTCACCCGTTTCCCTGTTCACAACCATTAACCGGCACGAGGCGCGATCCTCCAGAGGGTACTGGGCAATGAGATCCGCCGGAAGGTCATAATGAAAGTCACTCAGCTTGTGCTTGATCCCATCCACGGAATCAAAATAATTTTTCCTGGATTCCATAATTTTTCATACTATAATTAAAGTGATCGTATGCTAGTTTTGTGGCAACTCTCCCGCGCGGCGTCCGTTTTATGAACCCCTCCTGTATCAAAAACGGTTCATAGACTTCTTCAATGGTCTCGCTCTCTTCACCCACCGCAACCGCAATGGTACCCAAACCGACGGGGCCGCCGTTATATTTCTCAATAATAGTCCTGATAATGCGCTTATCCATTTCATCCAGACCTTTTTCATCTACTTCCAACATCTTGAGGCTTTGATCTGCGACCTCTTCTGTAATTTTACCGTCGGCACGAACTTGCGCAAAATCGCGGGTGCGCCGGAGCAAGCGGTTAGCGATTCGGGGTGTTCCCCTGGCCCGACGGGCTATCTCAAGCGCCCCCGCATCATCAATTTCGATATTCAAAATTTTCGCAGACCGTTTAACGATTTTCTCCAAATCCGCCGGTTGATAATAGTCGAGCCTGGCGACTACACCAAACCGAGCGCGCATGGGCGATGTCAGCAATCCGGCGCGAGTGGTGGCGCCAATGAGCGTAAAAAGCGGTAGCTTGATCTGAATGCTGCGCGCGTTTGGACCCCGGTCTATCACAATGTCCAAAGTAAAATCTTCCATGGCAGAATAAAGATATTCTTCCACTACGTTGTTCAGGCGGTGGACCTCATCGATAAATAGAACATCTTTATCTTTAAGGTTTGTCAATACGCCGGCCAGGTCGCCCGCTTTGTCGAGAACCGGTCCGGAAGTGGTTCTGATATTGACTGAAAGTTCGTTGGCAATAATGTAAGCAAGGGTAGTTTTCCCGAGTCCCGGCGGTCCATAGAGCAGCACATGATCCAGAGCATCCCCCCGCTGCCGGGCAGCTTCAATGTAAATCTTCAGATTTTCAATAACCTTCGGTTGGCCGACAAAATCGTTAAAACTGTGCGGGCGCAAGGATACATCGAATTCCTGCTCATCGCTCAACGGCCGGGGATCTATAATTTCTCTATCCATTCTTTCAGACTTCCTTCAACGCCAGTTTGATCAAATCTTCCAGCGGCAAACCGTCGGGACTCTTGCGGAGAACTTTTTCGACCGCCCTTCTTGCATCAAACTGCCTGTAGCCCAGTGTGGTCATAGCCAAAATCGCCTCATCAATAGTATTTCGAACCGGAGTTGAATATCCGGAAAAATCTGCCATTTTTTCCATCTCTGATTCAATTTCGACTTTTTCTTTTAACTCCAGGATTACACGCTGGGCGGTTTTTTTTCCCACACCCGGCGTTTTGGTCAGGAGTTGGTAGTCCCCCACCGCGATGGCCTGAACGAGATCCCGGACGGTGAGTCCGGAAAGGATCGTGAGCGCTAATCGCGGCCCGATTCCGCTCACACCAATGAGCTGCCGGAACATCCGGCGTTCTTCCTCATCCCCAAAGCCATATAACTGCAGCGCGTCCTCCCGAACATGCAGATATGTGAGCATTGTCGCTGAATTTCCTTCGTCTGCCAATTTTTGATAGGTGTTGATGCTGATAAAAAGACCTATTCCGATTCCATGACAATTAACAACGCAGAAGGTCGGTGATTTCTGCAAAATCTGTCCGGACACCTGTTCAATCATTATTGGTTTACCATCTCTCTGCCAAGCTTGCCTGTTTAGCTCACAATATAAAGGATTTAATTCCGAAAGCAACCAGAGGTTGTAATTTTATGTTTTTTCCAGCAGGAAGTGTATGACAACAAATTTCATCAAGTTCAAATCCGAGCGGAAAATGCAATAAATTAAACACCCTGCATTATCTGTTTTGACTTCAGGCGATGAAAATGACAGAGCGCAACAGCCAGGGCGTCGGCTGCATCATCGGGCTGCGGTGGTGAATCCAGCTTCAGCAGATTTTTCACCATGGCCTGAACCTGAATTTTGGAAGCAGCTCCGAATCCAACAATCGACATTTTAATTTCACGGGGAGAATATTCGGAAACCTCGATCCGGTTTTGGGCAACTGCCAGCATCGCCACCGCTCTGGCATGTCCCATTATTATTGCGGTTTTTTTGTTTTGGTGATAGTAAATATTTTCTATTGCACAAAAATCCGGGTGAAATTGCTGGATCACCTTCTCTATCTTTTGATGAATTGCCAACAGCTTGTCCGAAAATGATGCTGAGTGCGCTACCCGAACTCCTCCAAAAGTAAGGCAACTCAGACCGTCTTCTTCAACTTCAACCACTCCGTATCCCGTGCTGCTCAACCCCGGATCGATCCCTAAAATTCTCAATCAGACATACCTGTTTTATTGCATTTGTTCCATAATCTTTTCATCGATATCAAAATTGGCAAAAACATCCTGAACATCATCACTGTCCTCCAGGGCATCTACCAATTTGAGCATTTGTTCAGCCTGCTTTCCTTCCAGCTTGATCAGATTTTGAGGTACCATGGTAATTTCGGCATTATCAATGGTAATTCCTTGTTCTTCCAGAACTGATCTTACTTTATACAGATCTTCGAATTGTGTGTAAATTTCGAAAAATTCGTCTTCTACTTTCAGATCGTCGGCACCAGCATCAATCGCGGTAAGCAGCAACTCTTCTTCATCATAATTTTCGCTGGGGACCCGAACCAATCCTTTTTTCTCGAATACCCAACTGACACTTCCGGATTCTCCAAGATTTCCGCCATATTTGCTCAACAGATGCCGGATCTCTGAGACAGTGCGATTCCGGTTATCGGTGGTAGCAGTGATGTATATTGCAACCCCACCCGGACCGTACCCTTCAAACGAGAGTTCTTCATAGACCACACCGGGAAGCTCGCCGGTTCCTTTTAATATGGCATTTTCGATATTCTTGGCCGGCATATTGGCAGCCTTGGCATTCTGTACCGCAGTGCGCAGCCGCGGATTCGCCTCAAGATCGCCTCCGCCTTCGCGGGCGGCTATGGTAATTTCCTTGATGAACTTGGTGAATATTTTGCCACGCTGTGCATCCTGCCGTTCCTTACGGAAACGAATGTTTGCCCATTTTGAATGACCAGACATATTTTCCTCCAGACAAAGGTGTATGTTAGATTTTTAATATTTCACATTCGGGGGGATTGCATTTGTTGAATCGCCGGGAGCAGAACTTTGAGGATTGCTCCACACTTTCGCCTTCACAATCCAGGCCTTGGGGTATCCCCGGGTTCGAACAATTTCCCGGACTTTTTCCGCCGCTTCGCGATCCTGAAAATCTCCCAATCTTACTTTATAATAAGGAGAATCGAATTCCAGATAGAAATTCACGTTTAAATCGCCGAACCGCTCCATTGCAATTTGTTTTGCGCGGTTTGCGGATTCGATTTCTTTGGTAGAAATAATTTGAATTCGGAATCCGTCTACCAGCCGGTTTTCGATCTCTGCCGGCGGTTGCTCTTTCGGCATTTGAATTGATTGGGAAGATTTTGGCTCCTCTTTGGTCTTATCAAAATTAAGGTCCGCATCATTTAGTGTTAACGGATCAAAGGATTCATTCATTTTTTCGGTTTTTTCTGCCGGCAGCTCCGGTTTTTTCTCCTTCTTGGAGCCGGCACAGCTTCCCAATAACAGCATCAACAGACTTACACAAATTATTTTAATTACAGTTTTCAGCATCAAATATCCTTTATCAGGCTATAATTTTTGAGAAATTAAAATAAATTCACAGGTATTTCAAGGGAAATATTTTTAGTGGCAGGTGGTACAAATAGTCAACATATTTTATATTTGACATATCCGGTAGCAACCCGGCAATTCGTCCGCAGGCAAAGCATGGGATTGTTTGCGCAGAAGCATTTGGGGCCAACGTCATTGCTTCGTGTGGAAATGGAATCCTGGAATGACAGAAAAATGGGATGGTTCGGCCATAATCAATGCCACATTTTCCCCCTCACCACCAAAAAAAAGTTGCCTCGGCCGAATATTCGCCATAGCTTTGATGCCGTAAGAGCGAATCAGGTATTTAATTAGAGGATTCTTAATAATGCATTCAGTTTACCTCGACCACTGCGCAACAACTCCGCAAGATCCGAAGGTGACGGAGGCGATGATGCCCTATTTCTCAGAAATGTGCGGAAATCCCTCAAGCCTTCATCATTTCGGGAATGAAGCCCGCGCGGCAGTGGAACGGGCACGCAAGACAATAGCCCATTCAATACACGCAAGGGAAAATGAGATATATTTTGTCAGCAGCGGCACTGAGGCCGACAACCTGGCCCTAAAAGGAATTGCATACGTAAACCGAAAAAACGGAAACCATATTATCACCAGCCGGGCAGAACACAGCGCGGTTTTAGAGAGTTGCCGGGCATTAGAAAATGAAGGCTTTGAGGTCACATACCTGGATGTTGACAAAAATGCGCAAGTTGACCCGGATGACATTCGCCAGGCAATTTCGAAAGACACCATTCTGGTCTCCATCATGCACGCGAACAACGAGGTTGGTACCGTAAACAATATTCAGCAAATTGGTAAAATTGCGCGTAACGGCGGATGCTATTTTCATACTGATGCGGTCCAAAGTTTCGGGAAAGCGCCGATCGATGTGGAAAAATCCCAGATCGATCTTCTTTCCATATCGGGGCACAAGATTCATGGTCCAAAAGGTGTTGGTGCACTCTACATCAGGCAGGGTGTGCAGTTGGCAAAGCTCATGCATGGTGGCAGACACGAAAGGAACAAGCGTGCCGGTTCCGAAAATGTGCCGGGAATAGTCGGCCTCGGGAAAGCCGCCACACTATGTATGGAAAATCATGCAGAAGAGTCGCAGCGCATTGGCGAACTAAGAGATTATTTTCAGGATGAGTTGATTACCCGCTTCAGCGGAATTCACATAAATGGACATCCGGAACAAAGATTATATCACCACCTGAGTGTCTCATTCGAAGGATGTGAGGCGGATGCGCTTCTCCTCAGCCTGGATATGGAGGGTATTGCAGCCTCCGCCGGTGCCGCGTGTTCTTCGGGATCGTTGCAGCCTTCCCATGTTTTGAAGGCCATGCGATTGACCAACCAGCTTGTTTATTCCACCCTGCGGTTTAGCTTGGGAAGATGGAATACCAGGGAAGAGATAGATTTTGTGCTGGAGAAACTGGATAAAATCGTCCCCCGATTGCGCCAGATTTCGCATTTCAGCACAGGGCGCAAAAGTGCCTGATTGGCGGGGAGTGATTTATACTCCGATCCGCTCGGCTATAATATTTCATCGATTCGGGAAGCGGGCCGCGCCAAGACTGCCTTTCCGCGGCTCTCAACAATCGGCCGCTGCAAAAGTTTGGGATGTTCGGCCGCTATCCTCGCAAACTCTTCGATGCTCAGGTTCCTGTCTTTTAATCCAAGTTCCTTATACTCTTTCTCATTCTTGCGAATAAAATTTTCAAGTGGTTCTCCGCTTAATTTTATCACCCGGGCCAATTCCGTGGGATCGAATCCGTCTTTTGTGTAATCAATTATCTCCGGCTGAATATTTTTATCCTGCAAGTACTGTAATCCTTCCCGGCTTTTCCGACAACGGGGATTATGCCAAATTTTCATTTCTCATTCCTCCTTTGGTTTTGCACCTACAATATTAAATAGCGCGAGACATTCCGGCAATTTGCATTTTTTTTATTCCTCGAACTTCGAAGAAAACGGCAGGTCGCTGCGCTTTACCTTCAAAGCTGGCAGGTCCAACGGACAGTCATAAGCCCGTAATATTTGGAAAATTTGCTCTATTTTTGGGGTTTTCAATATCCGTTCTCTGGTACCTGAATAAATAAATTTTCTATAAAAAGAATCTATTCGGCTCCGGAACTATTTGATATTTCATCATAATGCATTAAATTAAAGAGAAAATCGAGAGGAAATCGAAAATGTCCTCCGAGATTAGAATCAAGTTTTTAGGCACTGGCAGCATTTTAGCGGAACCGCAGAGATCCTGCACCTCTTTAGTTATAGAGACCGCAAAGGAAAAAATATTGGTCGATGCGGGTCCCGGCACCTTGCACCGGCTGAGAGATATTAATATTGCACCACACAATTTGACATACATTTTCATCACCCACTTTCATCCCGATCATGTGTCGGACTTGATTCCGATTCTGTTTGCAATTCGCAACACACATTTCGAGCAGCCGGTACCAGCATTGCGAGTGTGGGGACCAAGAGGATTTATCAATTTTTTACACAGCATGGAAATGGCCTACGGAAGGTGGCTGCACGGCAATGACGAATCTTTCAAATTTTATGAGCTGAAACGTCGATTGCTGGATTTTTCCGGATTCCGGCTGATCTGGGGAAAAGTAATTCACAAAAACGAAAGTGTCGGCTACCGATTTGAATTTAACCGGACAGTCATTACCATATCCGGTGACACCGGCTACTGCTCGGAATTGACCCGCCTGTGCCGCGATGCGGATCTGGCCATTCTGGAATGCTCATTCCCGGACGAGCTGGCCGTGGAAGGGCACCTTTCCCCCAGCCTGGCGGCAAAAATTGCCAATGATGCTAATGCAAAGAAATTGGTGCTGACCCACTTCTATCCCGGAACAGTAGACAGTGATCCGATCAGTACCGCTGAGAAGTTTTTTGAAGGTCCTATCGACTTAGCCGAAGACCTAAAGGAATATGTTCTTGCGCCATGAGCTAATCCGGTTTAGGTCTGGCTCCACGGCAAGCCGGTGTCCGGGGAGGCTTCCGTTACCGCTATGCCCATTTGGGAGAAACCGCAAGATAAAAACAACTTGATTCATAAAGTCCGGTACTTTATGTTGTGCGTAATTATATATTGGCCTTAGCTTTTTTTCTAAGGAGTGCACAATACAGGGAGTTCTTATGCGATGCGCGGGACCGTTTGAAAAACTTATAATACGCAGAGAATATTAAGTTTGAAATTTCCAATTGTTTTTGCACATAGAGGGGCAAATAATTTTGCTCCGGAAAATTCCCTTTCGGCTTTTCAGAAGGCAATCGAGCTGGGTTGCGAGGGAATCGAGCTGGATGCCCGGTTCACCGCCGATGGGGATGTAGTCGTCTTCCACGACCGGCACACATTTAGGATGACCGGTCATCGCGGTAGTATTCAACGAATGTCAACCGCTCAAATCAGGAATTTGCATCTGTTCGGATCGACCTCAACACCGGAAAAAATCCCCCTGTTGCAGGAGGTTCTGGAAATCGCAGGACGCGGAATGTTCATTAACATCGATGTCAAAAAAGAGAGCCTTGCCAAGAACGGTTTCGAGGAAAAGATACTGGCAATTCTGAAGGAATTCGGTTTCCGGGAAAACATTATTATTTCTTCCTTCAATCCGTTTGTGCTAAAAAAGATTACTTTTCTCCAGCCGGATTTGCACCTTGGATATATTTTCAGAAACCGCTCCAGTTTGCTGATGCTTAACGGGCAGCCCATAAAATCGCTCCATGCCCGGTATCGCCTTCTGAGCGCCCAATATATGACTAGTCTTCGAGAGCGCGGCGGACAAGTATACGGCTGGACGGTTGATGACGAACCGGCGATGCTCGATCTTATCATGAAGGAGGTCGATGGGATCATCACAAACCGGCCGGAGATTTTCATGGAGTTAAAGAATAAGATAACGGGTTGGGATAAACAAAAACTGGCGAATGTGGAAGTTGAGGAGGACGTAAACAGGTGACTTGGCGCAGATTTTTAATGATCATCGTGAGCTGGCGAATTTCTCATAACATAGAATTCCTCCTTTCGGCTGACAGATCGTTCTTTCGAACGTGAAAAACCCGGTGCGATCCAAGATAATGTCCCATAAAAAGATGTGACGGCGATTGGCAAATGATTCTCATCAATGAAAATAGTTGTGATTTATGCGGAACCTGCGTTGCGGTTTGTCCTGAAAATGTTATCGCGATGAGTTCCACCAGATTGAAAATCGATCATGAGAACTGCACTCTGTGCAACAAATGCGTATGGGTTTGCCCGGTGAAGGCGCTGGAGCTCGCTGTCCCAAAGGGCGAAACGCAACCGGAGTTAGCTTGAGATAATTATTGTCCGCAGTGCGATGTTTGCAGAAAATCGCAGTTTTTCGATTTCTTCCCACCTTAAAACCCGGCTCAGGGTTGGATTCTATTAAAAAAATGCCGTATCTTTTCTCATGAAAGCATTTGCGGAACGGATTAAGGAGCATGCATATCAGCTTGGTTTCGATCAGGCTGGAATCACCGGCTCGGAGCCGCTGACAGAAGCCCATCAAAATCTCATGTCCTATTTGAACGAGAATCGCCACGGAACCATGGAATGGTTGGCAACAACGGCGACTCAAAGAGCCAACCCAGCCGCATTTTATCCCGACACCCGTTCCATCCTCATGGTAGCGCATAATTACTATCGGGAGCGCGAAGAAATCTTTATGCCCATTGCATCCGGCACGATATCTCTCTATGCCCGTGGAAGAGATTATCACCGCGTCATCCGGAAAAAGCTGAAATCACTTCTCTCATGGATACAGGAGCAGAAACCGGAAGCCAGCGGTCGCGTTTTTGTCGATTCCTTCCCTATCATGGAAAAGCCGCTGGCGGTCCGTGCCGGTCTCGGCTGGATAGCCAAAAACACCACATTGATCATGAAAACAAAAGGATCTTATTTTTTTCTGGGTGGGATTCTCCTGAACATCCAGCTTCCTCCCGATGAACCATTCACGCAAGAGTTTTGCGGTGAATGCAGCCGCTGCCAGCAGGCTTGCCCTACCGGTGCGATTACCGGGCCTTTCCGCCTGGATTCGCGCCGATGCATTTCATACCTCACAATCGAGCACACGGGGGTAATCGACGAAGCAATCAGTGAAAAAACCGGCAATCATATTTTTGGATGCGACATCTGCCAGGCGGTTTGTCCCTGGAACCAGCGCTTTGCCAAAAGCGCCTCCGAACCTGATTATTCAAGTCGCTTTAGCGAAACCGATTTACTTCTGAACCGGTTGGCAAGCTTGACGAAAGAAGAGTTCGAGGCCATGTTTGAGGGAACGCCTGTGCGGCGGGCGGGCTACAAGAGGTTCATGAGAAATGTGGAAACCGCCAGGGAAAATATGCCGGAAACTGACGAGCAAAAATAAGGCAAACCAGGAAAGCCTATTTTGTTGATGCTGCATTCTCGAATGAAACATTGCTTACACTTTCGACAAGGTTGAACTTTCGGCGGATAAAAATATTTAATTTAATGAATTTTATGGTTCCTTTATGTAAGTTTCAAAATGTGATTTAGCAGCGGGAGCTTTTTCAATATGGAAGAGAAAAAATTTGAGATCCTGACGCAAATTGAATCTCCGGATGATCTGAAAAATTTGAGCCATGTTGAGCTTAAACAACTGGCCGGGGAAATCCGGGGTTACCTGGTAAATATTTTGCCCGCAACCGACAGCCACCTGGCTTCCAGCCTGGGAGTGGTGGAACTAACTGTTGCCCTGCACTATATTTTTCAAACGCCCAGGGATCTGCTTATCTGGGATGTCGGCCACCAATCGTATGTTCATAAATTACTTACCGGCCGCCGTGAAGCACTGGAAAACATTCGCCGGCCGGGAGGGATCAGCGGTTTTCCGGTACGGGACGAGAGCGTGTATGACAATTTTGGCACCGGGCACGCCAGCACATCCATCTCCGCTGCGCTGGGGCTTGCCGCGGCGCGCGACCTGAAGGGCGAAAAACACAAGGTCGTAGCGGTCATTGGGGACGGTTCGCTCTCCGGCGGCATGGCTTATGAAGGCCTGAATAATGCCGGGCAGTCCGGGAAAAATCTGCTGGTGGTGCTGAATGACAACACCATTTCCATTTCGCGTACTGTCGGCGGCATAGCCAACTACCTGAACATGATCATTACCAATCCATATTATGAAAAGGTAAAAAGTGAAGTCTGGGATTTCACGGCAAAAATCCCGCCTCTGACCGAAAAGATCCGTAGCCTGGCCCGCCGGACGCAGGACAGTATCAAGACCTTCATTCTGCCCGGTCTGTTTTTTGAGGACCTGGGACTGCGTTATTTTGGTCCCATTAATGGTCACGATATGGAAGAGTTGCTTCATATTCTGGGGCGCATCAAGGACCTGCGGGGACCGGTTCTGCTGCATGTGTTAACCAAGAAAGGAAAAGGTTCTTCCGCGGCAGAGAAACGTCCTGCCTGGACACGGGGATTCAACGCTCTCACACGAGAACCAACTGGAGAAGAAGAAAGGGAAGGGATTGCGTATTCAGAGGTTTTCGGAAAAACCGTAACGCAGTTGGCGGAAAAAAGCGACCGCCTGTGCGCCGTAACGCCTGCGATGGGTGAAGAGACCGGTTTAAACGACTTCAGAGAAAAATTTCCGGAACGGCTGTTTGATGTGGGGATTGCGGAGGAACATGCTGTCACATTTGCAGCAGGTCTCGCTGCCGGCGGCAACCGTCCGGTGGTTTCGCTTTATTCTACTTTTCTCCAGCGCGCTTTCGACCAGATGATTCACGATGTTTCGTTGCAGCGATTGCCGGTGATCTTTGCCATAGATCGTGCCGGTCTGGTCGGCGAAGACGGTCCAACCCATCATGGCATCTTTGATTTATCATATATGAATCCTATCCCCAATCTCATCATCTCCGCGCCAAAGGACGGACAGGAGCTTCGAAACCTGCTTTACACTGCATTGATGCAGGATCGCGAAGCGTTTGCCATTCGTTACCCGCATCTTCCCACGCCGGACGATGTGGATTTAGCCGGCAAATTCAGGGAAATCGGCATCGGAGAATGGGAGATCGTCAACTCCGGCGAGAGAATCGCGATCCTGGCAGTGGGCAGCATGGTTGCGGAGAGTCTTCGGGCGCTGGAAATCCTGAAATTGCATGGCATCAATCCAACCATCGTGAACTGTCGTTTCGTAAAACCACTTGATGAAAAATTGCTGCACCGGCTGGCGCACGATTACAAACATATTTACACCGTGGAAGAGAATGTGCTGGAAGGCGGATTCGGGCAAAAGATCGCAGACTTTCTTCAGAAGCACGGCTACCCGGATCATATTTATCTGCAAACGAAGGGAATTCCCGATAAATTTGTGGAACACGGCAGCCGGGATTACCTTCTCGATCTGGTTGGCCTGTCTTCTCAAAAGTTGGCAGAATGGATTCTGGAAGCCGAACACATCGAGATTGATCAGGATCTCTTCGCCCAAAAAAACCAGGTTCAAAAGTAGGCTCGGATTCCGATTTTATGAAATCGGCAGCGCTCGGTCCGCAACGAATTTGCGCCACAATTTCCTGCGTTTTGTTTTTCCGGGATGAGATCTTTTATCAGGAAATAATTCTACACCGCATTCAATTGCGATCCTGCAATCCGCACATCTCCCTGGCGTAACGTTATTTTGCTATTATCGAGGTAGGTCAACAGCGGTATCGCAAATTTGCGGGTGGTGCCGGTCAAATCCTTGAATTGCGTTACGGTCAGCTCGGACGCCTGCCGGAAATGTTCCCGGATAATGCTCACGATCCGGCGAATAACATCTCCGTGAAAAAACAGCTTCTCCTCGACCAAGATCAAGCTACCTTGTTCCCTCAAAATATTCACCAGCTCTTTGAATTCTTTTTCCGCCAGACCACTATCGTTCAACGCCTCGGCGTAGGTTGGCGGATTGAAATCCGCTTTTTTATAAAGTTGCTCTATTTTTTCCATTTTCTCCTGCAAGGGTTGCGACAGCCCCGATTGGAATTCGCCGGAAGCGATGGCTTCGCCGGTTTGCTTCAGGTTTCCATTCTTAAGGCCGTAAGTTACCGCCAACTGGATAAGCTCGTCCGGGTAGCGTCGCCCGATCCGGCTGCTTAACTCCTTCGGGCGCATGCCCGGCCGGCCGGGGAACTGTGTGTGGTATCTCTGTAAAACCCGCTGCCCCAGTGCCAGAACCATTTCCAACTGTTTCCCGGAATAATAATATTGATCCCCTCCTTTTGCCAGACGGAAAAGCTCCTGCTTGTTCTGCAAGTCATGGATTATCGCGTCTATTTCATGAATTTCCAGGCCAACCTTTACCTGCAATTCCCGCGGCGAGTACGGACGAATCTCAGCGACCGAGAAAATTGCGGCTACTCTCGTCTTCCCATCGCTGCTCTCAAGCCCTTCCAGGGATTCCTTGAATTCCTCAAGATATTTTTTGCGGTATTTGGGCGGATTGGTGTTGAGCACCACCCCGCCTCCCAGAGTCACCTGGGGCGAATACTGACGGATGATGAAACGGTCCCTGAATGAAGCATAAACCGGCTCCTCCAGCCGGAATTGAACAAACCCGGATTCACCGGGCGCGATGACTTTGGATTCCGGAATTATTATGCGGGCAAACACTTCCCTGGTGTGAACGTGCACACGGAGCCGCATCTGGTTTTGAATAGGGGCAGGAGAATCCGGCAAAACATTCAGCCTGGCATTAAAAAGCACGACAGGATCGTAAAAGCCGGGCAATGTGATCACCTGGCCGCGATGCAGTTGTTCCATCTCGACGCCGGCTAAATTCAGGGCGGCCCGGAAGCCGGGTTTCACGGATTCGACTTTGTGATCGTGGCTGTGCAATCCCCTCACCCTGGCCTGAAGCTTCTGCGGCAGAATTTCAACCGCCTGCCCGGAATTGATACTGCCCGAGAGGACGCTGCCCGTAATCACTGTTCCGAATCCCGGCTTGGTGAACACGCGATCCACCGGCAGCCGAAAAATTCCGTCGTCGGTTCTGGGCTTTATATTTTCCAGATTGCGGGCAAGCTCTTTCCGGATTTCCTCAATACCCTCCCCGGTCACAGCGGAAGCCTTCAAAACCGGCGCATCCTTGAAAGCAGTTCGGCTCAAAATATCACGGACCTCTTCTTCGACCAAAAGCAGCCACTCTTCCTCTACCAGGTCAGTTTTGGTAACGATAAAAATCCCGTTTTCTATACCCAGCAGATTGATGATATCAAGATGTTCACGGGTTTGCGGCATTACGCCGTCATCGGCTGCCACCACGAACAGCACCAGGTCGATGGTGCTGACGCCAGCCACCATGTTTTTCACCAGCCGCTCGTGTCCGGGCACATCGATGATGGTGACATTCTCGCTCAGGTGAGCGAACCCAAGATCGATAGTGATTCCGCGTTCCTGCTCCTCCCGCAGCCGGTCGGTGTTAATCCCGGTGAGCGCCTGTACCAGCGCCGTTTTGCCGTGGTCTATATGACCGGCCATGCCGATTACAAAGTGTCTGTTTGGGTCTGCCATTTTTATTCGATTTCAGCTTTCATTTAATTTCGTGGATCAAGACGCAAGCAGCAGGAGATTCGCCGCTCCCTGTTTATCATTCTTTATCAAAAAGCCGCACGATCTTTTCAGCAATCATGCTGATCTCATCTTCCCGCACGGTGCGAAGATTGATCATAAATTTGTCATTTTCGATGTAGCATGCTACCGCCGGATCTCCCATTCGCAGCTTTTTGGCAAACTGCATTAGACCCATCGTTTGGGGCACAATGCCGACTGCGGCCGACGGAATTTTTTCCAGCGGCAGGGCACCGGAACCCATTTGCGAATAGGCATCCTCGACTTCAGCAGCCAGCGGAAGATTTTTTAGTTTGCCGATCAGCACCTGGCCACGCCTCTTTAACTCATCCACGGTGACTGTCAACATAGCCGCCACCGGTAGCTTCTTCGGCAGCTTTGCAGGATTCAGATAGAAGCGCAGGGTCGCATCCAGCAGCGCGTAGGTCAGTTTATCGCAGCGCAGCGCCCGCAGGAGGTGATTCTTTTTTATCTCTCGCATGAATTCTTTTTTTCCGATGATAATACCAGCCTGCGGCCCACCCAGGATTTTGTCGCCGCTAAACGTAATAATATCCGCGCCAGCCTCAATCAGGTCGCGCGCTACCGGCTCGTGCGGATGCCCCCAGTTTGCCAAATCCTCGATGACCCCACTGCCCATATCGTAAATCAGCGGCATGTCGTGTTTCTTAGCTAATCCTGCCAATTGCTCGACAGGGACGGAATCGGTAAAACCGAGTACGCGGTAGTTGCTGGTATGAACCTTCAGAATGGCACCGGTGCGATCATTGATTGCATCTTCATAATCCTGAAGATGGGTTTTGTTTGTGGTCCCGACTTCCACCATTTTAGCTCGGCTGATTTTCATCACTTCCGGCATCCGGAACGACCCGCCAATTTCCACCAATTCTCCGCGCGAAACCGGCACTTCTTTCCGGCTGCACAAACTGTTCAGCGCAATCAAAACCGCGGCGGCATTGTTATTGACCACTTCCACTGCCTCGGCGCCGGTAATGAGACAGAGAATTTCCTCTATGGCATCGGTGCGCCTGCCGCGTTTTCCGGTTTCCAGGTTGAATTCCAGGTTGCAGTAATTCTGCAGTATTTCTTCAAGATGCAACGCTGCGGCGGGAGCGATCGGCGCTCTCCCCAGGTTGGTGTGCAAAATGATCCCGGTTCCGTTTATCACTCGTTTCAGCCGGTGGGCGGCAAGCCTTTCAATCCGGGACTTTACCTGCCGCACTATTTTCTCCTTGATTGCAGCACGGTCGGCAATTTTCATTTTTGCCCCGGCCTCGAGCTCGGATCGAACTTTTTCAATGGTTTCCTGCACAACGGATTTTAGATAGCGGAAATCAATTTGAATCTCCGCCAAAGAAGGTTCCTGCAAGACCTCCTGCACCGAAGGAATATTTCGCAGCGGGATTTCAGACATTTGGCTGGTTCTCGGGCGATTCATTCTCCGTTGTCTGCAGTTTTTCGACACGAACTTTGAGGATACGGTTCCGGTTGATTTTTTCAACCACAAATCTATAATTGTTGTATTTGATTTCCTCCTTCTCCTTGGGCAACGACCCCAAAATACTGAGGATGAAACCGCTGATGGTCTCCACCCCTTCTTCGGACGGCAGGTCGAGGTCCAGCTCATCGTTCACCTCTTCCAGCGACATCCGGCCGTCGATCTGGAAAGCGCCTCCTTCCAGTTTCTTGAATAGCGGCGATTCCTTATCATACTCATCCTGGATTTCCCCGACAATCTCTTCGATAATATCTTCCAAAGTGACAATACCGGAAATCCCGCCGTACTCATCCACCACCAGCGCCATGTGGATGTGCTCGGCCTGGAACTCCCGAAGAAGCTCATCGATCTTTTTCTGTTCGGGAACGAAATACGCAGGGCGCGCCAGCTTTTCCAACTCAATCCGTTCGTTCCTTTTTTTGTAGAGATAAGGAAGCAAATCCTTTACATAGAGAATTCCGATGATGTTATCAATTTTATCTTTGAATACGGGAATCCGCGAATGCAGTTTGGTTTTCACCAGCCGCATCAACTGGGCAAGGGTTGTCGTAGTATCCACAATAATCATGTCCGTTCGCGGTACCATGATTTCCCTCACGGTGGTATCCCCAAACTCAAAAATGCTGTGGATCATCTCCCTCTCATCTTTCAGCAGGCTGCCCTGCTCCTCACCTACCTCCGCCAGAGTCTTTAGTTCTTCTTCGGTGAGCATTGTCTTTTCATCCCGGAAGCCGGAGCGGGATTGCAGGAAACGGGTGAAGCTGGCAATAGAATAGGAGATAGGGTAAAGCAAGAAGAAGATAAATGTCAGCGGCAGAGACGCCCGGATCGAGAAATTTTCCGAATTCCGCACCGCTATGACTTTTGGCAGAATTTCGCTCAAAACCAGGATGACGAATGTAACGACAAACACATCGATCAGGATAATCACATTTTGATTGACACCAACGAAATTTGTTAATCGGGATGTTAAAAGAGCGGCGATTGATGCTATGGTGATATTCACCATTGTATTTCCCAGCACAATTGTGATCAATAGCTGGCGGGGCCACGACATCAGCTTGGTGATGCGCTGGTCGGAGGTTCGTGTCGAATTTTTAAAGGTTTCGAGCTGGGCGGGAGTAAGTGAAAAATATGCCGTTTCCGAACCGGAGAAAAAAGCAGAAAGTGTAAGAAGAACGATGAAGATGAGCAGATAAATAGCTATTTCAAGTATCAATTTAAAGTAACTTACCTCGTAATAATTGTACTCAGTTATTTAGGGTATGAAATATAAATTTTTATTCAATGGAAATCCAACTTTTTTCAATTGAGTGGAAGCGGTTGCGAATCGGCGTAGGGCAGGGAAATATTCCGGGAAAATATTCGCCGATAAGGTGCCAGCCAATTTTTGATTTTCGCTTCATTTTCAGCAATGTGTCGATTCTTTGGGAAAAATGAGCACGCTCAGCCGGCCCAATATTTTTTTAGCAGCTCATTCTCCAGACGATGCATCTTTTCCCGTTCCGCTTCGGTTGCATCGTCGTAGCCTTCCAAATGAAGCAGTCCGTGGAAAATCAGCCGAGCAATCTCGTTTGTCACCGGGACGCCGTACTGCCTGGCCTGTATTTTTGCCCTATCGAAACTGATGTAGATTTCTGCTTCTATTTCTCCGCCGGGATTCAAATTGAATGTCATGACGTCGGTGTAGCTGCTATCGTTCAGATATTTGGAGTGCAATTTTCGAAGATATTCGTCATCGACCAGGATCACGCTCAATTCATTTACCGCCAGGCGTCGCTCAACCAGCACGCGATCAATAACCGGCTTATACTGCTTAAGGGATATTTCATTCCCAGGGAGATCATTGTGCAGGTGTATGTTCGCTCTCTTTCTTGTCATCTTTATCTTTCTCCACGCCGCCGGAAGCCTGCTTTTCCCTGCCGGACGCCTCATCGGCAGATGCCGGAGATTTCGCACCGCCCTTTCTGCTCTTTTGCGGCGTAATTTTTCCCTCTGCCTCTTGTTTTTCAGAACCGGACTGACGGCCTTTCTCACCTTTGGGCTCACTTCCCGGGTACTCAATCCGGAGGTGGTGAATGCCCATTAAAATAGGAATAAATGCCTGTTTGATCTCATTCAATTCGCGCAACGTCACATCGCATTCATCCAGTTGTCCCTCCTGAAATCGCTTTTCAATAAGGTCTTCCACCAGGGAGCTGATCCGTTGAAGGTTGGGATTGGGAAGCGCGCGGGAAGCAGCTTCCACAGCGTCGGCCAGCATCGAGATGGCGGTTTCCTTGGACTGCGGTTTTGGCCCCGGATACCTGAAATCATTCTCATTGATGTCTTTGGGGTCCATGGTCTCGGTGGCCTTATGATAAAAATAGGCCATCAGGTTGGTTCCGTGATGTTCCGGAATGAACTGTTTTACTGCGCGCGGCAGTCCATACTCATCAGCCAGTTCAAGACCGGCTTTTACATGCTTGGCAAGAATCAGCGAACTCATGGTGGGCGTCAATTTTTCGTGCTTGTTCATCGCCCCGGCTTGATTTTCGACAAAATATTCGGCGCGCTGCATTTTCCCGACATCGTGGTAATAACAGCCTACCCGCGCCAGCAGTGAGTTTGCGCCAATCGCCTTCGCCGCCGCCTCCGCCAGATTTCCCACGATTATGCTGTGGTGGAAGGTACCCGGCGCTTCTACCGACAGCCGTTTCAACAGCGGATGGTTCAGATCTGACAATTCCAGCAGCGTAATATCGGTCGATACATCGAACAGCTTCTCAAAAATGCCGATCAGCAAAAAAACCGCCGTGGGAACCAGGATGGCATTGGGTAGCATGTAGAAGCCCAGGTTTTGCAGCATGGAAGAGAAAGAGTCGTAGTGAATGAAACCGTAACTAAAACTAAGTATGCTGTACCCAATTAGAATGTAAAGAATCGCACGAAACATCTGCCCCCGGTTGCGGATCTTCTGGACTGAAAGTAATGCGATGGTGCCAACCACCAGCGTAACCAGCGCCAGGTAGAAATTATTGCCCTGCGCAGCACCCAGTACAAAACTGATGACAACTGTGCCCAGAAATGCTACCGGGGCATCCAGCAGCATGGATAGCAGCATAGGGCCCAGTGTGACGGGAATACTCAGGAAATTCCATTTCAAAACACCATCGATCAGCATTGCCAAAAGAAATTGAATTATGAGTATGGTGGTGATAAGGCCGAGCATTTTGTTATCGGCAAAAAATCCGGGACGGTAATAATAGACATAAATGCCAAATATGAAGATTATTAAAAGTGCAAAAATATATTCCCCGACATAAAAGAGGAAGTGATGCCAGCCGCGTTGCAGACCGCTTCGTTCCTTTAACGCCTCAGCTAACGACTGCAATTTCAGGTAGATATCCTCTGTAATAATTTCGTGGCTATCAACAATCCGTTCATCCTTATGCACAAAGCCGCTGGTTGTCGGTACTTCGTGAATCGCTTTATCTTTGCGGGTGGTGGTGATTTCCTGGTTATATATAAGATCGGGGGTAAGAAAAGCCGACACTATCATCGGCGCCAATTGAACCTCTGCAGAGGTTGCAGGATATTTCCTGCTGAGGATGTCGGAAATCGTTTTTTTTGCCTCCTGCAAGTCCATCACCTGGTCTACATCTGTTTCCTCTTCCACGCCATTTCGGATTATGATCAACTTTTTCTCTTCGATCCTGTCTTTAGGAACATTAATTATGCCGCTACTATACACCCTGGAAAATGCATCCGTAAGGTTTTTATGGAATAGACTCAGTTGTTTGGTCCGGTACAATTCGAATAGCTGATTCACATTCTCAAAAGTTAAGCTCACATTATATTTAACAAATATCTGTTGAATCAGGCTGTCCACCTTCGCCTCCCGCGGCAACTTATCCTTCTCAAGGTTCTGCGTTTTCACATCCCGCATAATTTTCCCAAAGAAGACAGTCAGTTCCTCGAACAACTTCTTCAATTTTAGATCCTGCACTTCCACAGCGTTAGACTGGTGGTCGTACACCGGGGGAACACTCAGCCGGGCCTGTTCTCTCTCCCGGGCCAGTACATCTTTGGATTTGATAATCGGAAAGGTAAATGGTGCAATAATCTCGCTGCGGGCGATACTGCCCACTGTGAGATTGCTGTATTCAAAAGGACGCTCACTTGGCAGCATGACGACGATAACCAGCACCAAAATAACACCAAGGATAGTTTTTGCCAGCACGTCATCCAGCGGTTTACCCAGAAATGTTTTCTTGTTCAGGTAATCGTTAACCTCTTTTCGGATCACAGAAAATTTCTTCATTCGGTTACCTTCGTTTCCTTCATGGTTTTCAACCGGTAATATAATTAAAAAACGGCAGATATGGAAAATTATCTTAAAAGTGCAAAGCCTACCTGATCTCCGTAATTTCCGGGACCGGATCATCTGTTATAAGATCTAAAAATTACACTTCAGGGTAAATTGGGACAGGCCCCAAAGGCGACGACGCCTGCCGGATGGGCCGGCTTCACGGCCCGGATGACCTCGCTCTGTTATTTGTCAGCCACATCTCCGGCCTCCATACCGAAACCGGGAGAAGAGGTCACAAGCATTACTGCAGTGACGGGGATACTGCGGTTGTTGCCTGCTCCTTTCATGAAAGGCAACTTTGCCGAATGTCCAAGATTATCTTGACACTTTTCCAACTTTGTCATTATATTCAACTTAAGAAAATTGATGGAGGAGATATGAATTACCCCAATATCGGTACCATGTTCAAAACGGTTTGTGAAAAGTATCCGGAGAAAGATGTGATGATGTACAAAGCGGGGGAAAAGTACCATTCAGTAGCATTCAAGGAAATCCAGAAAAGGGCCGCGAATTTAAGCGGGGGATTAAAAACACTGGGTGTGGAGAAAGGCGACCGGGTTCTTTTGCTCTCCGAGAACCGGGTTGAATGGGCCTTGTCGGACTATGCTATTCTGACTCTGGGGGCGGTTACAGTTCCGATTTACCCGACTCTGCTGCCTTCGCACATCAAGTATATTATTAACAACTCCGAAGGAAAAATCATCATTGTTTCAAACCAGGAACAACTGGAAAAAATTCGGGAAATTCGAAAGGAACTCCCAAAGCTCAAAAACATTATTTCAATCGAAGGAGAAACGGGGGAAGATGTAATCTCATTTCAGGATATCCTGAAGGAGGGTGAAAGCTATCTCGGAAAAAATCCGACCTTTATCGATGATGCGCTGAGCGGGATCAGCCGGGATGATATGGCAAGTGTTATCTATACCTCAGGAACGACCGGTGTCCCCAAGGGAGCAATGCTGACTCACGGCAATTTTTTATCGAATGTGGAAGGCTCGCGGCAAGTGATTGAGGTTACTGATCAGGATTTATTTCTTTCGTTCCTTCCGCTCTCTCATGTTTTCGAGAGAATGGCAGGCCACTTTTTGGCATTCTTTTGTGGGGCAACAATTGCCTACGCAGAAAGCATCGATACTGTGGCGGCAAACCTGCAGGAAGTGCATCCGACAATAATGACCAGTGTTCCGCGTTTTTTCGAAAAAGTGTATGCGCGGGTGCTGGAGTCGCTGGAAGAAGGATCGGCAGTGAAACGAAAAATATTTTTCTGGGCAATCGAAGTGGGCAAGAAAGCCATTCTGTACAAGCAGAAAAACATGCCGCTGT
This sequence comes from uncultured Calditrichaceae bacterium, assembly GCA_964624795.1. Taxonomy (GTDB): domain Bacteria; phylum Calditrichota; class Calditrichia; order RBG-13-44-9; family RBG-13-44-9; genus CAZUZS01. The sequence goes on from CAZUZS010000015.1 coordinate 49,885, forward strand.
CCGGTATGCTGAAGGTGCGCTACAAAATTGCCGATAAACTGGTTTACTCTAAATTGAAAGAAAGAGTCGGCGGAAGAATTCGTCTTTTTATTTCCGGAGGCGCTCCACTATCCCGGGAGATCAATGAATTTTTCAATTCTGCCGGTCTCGTTCTGCTTGAAGGCTACGGGCTTACCGAATCTTCCCCGGTAATCACGGTAAACCGGGTAGAGAGCTTTAAATTCGGATCCGCCGGTTTGCCAATCTCCAATGTGGAAGTAAAAATTGCCGAAGATGGGGAAATTCTCACCCGCGGGCCTCATGTAATGAAAGGCTACTTTAAAGATGAAGAGGCTACCAAAGAGGCCATCGATAATGACAACTGGCTTCATACCGGCGATATGGGGTATTTCGACAAAGACGGTTTTCTGTTTATCAACGACCGCAAAAAGAACATCATCGTCACTTCCGGCGGGAAGAATGTAGCGCCTCAGGCAATCGAAAATCTGCTCATCACCTCCCGTTACATCGATCAGGCGGTGGTTGTGGGCGACAAGCGAAAATACTGCTCGGCATTCATCGTACCGGACATGGAAAAGCTAAAATCCTACGCACAAAAGAACAAGATAGAGTACCGGGATGAAGATGACCTCCTCACAAATGACCAGATCCAAAATCTGATGCGTGAGGAGATCGATTACGTTTCGGTCGATTTGGCAAGTTATGAAACAATAAAAAAATTCAAACTGCTGAAGGAGCCGTTCACCATCGAGAGCAACGAGCTGACGCCCACTCAAAAAGTGAAACGCAACGTAGTGGAACAGAAATACAAAGCGCTCATCGATGAAATGTATCCCGATGATGAGCACAATTCCTGAATTAGATGGGTAAACTCAGAACATATCCTCCGGTGAAGATTTTTGTGGCCGTGACGTACGCGCAGCAGATTTCGCCGGAGGAAGTTTTTGCCGGGCTTGAACATCTCCTGTCGCCGGTAGATAGCAGGAGCGGGATTTTCGCATTCTCGGAATTCACGGATTACTATTTCCCAGAAATGGGTGCAGAGCTGAAAAAGCAGGTCATCGCATTCCGGGATTTGCTGCCGGCGGAAAACCTGCCGGATATCAAGATCTCGACAAATATTCTCGAAACCCAATTTGCCGGCGAGAACGGCAGGAGGGCGAATATCGATCCCGGCTACATCTGCGCGGCAAAAGTGGTTCTGGCAACAACCAAGGATTACGATCACCGGCTCTACCTGGGCCGCGGCATCTTTGGCGATGTGCACCTGCGTTTTCGGGGAGGACACTTTGGTCCCAACGACTGGACTTACCCCGATTACCGGCAGCCGGAAATCATCCGCTTTTTTGAGGAGCTTCGTGGAGCTTATATGAACCAATTGAAGGATTATCCTGTTGGATAAATTAATTCAGATACAGCAATCGGCGACTTGCCTGGTGGTGCCTGCAATTGCGGCGGTTTTAAAACAGGAATTTTTAATCATCTAAATTTTTAGAGTAGAAGGCATGGAAAAAAAAGTTACCTATCGTGACGCGGGTGTGGATATCGAGAAAGCGGAGAGATCACTTTCCGGTCTGAAGAAATTGATCGGTGAAACGCACAATGACAGAGTTCTGAAAAATATCGGCGCTTTCGGCGGATTTTATGAATTCCCGGCAAACGAATATGAACGTCCCGTGCTGATTGCCAGCACCGACGGGGTGGGCACCAAATTGAAAGTGGCCATGATGATGGACCTCCATTCCACAGTCGGGCAGGATCTCGTCAACCACTGTATCAACGATATTGCGGTATGCGGCGCTACTCCCCTGTTTTTCCTGGACTATTTTGCCTGCGGCAGCCTGCAGGAAGATGTGTACAGGCAAATCATAGAAGGTTTCGCAACCGCCTGCAAGGCAGCCGGGCTGCCGCTGATCGGCGGTGAAACTGCGGAAATGCCGGATCTCTATTCCGGAAGCGAATATGACCTTGCCGGCACAATTGTCGGTGTGGTTGAAAAAGACAAGATTATAGATGGAAGCCGGATAAAGGAGGGTGATGTTCTTATCGGCGTATCTTCCAACGGACTCCACACCAACGGCTACTCGCTGGCGCGGAAGGTGCTTTTCCCGAAATACAAACCGGTCGATTACATCGAGGAGATCGGAAATGTACTGGGAGATGAGCTTCTCAAAATTCATCTGAATTATTATCCCATAATCGATGAGCTGACCCGGATTTTCGAGGTGCGGGGAATAGCGCACATCACCGGTGGTGGCCTGTTCAAAAATACCGTCCGGGTCGTGCCTGACGGGCTCGAACCCGAGTTTGATTGGAGAAGCTGGCCGGTGCCTGCCATCTTTCAGTTTATCCGGCGCACGGGAAACGTGCCGGAAGAGGACATGCGGCAGACCTTTAACATGGGAATCGGGCTGGTGCTGGTGGTCGACCAAAATATGCAGGCCAATATTTTAAGCTATGCAAAAAAGTTTAAGCAGGAGTTTTATTCAATTGGGGAAATTATTAAAATCTGAAACTTGATTCACCCAAATTCAGTATTTTCCGAAAGCCTGGATGGTCCCTTTGAATTTGAAAACAATCTTAAAATAAACCTCCGAACATGCTGCCGGGGAAGCACAAATACAAATTCTCCATCAGGGAAGGAAACGAAAATGGCGGAAATTCGGTTTCGAAAAGAGCGGGTTACCGCGAGAATTCGTAATCCATTGCACAATTTTGAATTGACAGAAGATCATATTGAGATACGCTTCGATCCGTTGCTGGGAAACACCACGCGAATCGCCGGTCCTAAGGGCCTGGATAAAATCCCGGAAGAAGATCCGCTGCAGGAGTTCGTGGCAAACGCCAAACCATGTTTTTTCTGCGCCGGCCGGGTGGAGAACCAAACGCCGAAGATGCCGCATGGAATAAATCCCGAGGGAAGGATTGAAATTGGTGAAGCACTGCTCTTTCCGAATCTTTCCGGTTTCGCGCGCTACAGCGGGGTCTGCATCTTTTCCAAAGAACACTTTATTTATCTGAACGCGTTCAGCGAAGGACAGATTCTGAATGCTTTAAAAGCCTGCCGACAATATCTTCAACAATGCGCGAAATTCGATAACGAAATCCTTTATGCCAGCGTGAACGGAAATTACCTGCTTCCGGCGGGCAGCAGCATTCTGCACCCTCACCTGCAGCCCATCCTCGACCCCTATCCCACCAATCATCAGCGGCTGCTGCTGGAACACAGCGAACAGTATTTTCAGAATTATCGCTCGAACTTCTGGACGGACTTAAAGGCACAGGAAGAACCAGGACCGCGTTCCCTGTTCAAATCCGCGCACACCTTTTTCTTCACGCCGTTCGCACCGGTAGGATTTAACGAAATCGATGCCGTCATCGGAAACGGTGAACCATTCCCGGAGTTGGATGACCAAGTTCTGCAGGAATTATCATCGGGAATAAAAAAGATTTTCTCGTTTTACCACAGCCGGAACCGGAACAGTTTTAACCTGGCGATTTTCTCGCCGCCGGTTTCTCCGGACAGAAGAAGATCTCAGATGCCATGCATTTTAAAAATCTGCACCCGCCCTGCTCTTGCCCCGTATTACCGTAACGATGTGACTTTTTTTGAGAAACTTCATGCCGAATCGATGATCGACTGTACGCCGGAGCAAGTAGCGCAGGATTTTCGAAATCAGATGAGTTAGCATTCCCCCAAAAAATAGAAAAGCCCCGAATCTGCGGGGCTTTCATTTGTAGCGCGTACGGGAGTCGAACCCGTGTTACCGACGTGAGAGGCCGGCGTCCTGGACCACTAGACGAACGCGCCGGATATTGTTTTGGCCTTGCTGCCTTCAAAAACCGGGGCAAATATAACCACGTCTATATTTGAAATCAACTTCAAATGAAGATTAGCGGGTAAGTCCGGCCCAATCCGACTATCGCATCAAGTTTATTCCGCCGGGAATGTGCAGAAATAATACAAAATCCAACAAGAGCTCAGTAGTATTTCTTTCTTATTTTCTTGATCCGGTTATAGTCGATAAAACCTACCGCCAGATTGAAAACCACAAAAAGTGTAACAATAATAAGGAATGGAAAGAACAAACTGCTGAAAGACATTCTTAAAACCTCCGTGTCAGGTAAAGCATAAATCCGTACATACACATCAATCTTACTATCTTAAGGCCAACAGCGTGCCAATTTTCTGAAGAGGCATGAAAATATAGGAGCATCCAGCAATTAGTCGTTGCTGAGGGAACTATTGATTATCAAATCCAGAATCTGATGTATTTCACAGCGGGGAGATTAAAGAAAATAGAGGGTGTTTTGTCTGTCAAAAAAAGAGCACGCCCGGAGGGACTCGAACCCCCAACCCTCAGATCCGAAGTCTGATGCTCTATCCAATTGAGCTACGGGCGCGAAAGTGCGCGGGGAGGGACTCGAACCCTCACGGGATTTCTCCCACCAGATCCTAAGTCTGGCGCGTCTGCCAATTCCGCCATCCGCGCTTTGCGGCGAAAATATAGACGATGTTCCGTGAAAGCGCAACCATTTTTCTCAGGAACTCAACAGCAAATCGCCCCAGCATTTTTTCCAGACCTGCAGCAGACTCTCCCGCTCCTCCGGGTTCCAGAACATCAGGCGGCTGCGCTCGGCCAGGTACATGCCGTTCTCGGCAATATAATCCGCCATTTGCTCCGTCCATTCCGGACTGGTGGCAAGCGCAATCACCACCGCCGCCCTTTTCTCCAGCTCCGGCAGCAGCTCGGTAACCCGCGGGGAAGACTGCCATTCGCTATACGCTTCGCGATTAGCGAGAAAGACAGCGCTTTTAACATGCGGCAGGACATGTTCCATCAGCACGTCGCTTACCTGCTGGCCGTCATTCAGTTTATAAACCAGGATAACAACATCCGGATTGACCTCCATCCGAAAAACCGGAATTTCCAGATCGGTAATGGGAATGAAAGGAAGCGCCTCCGCCAGCTTGCCAAAAAGACCGTCCGTTTGCTCAACAACCAGCGTTTCTAAAATTTGCATAGACTATTGTTCCCTGAGATATTTGGATATGGACTGGATTGCACCCGGATTTATTTTTGCGGGCTGGTGTATCAGCTCCGGCTTTGCGATATCCATTTTTACCGGCGGCGGCAAAGTGGGCTCTTCTATTTCTTCAGTTTTTTTTTCTTTTTTGAAAAAACTGCCAAACGAGTTGAATAGCCGTCCCAATCCTTTTTTCTCCGCTTTCTGTTTTTCGAGCAGCTCGAAATCCTGGCGGCGAACCAGCATTTTTCCCTCGACCAAACTCAATGCGTTTTTTAATATCTCCTGATTATCCTCATTCATCGAAATCATCAGGTCGGAAAGCGTTTCTCCCTCCTGGCACAGGTCGAGAATCTGCGCCTGAATTTCATTCTGCGGCGGCTCCGGCGATTCGACGGAGATATACTCTTCCTGAAGATTGGGGAGAGATTGAAAATATTTTTCCTGTTCTCCGAGCTGCTGAACCAGCTCTACCAATAGCTCCTCGTTGCTCAGTTCCAGGCTGTCTGCCAGGTCCACACGCGTAAATTGCACATGAAAATTTGCCTTGCTCAGGTTTACGAGCTTTGAGAGCGCGTGAAAAGTATCGAGGTTGCGGAAAGAAGCCCGGATGACCTTTCCGCCACGGAAATACACTTGGCCCAGGTGATCGCGGTACGAGATGGAAAGAATGGCGTCCTTGTGGCTGGTCTCCACCATCTGTATCAGGTCGATCAGGCTGAATTCATCCAGGTTGCCCTGCCAGTGCTGTCCCTGCATTGCGTTCGACTCGTCGTCTATCGCGTGCGACAGTTTATTCAGGTGAATGAAAAACTCCTCCCGCGGCAGGGGGATTGTAATAATGTCCGCAATGGGCAACTGCAGGACGGCTGAAAAATCCTCATTTTTATGAACCACCGGAATCACCGGCAGATATGCCAATTCCTGCATATTGAGAACAGTGAGAACATCGGCAACCACATCATGAGTTGCCGGCCACACCAAAATGAGATCGACGAATTCCTGCTTGCAGATTTCCACCAGCTCTTCCACGCTGGTCGCTTTGTGAAACAAAAAATTGCGGCCCTTCAGGGTGGAAATGATCTCATCCTCATACTGGTTGTCTAAGAGGTAAATTAACAAATCGATCATTGCTTCTATTCCTCTTTCCGGGTTTCGATTGGCGTCGCCTGGTTCAAATGGTAAAACAGTTGTCTTACCTGGCGAAAGTCACCGGGATTAAGCGGGATTGTCTCGATTTCCGGAGGAATTTCCAGATCGCGCCGTATCTGCATGGCCACCTGTTCCGGGTTTCCCTGAATCCTGGTTAAGGCAATAACCAGAGGAACCCGGTAATTGGAGATAAACTGCTGGATCAGGTATTTGGTATAATCATTTTTATCGGTTTGCGAACAGTCAACCAGGTAAAAACAGGCTAACATATTGGACGACAGTTTGCGCATCATCGGCTGGAAGTAGGAATCGATGGAGATTCCGAACACATTTAGCCGCAGATCGGAGGCCAATTGAATTCGCATAAAATCGACAGACTGTGCGGTCTTGATATCTTTGCTATTCTTGCCGGCCAATGTTTTGATGAGCTGCGATTTTCCGGAGGTCGGGTAGCCGAGAACAATCAGACGGCCCTCTTTCATACCCGGTTTAAAAAGCTTTTCCCGGATGAATTCAACATCTTCTTCCGCAAAGGCCTTGAGGCTCGATCCGTTCACTTCGGTATTGATAATGCCGGCCCGGTAGAGTCTGTCCAGCGTGCGTGTGGTTTTCAGGAATCCGTACGGCGAAGCTGAAAGTATTCTCCGGAATTCTTTTTCGTTCTGCACAAGCTCTGAAATCCTTCGATCGGCGTCCGGGAGGGCATCCTGGGAATCGGAATTATTTTTCTTGAAAACAGGGTTGGCCATTCCGAACTGCTGCAGGAAATCCATCAGGATTTTCGTCTCGAACGCAGCCTCTACCGCCAGCGCATAGGAGGAGACATTGCTGGTCGAAACTTCCCGCCGCTTGGTAAACGATTGCATCCGGAAGGTGCCCTTCTGATGCTGCAAAATGTCAAGCGCTGCGTCGATTCCCGCCTTGCCGGGGCACACCGCCTCCACAACTTCCCCCTGGAATGTCCTGATTTTTGCCTGCCAGTCATCGTCCAGGATTTTCAGAATAAAATTCTTTTTGTCATAAATACCGTTTAAGAGGATTTCACGAAGGTGAAACTCCTTCATGTTTCCACGTGTCACGTATTTTTCCACAAGCGGTTTCAATTCCCGCTGCCTGAAAATATGGATTCTTACCAAATGAACCAGGAAGGTGGCACCACCGGAGTTCCATTCGACCACCCTGGAAATCCCGGCCCGGTACAACCGGAATCTCAGGTCAGGGTCGAGTTCTTCTCCATAAACAATTGTGAATTGCGATTCCAGGAAATCCAGTTCATCCGCTGAATTCTTAATCCATTCGTACCCAATCAGAACGGCGTCCGGCAGCTTTTTTTCGATGAGTTCGACTAATTGCGGCAGTTCGGACACCAATTCCACCTGGTAGCCGCGCGCCGCGGCAATATCACTTATTTCTTTCGCTCGCTCTATATTTGCTTCAAACAGGTAAACAATGGATGCAGCCATATTACTTTCTTCTTTTTCGATAAACCTATAGAAATATATAGTTTATTAATAGTCGAAGCAACCCGTTTTCATCACCGAACAATTTTTTCTCTAATCCTTCGCTTCCGCGATTCCCGGTGGCCGCCGGAAAATCATGCACGATGCAATCCCAATTCTCATCTCAACTTTGCTTTATACCTGCCAAATACTGAAAGAGCATTTGGTAAATGACAATCCCAAAGGCGATGGTCACATTGAGCGACTGCTTGGAGCCGTACATCGGAATTTCGATGCTGGCGTCCGCCAGGCTCACAATTTCATCCTGAACGCCGAAAACTTCGTTCCCAACCACCAGGCATGACGGGAACCTGTAATCTACTTCGTGGAATGGCTTGCTCGCAGAAGTGTGCTCCAACACTACGATGTTTACGCCCTGCGATTTGAGATGCCGGACTTGTTCCACGCCGTCCTGTCGGTATTCCCACGGAACCGTCTCGACAGCGCCCAGCGCCGTCTTGTCGATCTCCCGCCGCGGTGGATACCCGGTGATTCCGGCAAGGTAGAGCCGGGACAATCGCACCGCGTCCGAAGTGCGGAAAATGGAGCCGACATTGTACAAGCTGCGCACATTGTCCAGCAGTGCCGAAATAGGAAAACGCTCCGTGGTTTCCATTTCCTGCGGACTCATTCGCTGCGCGGTTATTTCTTCAAACGATAGCTTTCTCATATTTTCTCAAGTTTCACAACCGATTCAATGTGGTAAGTGTGCGGGAACATGTCCACCGGCTGCACTTCCAGGACCTTATAAAATGGCAGCATCGGTTTCAGATCGCGCGCCATTGTGGCCGGATTGCAGGAAACATACACAATTTTTTCCGGGCGGATGTCGACAATCGCTTTCACCACATCGGGATGCATTCCGGAACGCGGCGGATCACACACAATTACCTGCGGCAGCTCGCGGTTCTGCAAAATGTTTTGCCTAATATCGCCTGCCAGGAATTCGCAGTTACGGACTTTATTTCTCAGGCAATTTTGAAACGCATCGCGAACAGCGCTTTCCACCAGCTCGAAACCGACGACTTTTTGAGCCAGGTGCGAAAGGAAAAGGGCAATTGTACCGGTGCCGGAAAACAAGTCCCAGATTACCGCATGATTCTCGCCCACATATTTTTGCACGATCGAATAAAGATTTTCCGCCTGCCGGGGATTGGTTTGAAAAAACGAATTCGCCGATATCTCGAACTCGAATTCTCCCAGTTTTTCCGTCAGGCTGTTATCCCCGGAAAGAAGGTATTCTTCTTCGCTGAATGCAATTTGCGCAAAACGACGATTCACGGCATTCACAACGCTCGCGACCTGCGGAAACTTCTCAACCAGTTGCTGCACGAATTCCCACAGTTGCTCCTGCGCCGGCAGGAAGGTGACCACGTTGACCATATAATTCCGCCGTGCGAACGATTTTCTTAAAACCAGGAAACGGAGCAATCCTTCGTGCGATTTCAGATCGAAAACCGGCAGACCGCTTCGTTCAAGAAATTGTTGAGAAAAATTCAGGATTTGATTCATGGTTTCATCCTGAAGCCAGCATTTTTCAATATGCATAACGCGGTCGAACGCGCCGGGGACATGAAAGCCGAGCGCAAATCCCTTTTCCAACTCCGGATTGCCCAGTTCTTCCGGGGTGAGCCAGCGGCTATGGGTAAAGGAAAATTCTGTTTTATTGCGGTATTCGAAAACAAGCGGCGAAGGAAGGGTGGGGTGAATCATTTCCGGCATGACGCCGGCAATGTGTTCCAGGCTCTCCAGTACCTGTTCCCGCTTAAAAAGGAGTTGCTGCTGGTAATCGAGATTCTGCCATTTGCAGCCTCCGCAATTCCCGAAATGCGCACACGGAGCGATCTGGCGCAGCGGAGATGGCTTGATGAGCCGGATCAGGCGCGCTTCCGCATAATTACTTTTTATCTTGCGAATGCGAATTATAGCCTGATCGCCGGGAATGCCCTTTTCCACGAAGACCACACGATTTTCCAGCCGGGCCAGCCCCTTCCCTCCGAAAGCCAGCTTCTCTATCTCAACTTCAATTTCTTCCCGCTTCTTCATCTGTTTTTGGCGGCAAGTTAAAAATCGCTCCTACCGGATGCAATTCAAAAAAAAGTGTTGGCGGGAATCCGGAAGCGGGCAAAGCTTTTATGTTGCATCGAGGGATATTATATGATAAACATTGCAATCTCTAAAAAATGGGAGAGCAAGCGTTTCCCGCTCTCCCATTTTTTGATCCCGAATCAGACAGCTTCCTTCATCGTTTTATCCACCAGATTGCCGCCCAGGAAGGCTTCATAGGCAGACAGATCGAGCAATCCGTGACCAGACAGATTGAACACGATCGTTTTCTGCTTCCCCTCCTTCCTGGCAATTTCAGCCTGCTGAATCGCAGCCTGCACCGCGTGCGCCGACTCCGGCGCCGGAACAATGCCTTCGGTTTGGGCAAACAGCACCGCACCATTAAAAATATCATGCTGTCCGATTGCCTGTGCCGAAATCAGGTTGTTAGCCAGGAGTGCGCTTACCAGCGGGGCCGCGCCGTGGTAACGCAATCCGCCGGCATGAATAGTCGGGGGAATAAAGCCGTGTCCCAGTGAATACATTTTCAGAAGCGGCGTAAGCCCGGCGGTGTCGCCGAAGTCGTATTCCATTTTACCCTGCGTCAGTGTCGGGCAAGATTCCGGCTCAACCGCGATGACATCAATATCGCGCCCGTTTATTTTATCACGCAAGAACGGGAAAGCCAAGCCTGAGAAATTGCTGCCGCCGCCGTGACAACCGATAATGACATCCGGGTAATCACCGGCCAGCTTGAACTGCTCCTGGGCCTCCTGGCCAATAATTGTCTGGTGCAGCAGCACGTGATTGAGCACGCTTCCCAGCGAATATTTGGAGTCCTCCCGCTGTACCGCCTCTTCAATCGCTTCCGAAATAGCAATTCCCAAGCTGCCGGGACAGTCGGGATCGTTCTGCAGGATTCTCCGTCCCGCTTCGGTGCGGTTGGAAGGCGACGGGTAAATTTCTGCACCGTAGAGATTCATCATGGTTTTGCGGTGCGGTTTCTGCTCGTAGCTAACACGCACCATATAAACGGTACAATCCATCTTAAAAAGCTGGCAGGCATAAGCCAGGGAACTTCCCCACTGCCCCGCCCCGGTCTCGGTGACCAGCTTTTTGGTGCCATCGACCTTGTTGTAGTAAGCCTGGGAAATTGCGGTATTTGGTTTGTGGCTGCCGGTTGGTGAAACTCCCTCGTATTTGTAATAGATTTTCGCCGGGGTTTTCAACGCCGCCTCCAGCCGTGTAGCGCGGATAAGCGGAGTTGGACGATAAATCGCATAAGCTTCGCGAACTGCATCCGGAATTGGAATCTCACGTTCGGAGCTCATCTCCTGTTCAATTAGCGACATGGGAAATATGGGCAGCATATCATCCGGGGAAATGGGCTGTTTTGTACCCGGGTGCAGGGGCGGATCCAGTTGAAAAGGTAAATCGGCCGCCAGATTGTAATAATGGGTGGGAATCTGGTTTTGGGTGAGTAAAAATTGTCGTTCCATGATATTCTCCTTATTTTTAGAACGGATTAGAAACAAAAAACCCGCTTCCGGAATTGGCAGCGGGCTTATCTTAATTTATTTGAAATTAGATTATTTGTCGAAAGCGTACCTTACCCACCGCCAAAAAAGATGGCGCCACCACCATGTAGAAGTTGTCCGGGTAAAGTTTAAAAACATCCTGCGTCCTCAATAATTTTGACTAATATAGTGATAGAATGTTAAAATGCAAATCATTTTTCCAATTTTTGAATCCCGCGAAGGGCAGGTCAGATTAACGGTTCACAGAAGTAAAAAAGTCTTGATTTATTTTATGATGATGTTTATCTTTGCCGTGCTTTTTGGGCTTTAGAGGTCTATGTGTTTAGGAGAGGTGGCCGAGCTGGCTGAAGGCGCTCGCCTGCTAAGTGAGTGTAGTGGCTAAAACCGCTACCGAGGGTTCGAATCCCTCCCTCTCCGCTAAAAAGTGGGAAGTCAGAAGTCGGATGCGAAAACAAATATGTCATTTCGACTTCCAACTTCCTACTTTCAGCTTAAAAATCAGGAGGGCTAGTCCTAATTGGTAAGGCGGCGGTCTTGAAAACCGCTGCGCGTAAGCGCTTGGGGGTTCGAGTCCCTCGCCCTCCGCAAATCATTTCGTGGCAATCCTGCAGAATGTCATTTTTCTTTAGGAATATCTTTTAGGCAACTGGCGGTAATCTTGCTACGGAAGTGGTCACAATGTGAAAAACCGCTGCGCGTAAGCGCTTGGGGGTTTCCCATGAGGGATCACTTCCTGTGACGAGTCCTTCCTGCCCCTTAGGGGCGCCCTCCGCAAACACTATCTTGCAATTATACAAGGATTTAGAGACTTGCTTTAAGTCCTTGACTTGTGTACGGGAAAAGTGCCAAAACAGGCATTTTGAGGCGCGATTTGGGCACAGTTTGGGCACAGTTTGAGGAAGCGGCAGATTCGGGCTTCGGGCTAATGTATCTGAATTTCGGATTTTTTATAATGCGCTCCCAACTTCTTACTTCTTACTTCCTACTTCTTACTTCCTACTACTTATTTCCTACTTCGTCTCACCACCCCGGATTTCTCTCACTACCTTTTCCATTATTCCTTTACTGAGGATATATCATAAAGAACACCTTTAGTGCAATACCTGCGGCAATGTAAGCGAGGAGAATTCCCAGCGCCCTGATAAACACCTTACGTTTATGCTGGAACATTATAAATGAAGCAACAGCCATACTAACGGATAAGATCAAATACAGGTATGCTAACACGGAATCACCTCCATGTGACAATCTCTTTCAAATCTGATTTTCAAAATAATCAAACAGCTATTAATCCTTACCAGCAAAAATACAAACTAATTTAGCACCCTGCTAACACCGCTGTGTGATGCTAATCGTAATTTCTTAATATGAAATACAAATAAAAAAGCCCCGACGAAATGTCAGGGCCTTGTAAAAGAGAAAAAATGTTTCTGAATTTAGTCCGTCTGGGTACTCATCCATTGCTCAAAGGCATCGAATGAGAAATCCCTGCCCAGGAACTCTTTAACCATTGAAGCAGCATCTTTCGAGCCGCCCGGCTCGAGAATGAGCTTCCGGTATCGTGTAGCAACCGCAGAATTATTCATTCCCTCTTTCTGAAACACGCTGAAAAGATCCTTGGCAATTACCTCGGACCACATATAGGTATAGTAAATCGCGGAATAGTTATCCAAATGACCAAATGACACATACATGTGGGTATCGTCTACATATTGGAAAGGTGTGTATTCAGCCTGCAATTTTTTCATCGTGGTCAGCGGATCGAATTTGGTGTAATCCTGATTATAGAAGTTCAGCGAGATGGCTGCGTAGAACATTTGCTGTTCGGTATTCAGCCCCAGGTCGAATTTGCGCGTGCGATTCATTTTGTTGATCAGGTCGTCAGGGATGACCTCTCCTGCTTCATTCCGGGCAAACATTTTCAGGATAGCAGGATCCCATGCCCATTCCTGCAGCAGAATGGAAGGCGTTTCCACAAAATCCCATTCCGTCTTTATCCCGGAGATACCTACCCATTGCTGGCGGCCGGCAAAAATATGGTGCAGCAGGTGCCCGAATTCATGGAAAAAAGTTTCCACCTGCTCATGCTCCATCAAACCGGGAGTTCCATCCCCTCCGGGAAAATTGCACACCAGTGCCGCTTCGGGAACTTGCCGGCCTTCAACGCCGGTAACCACCTGCGACATCATGGCATGTTTGTATTTATCTTTCCTGGGATGCATATCCAGGTAGAATCTTCCGATGAGCGTATCGCCGCTCCATATTTCATACGGCTCAACACTCTTGTCCCAAACCGGAACATCCGCCTTTTTATAACTCACTTTGAAGAGGTGTCCGGTAATCTTGAACAGACCATCCCGAACCCGGTCGTAAGCAAAATACTGGCGAAGCGCCTGTGAATCGAAATCGTAATTTTCTTTTTTGACCAATTCGCCGATATATGTTTTTTGCCAGTCGCCAACTTCTTTGGCAGCAGGATTTTCGACCTGCAATCGCCGGAGCAGTTCGCGGTAATCGGTGGCAGCGCTTTTTTCTGCTATTTCCGACACCCTTTTAATAAAATTACCGGCAGCCTCCGGATTTTTAATCATTTTGTCTTCGGTTACATAATATGCATAATTTTTATAGCCCAGAATTTTGGCAAGCTCATACCGTTTTGCTAACATATCATGCAGAACGGTTTCATTTGCCGGATAGCCGCGATTCCGATATTTTTTGTACAGTTCGAAGCGCAGGGGATCGGACTTGGCATAAGCAATGAACGGAAAATAATCTGGGTAATCGGTGGTAATGGTGATTTTGCCGTCCGGTCCGGGTTGATGATTTTCAATGAAATCCTGTGGTAATCCCGCCAACTGATCTGGAGAATCCAGCTTGATGGAGCGGACATCCTCGCGGATATTCTTGCTGAAATCCTGCCCGATTTTCACCAGGTCTTCCTGCAGTTTCTGAATTTTTTCACGGGTGGCTGGGTCCTTATCAACACCCGATCTCCTGAAATCGCGCAGCGTTTTGCTGACATAGTACCGGGTAGTAGCATCTTCACCCGAGACATCCACGGCGGATATGGCATCGTAAACCGGTCGCGAGAGCTGCAATTCCGTCTCCAGTTTCGAGAATTCCTGCTCGTATTTTGCCGCTACTTCCCTTACGCCCGGATCGGGATGCACCGCCTGGTAGAGGCTGGTCAGGTTCAGGCGGCGGTCCAGAATAATGTCCAAATCATTCATAGGTACCAGCACGGTGGCGATGGTTTTGGGTCCGCTGATCGCCTTTAGCGCTTCGAACGCTTGCCGCGCCTGGACCAAATCCTGTTCACAGGCGTTCTGGAAAGCTGTTGCCGCTTCACTTTTGGTTTGCGTACCGGTTTTGTCCCCGGCATCCTGCGCCATCGCCGCACTCAGAAAAATAAATAAAAAACTCAAAATCACAAGATTAGACTTCCACATCGAATCCATCCTCCATACATTGATCAGATTAATTGATTTAAAACTCATAGCGGAGAAAATTACGGCAAAAATCCGCTTTTTGTTACCGCAAATTTAAATGTGGTCAAAGATGAGGGTCTAACGTCTATTCGCCAATTCAGGAAAAAATACGTTTGGTCAGCGAGAAGGATATTGTTTGCATGTGCTAAGAAACAACAAAATCGGGCACGAAGAGACGCTAAAAATCAATAATCCCTATTCTTCAATCGCTCCCTGTTTCAGCAGCCATTTACAGCTCAATTCCACGAGTTGACGCGTCAGTTCCGGATTCCCCGGGTTCATATGCCCAGCGTCTAAATTAACAATGGTTTTTGGTTCGAGAACCATCTCCTGAAGCTTTCGCCAACTACTTTCCGGAATTTGATTATCCTGCAAACCGTTGATGATTAGGAATTTTGGCTGCATGAAAGGTACATGTAACGCCGGTTCTGCCGGCCGGATGGCAGTTGCCGCTCCCCAGGCAACAATCCAGCGAGAAGCCGGCGACAGAAAACGAAGATTATTCTTTAATATTTCAAAAGCATTCACGCCGCCGTAGGCAATGATACCCGGTCCCAAGTAAAATTTGTGTTCTAAGCATAAATGGTAAACAGCCGGCACAAAAAGAGCACCAAAACTGTATCCCGCCACGCTGACCCGTTCTTCATCCGCCCATGGCTGCCTGGCGGCCCAACCCGCCAGAGCCTCTACCTGGGCGGGCACCTTCAAAACCGATTCCCTGATAACCGGTAATTGGGTCAGCGGCGTTCCGTCATACCAGTACCTGGGACTGTATGGATATTCATACGCAATCACCGCGTTCCGCCCATGTTTTGTGATGTATTTCAAACTTTCCCTGCCAATCTCCAACCCACCTAAAACGATTAATACCGGCAAATCATGCTCAGTCAAATCCTTCGGCAAACTCACGGTCGCTCGCATCAATCCGACTTCCTTTCCGCAAAGTGACAGGTCGATATAGGTCCGGGTTTCGGCGGCAAGCTGAACAGAATACGCGCTATCCCGAACAACGGAAAGATCTGATGTACCCCGCTCCAGTGCCGAAACCGGGTTTCTGATATACTGCCAACCGCACCACATCAAGACAACCAAAAGGAAGATAAAGATAAGAAGTAAAAAGGTTTTGAACGCCTTTCTTAATATTCTTATCATGGGCTTCCCCATTTACAGTGGAATCTTGCCGCACCTCTGCACGAGACTCCTTTTTGCGTACTCACCCACATGATTTTAACGTATCTGGACTTGCTTTGCTCCGGTATTTCATTTTTTAAACCGCTTTGAAATTTCCCCCGCAGTTTCTAAGTTATGGTGTTTATTACGATTGTAAAGACAGCTTTTTAAAAGAGAAACCGAATGATGATACCGTTGCGTTTGGACAGTTCTGTGGCTCACCTGGTTAATATTGCGGTTCTTGTAGAAGCGTTAAAAATCACTGGCATTGTGCTGGTAATGATGATCCTGGTGGATTTTGTAGATGTGCGCACCAGGGGAAAACTTCAGCAGTGGGTTTCTGGTCACAAAATACAGCAATATTTCACAACCAGCATTCTTGGGATTACGCCTGGCTGCACAGGTTCGTTCATGAACGTTTCGCTTTATATGCACGGATTTCTGACATTGGGTGCCATTACCGGAAGCATGATTGCCACCAGCGGAGATGCGGCATTCGTCATGCTTGCCAAATTTCCCAAAGTCGCTATTCTCCTAAATCTGCTGCTGCTGCTGCTGGGAGTTGTCTTTGCGTACATCACCGATTTCCTGGTGAGAAAATTCAAGATCAAACACTGCAAGGAGTGCGGATTGCAGGTTTACCACCGGGATGAAAATTCTGCCGGGCACTACTTCAAAGAACACATCTGGGGACATCTCATCAAGAAACACATCTGGCGCGTTTTTTTGTGGACTTTCGCAGCCCTGTTGATCATTCATGTCGGGATGGAATATTTCAATCTTGAGGCGTTCGCAAAAGGTCATGCGGTGTTATTGCTGCTTAGCGCGGTTTTTCTGGGGCTTATTCCGGATGCGGCTCCCCAGTATTTTTTTGTGTTTCTCTACAGTTCGGGCCTCATCCCTTTCAGCATTCTCCTCACCTCTTCCATGGTGCAGGACGGACACGGCCTTCTTCCCCTGTTATCCTACTCCGTCAAGGACTCCGTGACTATCAAGATTTTTAATGCAATCTACGGTCTGGCTGTCGGTTTGCTGGTCATGGCAATGGGGTTTTAGATACCTGTTTCTGTTTGTATTGCAATTTGAAGACATTCGGAAATAAATTTAACAACCTATCGGCAGAATGATTACTGCAGGTCTGGTTAACCCGGATTGAAATTGGGATGCCGACAGATTCAAATTAAATTTGATCGAATACCGGCTCGCTCTCCATAATTATCATAAAAAAATCCTCCAATTTTCCTTCATGCACAATACATCCTTTTTTTAATTCTATATAAGCATAGAATAAACAATAACATGCGCGCGTACATGGAGTGATGCGCTTCATTCAAAAATATTTTCTCCTCGATGTGACTTTTTTAAACTTTCCGGCGACTTAACTAACAGAAAGGAAACGGAAAATGAAAATGACGGCAATAAACGAAATACACAAGATCCATAAACAGGAGGTTCAAAAAATGAAAAGAAGCATGATTGTTACCGCCACATTGTTTGTCGCCCTGGTTTTGGTTGTAAGTTTGCTTAGCCACACCAGTGTCAACTCTGTAACGAACAAAAATCTGCATCATCCCTCTATCTGGAACCAGATAGCACCGCCAAGCAATCCCGATCTATCAACCTGGAACCCTATTGCACCACCGAGAATTCCCGACCTGGCGACCTGGAACCCCATCGCACCGCCCAGAATTCCCGATCTGGCTTGCTGGAATCCCATTGCACCACCCAGAATTCCCGATCTGGCTTGCTGGAATCCCATTGCACCACCCAGAATTCCCGATCTGGCGACCTGGAACCCAATCGCACCACCCCGTATTCCCGATTTAGCTACCTGGAATCCGATTGCGCCGCCGAGAATACCTGACCTGGCGACCTGGAATCCCATTGCTCCGCCGCGTATTCCTGACTATGCATAAAACATCAAAAGGAAAGCAACGGGCATAACAGTAATATACATTAGCCTCTGCAAAGTGCCGGTTCCCCCCATGGATCGGCACTTTTATTTGTATTTCCCAAAAAATGATCGTGGATGCAACTGCTCTTCGGGATCCTGAATATTTGTTTATCAGGGAAGGATGTTAGATTGCATGGCATGACAGGATTGGAATTGTGGCAAAGGTAGCCCGTTTCATTGCAGCAAACAAGTGGTGGGAAAAGATCAAATTCCCCCTGCATCCCCTTTTCTATTCCCCACTATTCCCCGTGACCTTCAGAGACCAACCGGAATTATCCATCACAACAGTTATTTTCGTTTTAAAATCATACCGGTAGCCGCAATTACCAGTGCCAAGAACGTGAATAGTCCATATATAAAGATGGGCGATTTCTTTTCAATTTTTACCGGGCTGCGATCGCCAACCACAATAAATGGCGCCCAGTAAAAGGGATCTTTATGCATGTCGTCCGCCGATTTCAAGTAATCCAACTTGGCGTTGCGCAGTGCGGCGTCCCGGGTCATCCCTGACTTCAGGTAATGATAAAAACTTTCCATGATCACCTGCGTCGCCTCGTCTTCCACGCTCCACAGGCTGACTACCAGCCCAGGCACTCCGGCATACTGAAATGCCCGGGTTACCCCGATCAGCCCCTCCCCTTTGCTGAGCTTGCCTAATGCGGTGTTGCAAGCACTCAGAACAACCAGGTCGGCGTTTAGATGCATGTCGAATATTTCATAAGTCTGTAGAAGGCCGTCATCTTTCGAATTTAAATTCTGCGAGAAGACAATCTTGGAATACATCGGTTCGCTGTCATCTGAAATAAAATGGGTTGCCAGGTGGATCAGTCGGAAATCCGCTGCCCGGGATTTGAATTCTCCCTCATTGGCGGCCTGACCGGTGTAAACGCGGTCTCCCTTACCGTTGACCAAATCTTCGATACCCTTCACTTCAGCTTCCGAGTTGGGAAGCGGCAGAAAATGCGGGCCGCGGGGCATTCTTGCAGAATCAGGCCGGGAATTGTCAGAATCTTCCGGGATGGAGAAATCCGGATTACCCATTGCCAACAAGTTCTTAACCGGATTTCGTGATACTTGCAGTGAAGGATTCAGCGCACTGACCGATGACGAATAAGAAATGTTGAATTTTTCCAGAAGCAATTTGGCATGTGAAAAATCGTATCGATTCCGGGTGCCGGTAGTATCGGTCACTAGTGCTTCAAACGGCAAGTAATTCAAAAAGTCGTCCGGCACAATTATCAAATCGGCTCTATTTCGCAGAACAGGTTCCAAAGGCTTCAACAGTAGCTCGTACAATTTGAAAGCAGGCTCCACCGAGAAGTCAGCCAGTTCTGGACTCCATGTCGCTCCATTTCTTATAACCTTATCGGATGACCGCTGCCGAAACATCGGGCTCAAATTGCCCATCATTGTGTCCAATTCCACCCTGGAAATGCTGATTTCCCGGTAATAAAGCGAATCTTTGGTCAACGCAAAAACCGATGTGCGCTCCGGGCCAACGACAAATTCCACCAGCACCTGCCGCGGATCGAGAATTGTGGATTGCACTTCTTTGACAGTGAGAGGCTCTGAAGAAGTGATCTGGTAATAGGATTTTTGGGTTTCCCTGACCCAGGCGATGAGCGAATCCTTTTTGAGCTGCAGTGCGGCAATCTTCTGATCCAGTTCCAGGATCTTTGGCCGGTCCGGCTCCGCTTTGGCCAGTTCCTCCGACAGCGACTCGTGGTTCACACTCATGTGCAACCGGATTTCATTCAACTGCGCAAAAATACTGTCCGGAATCAACGTACTGAGAAGGAATTGGCTCTTTGACAGGATATTCAACAGGCTTCGCGCTTTATATTTTTCAGCTACCATGAAAGCCCTGTCGGGTTTCTTTTGCGTCGCAAACAAATGGATCAATGAAGGGTAGACCTCATACTTATCCTGCAGAAAACCGCTGCTCAGCGATTGAATATCCAGATCCTGCCGGATAGAGTCGAATATCGCAATCGCCTGCGAATATTGATCGATTGCTTTCCCGTCCATCTTCAATTTCTCATATGCAGCGCCCAGACCAGCATGTGCTTCCCAAATTATTTGTGCATCCTGGGCCTCGATGCCAATTTCAAGCGCCTGGCCATGGTTGTTCAGGGCCTTTTCATAATGCCCGCGATTATAATTGAGCGTCCCCAAGTTCCGCAGGATGTAACCCTCCAGCGCCCGGTCATGCGTTTCCCTGGCAATTTGCATGGCATCCTCAAAATTCTGCTGCGCCTTGCGATATTCATGCAGATCGAGGTAGGCTTCGGCAGAGCCGGTGTAATTCAGGCGATTGAGCGATGCGAAGCCGCTCCTTGTCGCCAGTTCAGTTGATTGTTGGAAGAATTCCAGCGCTTTGCGATTTTCCTGTTTGTCTTTGTGGGCCAGTCCAATATTATAAAGTGTCTGAATTTCCCTCCTCACCAGGCCGGTCTTGCGGAATAAAACAAGCGATTGTTGGAAATACTCCAGGCCTTTGTCCACATTTCCCAAAAACGCGTAAACCCCGCCAATGTCATTCAAGGTACCTGCTTCCGCCGCGATATCGCCGATCTTCCGCGCTACCTTCAAAGATTCGTTAAAATAGGCCAGCGCCCGGCGGAAATTGCCGAGAAAAAATGAGATACTTCCCATTTTTGAGAAAGCATACGACACCATTTCGACATCGTTGAGTTTAAGCGATAGCGCAAGGAGGCTCTTCCCGGCCTGCATGGCTTTTTGGTATTTCATTCTCCCCCGGTTCAAATTGAAAAGGGTGTAGTAAGCATAGATCAGGTCAGGATCCAGTTCCAGGGATTTTTGGAGCATCGGCTCCGCTTGTTCCCAATCATATTGATAAAAATAGGATAGTCCCAATCCCAGCCAGGCATTGGCATTTTGCGGCGAAGTGGAAATTATTTCCCGGAAGAAACGGATTGCGGGATCCAGGTTTTCCATCGCCCGGCAGGCAGCAGGCAAACCGCCATTCGGTCCATAAGCTTCGATAAAGGAAGGATCCAGTGCGATGCATTTTTTTAATTTGGGAATTGCTTCATCATATTTTTCCTGCTGAATGTCAATCTTGGCGAGCGCATACCAGGCGCAGGCATTTTCCGGATTGGCATCCAACATACCGGAGAAAAAGGACCGGGCTTGCTCCAGACTATCATTTAGGACAAAGGCATCTACTAATTTTCGGTAGCCCGGTTTGAAATCGGGGTTTTCTTCGAGCAATTTCCTGAGAGAATGAACGGCAGTTCCATATTCCTTCTCGCCCATCAGTTTCAGGCAATCGAAGTATCGCGTTTGCAGCGCATTCTGGTACTCGCCGCTAACTTGTGGGATTGCTGAATTGAGCAAAATAAAAATAATTGAGAATAGAACAAGAGAGGAGGTGCGCATCGTTTTCCCCATATTAATCACATTTGAATGGAAGATTCCTGCCGGAATGCCATCCAGACAAATGAATTATGGGAATTTATTTTCCGGAAATCAAGATTTTTTGCAGGTTGTTCAGCATCTGCCGGGCAACATCTGACTTGCGGCCTTTCAGCGCTATTACCTTTTCAAAATACGCTTTTGCGGCATTGCCGTCCTGCTTCATCAGGAAGGCTTTCCCCAGGTACCAGTAAGCCATTTCCTCGATGCGGTCACTGCTTGCGAGTTGCGCCGCTGCCTGCAGATGTTGAATGCCTCTGTCAATTTGGAGTTGGTCAACCGCTTCAATACCGTCGCTCAGATTTTTGTTACCTTCCAGGATATACGTCAGCCCGCACAAATAATTTGTATATGCAATATCTGTGGCAGAGGGATTTTCCCGGATATATTTTTCCAGTCCGGCTGCCGCCGCGGGATATGCGCCTTTCCTGAAATCAAGGAGGGCCTGGTTCAGCCGGGCATCCTCCGCACCACGGGTAATGTTGACAATCTGCTCCGGCGAGATTTTAGCCAGATCCGCGTAGCCCGGCGTAGTACTACGGAGATACGGAAGCAGCAGCACCAACAGCGCAATTGCAAATGCGGTGACAGCAAGCGGTATCAGACGCGGCGCCGGGGCGGGAAGTATTTTGTCCCACAGCCCGGCGAGCGCGTTTGCCCCCGCCCCAACCTTTTCTCTCACTTTCTCCGCCAAAGGCCGCGTGCCAATTTTTGTTTTCGGCAAGCCGGCATCCCCAAGGTATTGCGCCAGGGAATTATATTCCGCTGTCATGGCCGCCATTTTCTTGCTGCACGCTTTGCAGGAAGCCAGGTGTTTCTCCACGGCAGCTATCTCCTTTCCGGAGAGCCTGCTGCCATCGTAATCAGGTTCACCGGCCCGGGAATTGGTAAATACGACATAACGCTCCAGCAATTCCGCGTCCACATGAGACGACCGGTTGGCCTGTTTCAAGCCTGTCATGATAGAATTGATCTCTTGGAAGTGCTTCCGACAACTTTCGCATTGTGCCAGATGTGCTCTGATTCTTGCCTGTTCCTGGGGATTTAGATCGTTGAAATCGAGTATCTTATCCCTGATTTTTTCGCAAATGCTCATCTTATCCTTCATATTCATTTCCCTCTCACCTCCAGAACAGCTTCATAAGTATAGTCGCCAGAAAGAGCGAAAAAGTCACATTAAAAAGCAGGACTTTTAATTTTTCCAGATTTCTTTTGATCTGCATCTTCACACCACTGACTGAGAGGCCGACTTCCTCCGCGATTTCTTCGTAAGTGTAATTGTCGGCTTTCAGAAGAAGAATACGGCGGGTTTTTTCCGGTAATTTTTCGAGTGCCGTTTCCATGTCCATTTTATCCGGAATGTTGGCCGGGGAATAATCCGCATGACCGATCCTAGCCAGCGTCTCTTCATACTCGCCATCGCCGGCGGTCATATCGAAATAATTTTCCTCGCGGCGGCGGTACTTGGTGCGCAAATGGCTCTGCATCACCCGGAAAGCCAGCTTGAGCACGAAGCTGTGAAAACCCATCGGCTCCCGGATCTCAGGGAAAGTTTTGAGAACACGCAAATACACTTCCTGGGATAAGTCTTCCACCACATCCTGGCTGGGAAAACGATTCCGGAAATAGCCGTGTAGAATCTGGCGCAGTTCGCCGCACAGCTTTTCCAGTGCTTTGGAATCCCCTTTTTGGGCTTTCTTCAGCAGGCCGGCTAATATTTTCTTTCTGTTTTCCATAAGAGAACAAATAGTCCGGACTAAATTATGTTTTCACAAGAAATATGTCAAGAGAAAGAAAATTTGCGCCTGGCTTTCTTTACTGAAGTCGGCGATCCTGCAGCCGCCGAAATTTGATAGCATTATTCAAAGGGATCTAAAAAGATAAGCCGCCCTCTGTCATTTTCGAAGGCGGTTTGGAATGCATTTTACAAAACATTACTAAAAGTAATTTACTAAAGACTGCCTTAAGCAACAAATTTTAAAATCCCAAAAATTCAGTGAAATTCTGTCAAGGATTATTTCTGGTCAATCCGATTTCCTTTCATTTCATAAGCAGAATCTTTTGTGTGTATATTTGAGGGCCAACCTGTAATCTGTAGAAGTAGACACCGGAAGCATACTCATTTGCCTGCCACCGGTAACTGTGTTCCACGGCGGGCAGATTGCCCGAAATTAATGTCTTAATATGCTGGCCCATGGTGTCATAGATTTCAAGTTTCACCTTATTGGGACTAGAAAGTAAAAAAGCAATTGTCGTGCTGGGATTGAATGGATTGGGGTAAGCCGGCTTAAGGACAAATTGGGAGATTTGTAATTCGGAATTCTCCATCGCTAAAGATTTGCCCATTTGTGAAGTAACAGACGGTGAATAAATATTGCCCATTCCAACTTTTAAGCCAGTTAATGCAGCAGTGGTTAACTGCAGCTCAGGCCTAATTAACATGCGATGCCCGGCGTGATTACTAATATTAAATACCATCGTAGAGGCGTTCAGATTGGAGGAAGAAGACATTGAAGGTTTATCCAGATCGATCAAATGCAATTGAATTCGGAAATTATCCTGGAAAATATTGGGTACAATCTGGCCCGTACTGTCATCACTGTTCACCACAAACGATTTCCATTTGATTTGTAGCCGGGATGCATTCTGTGGAATCCAAGCTGTGTCAGTACCGAGATATTCAAAGAAATTCTTCAAATTTAGTTGAGTTGAGTCCAGCAAAGAATGTGATTTAAATGGAATCTGGTAATTTTCATTGGTTACTGAAGATACCAATATCGGATAAAAATCAAAAACAAGAGAAGCCCCCGCATCAGACGCAATTACCGCTCTTCTTCTCTCCAATGTGAAATTTGGATTTCCCTTGGGAGGTGGTTGAACAATTTGGCTTACTACAATGGGGTATGGCGATTCGTCCTGACGAGTATACACATAGTAAGGTAGATCATTGGTTTCAAAAATTCCCCTAATATTTACCCATTTACCGGGATAGCCGCTGTTCAAAAAATGCCATTGAAATTCCCCGCTATCCAGATAATAAAACTTGTTCTGAATCTGATTCTCTGTAGTAGTATTTAGTATGGCAATACCATACCGAGAATCACCCGTTGAGGCAAAGCCCCTTAACGTCGGCGAATAACACGTAACAGCTTCCGGATGCTCGAAGACCTCAAACCATT
>CAZUZS010000016.1:0-1993 GCA_964624795.1 uncultured Calditrichaceae bacterium
CGGGAATATCGCCGCCTTCACCGGCGCGATTTGCGGCTTGAGCCGCAGCACCACCCGCTCTTCCTCTTCCGCATACGCATCCACCAGGGCAGTCAACATCAGACGGTCGACACCGGTGGAAGTCTCTACCACGTAGGGAACGTATTTTTCGCCGGCTTCCTGGTCGAAGTAGCGGAGATCTTTGCCGGAATGTTCCTGGTGGCGATTCAGGTCGAAATCGGTGCGGTTGTGGATGCCCTCGATCTCACTCCAGCCGTAGGGGAATTCATATTCAATGTCGAATGCCGCTTTTGCATAATGCGCCAGCTCGTTCTCGCCGTGCTGGTGGAAGTGCAGCTTCTCTTTGCGGATTCCCAGGCGCTCGTACCATGCAAACCGCTTCTCTTTCCAGAATTCGAACCACTCTTCATCGCTGCCCGGCTTCACGAAAAACTGCATCTCCATCTGCTCGAACTCGCGGGTGCGGAAAATGAAATTGCCGGGTGTGATCTCGTTCCGGAATGCCTTGCCGATCTGGGCAATGCCAAACGGCACTTTCTGGCGGCTGGCTTCACGCACATTATGAAAGTTGACATAAATCCCCTGCGCGGTTTCCGGGCGGAGATAAACGATGTGCGCATCGTCTTCCACCGGCCCCATGAAGGTTTTGAACATGAGGTTGAACATGCGCGGCTCGGTCAGCTCGCCGCCGCAGTTGGGGCAGCCTTTGGTGGCATCGATCTGATCCGCCCGCCAGCGCATCTTGCACTTTTTGCAATCCACCAGCGGATCGGTGAAACCCTCCACATGCCCGGACGCTTCCCACACCTTGGGGTGCATCAGGATGCTGGCATCGATTCCTTCGATGTCGTCCCGCTCGTAAACCATGGATTTCCACCACAGCTCTTTGACATTCTTCTTGAGCTCGATCCCCAGCGGGCCGTAATCGTAACAACTGTTGATGCCGCCATAAATTTCGCTGCTCTGAAATACATATCCCCGGCGCTTTGCCAGGGAAACAAGTTTTTCCATCACTCCGGACGTATTTGTCTTCGCCACTGCATTTACCTCATTGTTGAATACAAAAAAATTTGAGTCGCCAATATAATTATGGAAGATACATTTTCAAAGATTTTAATTGAAGGGTCTGCTCGGTGTGGTAGTTCAAATGGGCAAGCAGGATCTCCAGGTAAAGCGGGTAATCCAAACCGGATGAAGACGGTTGGGGCCGGCGGGACAATTCCCCCGGCGCTGTCTGCGCCAGGTCACGGAGCAACTGCCACTGTTCGCGATTGAGCCGGAAGGGCCGCTGGATTAGCCCGGCGGAACAATCGGGGCAGATTACCGCTCCATTGACCACATCCAGAATTACCGGGAATTTCTGCGGCGTCCGGCCGCACTCCCTGCACTCGTCCAGGTTCCACCCGAATCCCAGGTATTCGCTGAGGAAAAGCAGGTACCGGATCAGATACGGCATCGGCTGCTGCGGGGGCGTTGCGTTCAACGAAGCCAGCATTCCGGTTGTGAAATGAAACAGAGAACCGGCTTCCTCGTTGTAGTGAACGAAATAGCGGATCAATTCCAGCATGGAATAGGCAATCGCGGTCGCGTCCAGGTCTTCGCGAATGTTGCTGTAGATGTCGACAATATCCGCCTGCGAAACGATTTGCAGGCCGCGGCTTTCGCGGATGGATAGCACCGCCTCTACATGATTCAAATTCTCCAGCACCCCTCGGAGGGGGCTTTTGGCGCGCATCGCACCTTTGGCGATAGCTTTTACATATCCTTTCTCCGCGGTGAAGAAGTGCACGATTTTGCTGGTGTCACTCCACCTCATGCTGTGAACGATGAGCGCTTCAGTTTTGAGAGTTTGAATCACGGTGCTTTTTTTCTCCTGCGAAATTCAGATTACCAATTGAAGAATCTATTCAAATGCATTTGTGTTCCCAAAATCGAAATAAAAATTGATCTATACAATAATGATTTTTGTTTATGCCGATGGATGCCTGCAAAT
>CAZUZS010000016.1:2093-70994 GCA_964624795.1 uncultured Calditrichaceae bacterium
AAAGCGGTTAATTTAAAAATGCTTAACATTTCGGTACACCCCGCTGAAAGCAGGGTGTTAATAATATTTCCGGTTTCATTAACACCTGGATTTATCCAGGTGATGTTAAGCAATGTCATTGCTTATACAACCGTTTTAACGGTTTACGGGCTATTTCCAGAAATCCTAAAAAACAATTGTGCGAAATCAGATTCCGCCATGAATTCACATAAAAAAATGAAGGGACAGCGTGAGGAGGGTAAAATAAATCAGAAGGCCCACCACATCATTAAATGTGGCAATGAAGGGGCCGGTAGCCAGGGCCGGATCGACATTTATCTTTTTGAACAGCAGTGGTGCGATTGCGCCAATCATGGATGCATTCAGGATAACCACGATAAGGGTGCTCCCCAGAATGGCGCCAAAACCGTAGTCCTGCCTCCACAATGAGATAACGCAAAAAATCAGAATGCCCAGCGCCATGCCGTTCAGAAGCGCCACCCGGATTTCCCGGAACAGGCGCCGCCCGGTGTCCCGGAAACCGATCTCACCGGTAGCCAAACCGCGTACCACAATGATGCTGGATTGCTGGCCGGTACTACCGCCCATCGCCATCACAATGGGAATGAAAAATGCGGAAGTGATAATTCTCTCCATTGTGACCGCGAAAGAGCTGAGTATAAACGCCGACATCACTTCCCCCACAAACGACAGCAAAAGCCACGGCAGCCGCGCCCGCGAAATTTGCAGGATGCTGTCTTCCAGGACAGTCTCTTCACCGGTTCCGCCGATGCGCCCCAGGTCTTCCCCCAACTCTTCGTCGATAACATCCACAATATCGTCGAAGGTGATGCGGCCAATCAATTTGTGCCGGCGGTTGACAACCGGCACCACCACCAGGTCATATTTCCGGAAAAGGTGCGCCACCTCTTCCTGGTCAAGATCGCTGTCCACGCTGATAATATCCTGCTCCATAATGTCCCGCACCAGTATGCCCGGTTCGGACAAAATGAGGGTGCGCAAAGAGAGCTGCCCGACCAGCGTTCCGAAGTCATCGATCACAAAACAGTGGTAAAGGTCTTCCACGTCTTTATGTTTGCTGCGGATATTTTCGATGGCCTGCTGCACGCTCGAGTTTACATTCACCGCCACGTACTCCTTGGCCATGATGCCGCCGGCGGTGTCTTCCGGGTAGAGCAACAGCTCCTGGATTTCTTCCGAGCTCTCCTCCTTGATCTTCTCCAGAACCTCGGTGGCCTGCTCCACCGGCAGCTCCGAAACCAGGTCCGCTGCGTCATCGGAATCCATGTCTTTCACCATCTCGGCGATCTGGTGCGTGTCCAGACCTTCCAGCACGTCTTCCTTGACGTTCTCCTCCAGCTCCACCAGCACCTCGCTGGCGACTTCCGGGGGAATCAGGTTGAATATCGCCCTCCGCTCGTCATCATCAAGATGAGAAAGGATATCGGAGATATCGGCAGGGTGCAGGTCAGCGATGATGTTCAGAACAAAACTGGTCTGCTCCTTTTTAATCAGGAACCGGATGTCGTTCAGAATCTCGTCCAGGTTCATTTCATTGGTTATCGCGCCCATAGTCGTTACTCGCCAGCATTTGATGGATTTGATTTGAAAGACCTACAAACTCGTTCACAGATAAGGTTTCCGGCCTGCGGGACAGGTCTATGCTCAGGTGCTCTAATATAGTTTGGGAAAACAGATTTGACAAAGTGTTTCGCAACATTTTCCGCCGCTGGTTGAAGGTCTGCCGGACAATTTTCCGAAAAAGCTCCGGGTCCGCCAGGCGGTTGAGGGCATGGTGGTCGAAGGTCATGCGGATCACCGCTGAATCCACCTGCGGCCTTGGAAAAAAGAGGCGGGCAGGCACGGTAAACAGGTAATCCACCTGGGAATAGAACTGGCAAAAGACCGACAGGATTCCGTACTCCTTGCTTCCCGGCGGGGCCGAAATACGGGCGCCGACTTCCTGTTGAATCATGAAAACGGCTTCCTCAAAAATCGCTTCGGAATCCAGTATCTTGAAAATAATAGGGGATGTGATATGATAGGGCAGGTTTCCTATGACAGCAATGTGGTGACCAGCGATCTCATCGAGAAGCCGCGAAAGATCGGTTTGCAGGAAATCCTGTTCCAGCACCTCAAGATTGATTGGATTGCCAAGCCGGTCCGGTAATTCGCGAACCAGCAGCGGATCGATCTCCACCGCAATCACTTTTTCGGCTTTTTCGATGAGGAAACGGGTGAGCATGCCCTGGCCCGGACCCACCTCCACCACTGCCCGTGGCTCGGGGATTTGCAGCGCATCGGCAACCTTGCGGGCAATGTTGGCATCCCGCAGGAAATTCTGGCTCCACCTTTTAAGCGGCGGCGGGTAGGTTTTTTCTTTCCTCATCGGCATTCGTAAAACCTGTTCTTAAATTGTCATTCGCCGACGGGAAATTAGCCATTTTTTCCCGGAAAAGAAAGAAGCGCTTTCCCGCCGGCCGGTTTTCGGCGAAAAGCATCCCGCGGAACGGGAGATAAAAGGAAGAAAATGGTCATTAAAGAGATCCGGGCCAAAAGCATTTTACGCAGGCAGAAGAAGATCGATTCGTGGTTCATTTCCCGCTACGGGATGAATTTGTATCGCGGCTGCACCCACAATTGTGTTTATTGCGACGGCCGCTCAGAAGGCTATTACGTGCAGGGAGAATTCGGCCGGGATATCGAGGTGAAAGTGAACGCCGTCGAGATGCTGCGGAAAGAGCTGGATCCATCCCGCAAGCGAAAGCCTTTCCGCAAAAGCTTCATTCTTCTGGGCGGGGGTGTGACAGATGCCTACCAGCCGGTTGAGAAAAAATATCTTCTCAGCCGGAAAACACTGGTGCTTATTCTCGAACACGGATTCCCGGTGCACATTCTTACCAAATCTACGCTGGTAGAACGGGATCTGGACATTATCAAAAAGATCAATGAAAAGAGCCGGGCGATTGTGAGCTTTAGCTTTTCCTCGGTGGATGACGACATCAGCGCCATCTTCGAGCCGGGAGTGCCGCCGCCTTCCGAACGGTTGAAAACGCTTGAGTTATTCAAAAAGAATGGAATCGCCTGCGGCATGTTCCTTCTGCCGGTGATCCCTTTCGTCACCGACAGCCCGGAGATGATGGACGCCAGCATCCGCCGAGCCGCCGAAGCAGGGCTGGATTTCATCATTTTCGGCGGCATGACGCTGAAGGAAGGAAAGCAGGCGGATTATTTTTACAAGACCCTGAATGAGTTCGATCCGGCGCTGTCCCTGGAATACCAGATCATTTACAAAGGAGATAAGTGGGGGAATGCCACCCCGGAATACTACCGCTCAATAAATGAAACCTTCTACCGCCTGGCAAGAAAATACCGGATGCCGGTGCGCATCCCGCCCGCTCTCTACCGGAATTTGCTGGACCAAAACGACCTGGTAGTGGTCGCGCTGGAGCACATCGACTACCTTATGAAACTGCGAGGCCAAAGATCGCCGTTCGGTTTTGCCGCTTACTCCATTTCGCAATTGAAGGAGCCGCTATCGGAACTGCGGTTCAAGCTCCGCCAGATCGAGGGCGTCAACAATGTCACCGAACGCATCATTCTGGATGTTCTGGATAATGGGAGATCGGGGTATTTGGAGAATTTGTGGGTGGGGTGAAAAGTTTGCCGGGTTCTCCTTCGCAAAAGCACTCCAATCAAGCAATCTCACGATAAACCACCACCCCATCCACCACCGTTAACACCGATTGGGTGGATTTCATCTCTTCCGGCGAAACACTAAAAACATCCCGGTCGGCAAGGAAGAAATCGGCTAAGGCACCGGCTTTAATGCGACCTTGCCGGTGTCCCAATCCAACCACTTCAGCGGAATTGCTGGTGTAGCCCGCCAGGCAGGCTGGCAGGTCTAACTTTTCCTCCGGGTAGAATGAAGGCTCCTTCGGATCGAGGTTAAAGCGGCGCTCCACGGCGGTGTAAATGGCGTGCCAGGGATTAAACGTTTCCACCGGGATGTCCGAGCCCAGGATCAGTTTCGCCCCGTGCCTCAGCAGCGTTGCGTAAGGATAAGCGTACCACCCTCTCCCGCCCAGGTATTTCTGAATGATGGGAATATCCGCCGCCAGGTGCACCGGCTGGACGCTGGCCACAATCCCGTATTTTTTAAACAGGGGGACGTCATCGGGATGAATCAGCTGGGCATGTTCGATGCGGTGGACAAGACCGTATTTGCGGCTCTGTTCTGCAAATTTGCCCAGCACCCGCAATGTCTTCCGTATCGCCCGGTCGCCGATGGCGTGAATGGCACAGGCCAATCGTGCCTCGACTGCTTTCGCCACATCCGCTTCCAACTGCTGTTCGGTGAGCACTTCCACTCCTGAATGGCCCAATTCCAGATAATCCTCTAACAATTCCGCAGTTTGCGAGCCGAAGGCGCCGTCCACAAAAATCTTGGCGCCGACAATTTTCAGAAAATCATCTCCCAGCCCGAGTTCGATTGCCAGCTCTTTGGCTGCCCCGACATGCTGGATGGGCAGATACCAGAACATGCGTAATCCCATTTCTCCCTGCCGCCGGGCTTCCTGGTAGATTTTAAATTCAGCCGGTGTTTCCACGGTGTGCACACCGGAAAAACCCAGGCGGTGAAAATCCCGGGTGACCTGCTGCCACGATTTCCGCAAACGCTGGTAGGTTGGCGGCGGAACCAGGTCGAACACCCTCAGGCGGGCGTCTTCTTCCAGGATGCCGGTAAACTCGCCGGTGTGCGGATTCACCGCCAGGTGTTTAGCATTGGCGTACGGGCGATCGGTAGAAACGCCGATCCGTTCCAGCACCGGTGAGTTCACCCAGGCGGTGTGCCAGTCTTTGCTGTCCAGCGCAATAAAATGGCGGGTACTGATGCTGTCCAACTGACGGAAAGTGGGATAATCGGACTCCGGCCACAAATTGTTGTTCCAGCCGCCGCCGGTAACCCATTCGCCTTCCGGCGTTTTGTTTACCTTTTTCTCGATGCGGCTTAGCGCTTCCTGCAAGGAAGTGCAGTCGTACAGGCTCACTTCCTGCTGCCTTTTAACGTAGCCGAGAAAATGGGTGTGGGAATCCTGGAAGGCGGGCAGCAGCAACCTGCCGTCGGCATCGATGCTGGTAGTATGCGGCTGGCGCAGGTGCAGAATGTCCTCATCGGAGCCAACCGCCAGAATCCGGTTGCTGAAAACCGCCAGCGCGGTATCCGGCAGAAAACCTTCCACCGGATCGTAAATGCGGGCATTGAAAAGAATCAGATCAACAAAATTGTATGGCGCACTCATACGGGTTTATAATAAAATGGTTATTTAAAAAACAGGTTCCGGATGCCGTCCAGTGCCATGTTAATACCGATGGCGCCAGCGATGAAACCGTTGACCCGCAGAAAATACACCATAAATTTATCGAAAGCTATCTTAAAGCGCTCTGATATAATTTTGTATTTGATGAGCGTTAATGAAATGATGACAATAAAATTTGCCAGCATGGCAATCATGATTAAAAAAATGGAATCGGGCACCGGGTAGCGGTTACCGATCACCACACAGATGGAAATGCTGCCGGCGCCCACCATGAAGGGCAGAGCGATCTCGGAAGCCAGCTCGTCCAGATTTCCCCGCAGCGTGATAAACGACTTTTTCCCCTGGATGATGAAAATAAGCGCCATTGAAAAAATAACAATCCCGCCAAAAATGCGGAACGACTCGAAATCGATGGAGAGAAAGCGAAAGAGCGTCATGCCGAATTCGGAGAAAAACATGAAGATCAGAAGAGAAGTCAGGCTGGCTTTCACCAGCACCTTGTTGAAATCCCGCAAAGACAAGTCGTCCATCACCGGCTTCAGATAGACAAACAGGGCGAACGGATTGATCAAAACCAAAAGGGAAATCAGGGAAGAAAGCAAAGGCGGCGCCTCGTGTTTATTGATATTATGGTAAATACTCGCCTAACTTCCCGGAAGCTCTCTGCCCACACCTTACTTCGGGAAGATGCGGAAAAACCTCTTTAAACACCTGGGTATTTTTTCAAAAAGCTTCCGGGAAGCTTACCAAATTACTCTGCCGTGCCGGCATTGTCGCACCTACTGCATCCGAAAATTCACGTTAGAAATTTGTACCATACATTCATGCTTTCCAGCCGCCCCGAAATGTTAGTATTTTTGATCAGCGTGCCGCTGTAGCGGTAATCCATCCGGGCAAATGTAATATTCATGCCGAACGAGAGCGCCCGTGCGATAGTGTAGGCGGTCTTGAGTCCGCGTCGCCGCATTTCCTTCTCCATCTCATTCAGCAGAAACACCGCCAACCCGTTCCCACGGTAATCCGGCAACGTAGCGAAATCGGTCATTTCCACATTCTTCGCTTTCACATCCATCTCGGACGAAGACAGCGCTACCAGCCGCCCGCCTTCCCAAATGCCGAAATAGACAATATTTTCATCCATGGTTTTAGCCAGGTATTCCGGGTCGTGGATGGGAAACGGGTAAGTGGCGAACACTTCTTTGTAAACCTCTGCCATCGCCGTGGCGTCCGGCCTTTCGCACTTCCGGAAAGCAAATCTCTTATCCAACGCAAGCTCCGGCTCCTCCATTGCTTTGGACTTGGCGGTACGCAGGATGGAATTGATCTTCTCCATATTCTTCGTGTTTTTCCGGTTGGGCGACAAGTATTTGGCCAGGAAGAAAGCATCCCGTTCTCCTCCGAAAAACTGCGGCACCCGGGCTTCCTTCACATAGCCGTTTTCCAGGAATTCACTGCTCGCATAGGCGGGGATTTTAGCAAATATCTTGGTATATTTCTGTTTTTCCGCTTTGCGATCCAAAACATCGATAATGCCGGGAAATTCGCTTTGCGAAAGCTTCATCAGGTAAATCCGGTCATTGAATTTCCCATGCTGAATCAGGGTGTTGCCAATGGTTTCAATTTGATCGTACATCATATTCTCCGGTTTGTTCAAATTCGGATTGAGGAACAACTGCCAGCGACAGCCCAAAAAAGAAAGCAGCCGAAACGATGATCCCGTAGAAGGCAGGGTCCAATCCGAAAGGTAAATCGATTTGAAATATTTGTAGAAAGATGGTGGTCAGCCCGCCGGATAACATGCTCCAGAATGCCGCCGAGGCGTTCGATTTTTTCCAGAAATAAGCGCCCAGGGTGGGAACAAACAATCCCGATACCATGAATCCGTAGGCGTAAAGAATGGCGTTCAGCACATTGGTAAAAGAGGCGGCGATCACGATGGCGGTTGCCCCGATCAGCAGGGTTGCCACCTGCGAAATCCGCATGATCTGTTTGTCGGTGACCGATTTAAGAAAATATTTTTCAAGAATGTCATTCACAAAATTGCCGGACGACGCCATCAGGCAGCTATCGGCAGTGGACATGATTGCCGAGAAGTAGGAAGCCACCACAATTCCGGTAATGCCAACCGGGAGCACGTTTTTTATCAGGAGCGGCAGCCCCATTTCGGGATCAACCTGCGGAAAGAGCACTCGTCCGCACAATCCTAAAAAAACGCCCAGGAAGGCCATCACCGGGTATTCGAAAAATCCGGCAATATACCAGGCGCGTTTGGCTTCCCGGGTATCCTTGCAGGCGTACATTCGCTGGTAGAGCGTCATAGCCACCAGCCAGATGGGAATGATGGTGACCATCCAGTTCACAAATGTCGCCCACTCGATGTTCGTAAGGCTGAAAAATTCGGGGGGAAGGACATCCGCCAGCGCCGAAAACCCGCCGATGCGGATGAGCGCCAGGGGCGTTGCTAAACAGATCAATCCGAAAAGAAGGATAATCCACTGCACGGTGTCGGTGTAAATCACTGCCTTCAAGCCACCCAGAACCGTGTAGCCGATGATCACAATGGCAATCACATAAAGCGAAAATTGAAGCGGCGAGATCCCGAATGGCGCTTTGTCGATGAGCGTGGCGGAAGCCAGCTTGGCGCCGGCCAGTACCTGGGCTCCGGTAAATCCCATGTAGCCAATCCCGGAGATGAGCGAAGCCGCAATCGCGACGCGACCGTTGTAACGAAAGCGCAGAAAATCCGGGTAGGTCATCATGCCGTGTTTGGCATCAATGGCCTTAATTTTGGGAATGATGAAAACCGCCGAGAGCCACGCACCCACCAGTCCGGTGAACAGCAGCCAGCTTCCGGCCAGCCCGATGGTAAATCCCAGCCCGCCCAACCCGATGGAAAAACCGCCGCCTACATCGGTGGCCACGATTGACAGTCCCACATGAGTGGACGAAATCGAGCGGCTTCCCACGTAGTAATCTTCCGCATTTTTGTTCCGGCGGAAAAAGTAGTAGCCGATTCCCAGCACCGTCATCATGTAAAGGCCGAATATGGCGTAATCAATCAAATGCATGAGCGCTAACCGGTTTAATTGCCCTTACCATTCCCATTTTTCCTTCTTCTCATGCGGTCGATATTGCGGGGAATGAGCGAATAGGTTTTATCGTGGTCGGACATGAGCTGCGCAATGCCCACCGCCCTGTCCTCTTCGGCATCTTCAAGTTTAAGATACAGCCTGCAGTTGTCACAGTCCCGGTCGCAAAACACCGGCTCATAGGAATCCGGCTCTTTGTAGGTAGTAATCACTCCTTCATAATTTCGCAGGATCACCTTGTTGGTTGACCAGGAAATGAGGTATTGCGGCATCACCGGGATTTTGCCGCCGCCGCCCGGCGCATCGATCACAAATGTGGGAACCGCGAATCCACTGGTGTGCCCGATCAGGCTTTCGATGATTTCGATGCCCTTACCAATCGGGGTGCGGAAATGGGAGAGCCCTTCCGACAAGTCGCACTGATAGAGGTAGTAGGGCCGCACCCGATTCTGCACCAGTTTGTGTACCAGCGATTTCATGATCCGGGGGCAATCGTTCACGCCGGCCAGCAACACCGATTGATTTCCCAGCGGGATTCCGGCATCCGCCAGCTTGCGCAGCGCCTCGCGGGATGAAGCGGTAATTTCCCGTGGATGGTTGAAGTGTGTATTGATCCACAACGGGTGGTGTTTCTTCAACATTTCAACCAATTCATTCGTTATCCGGTAGGGCAGCACCACCGGCATGCGGGTTCCGATGCGAACCACTTCCACGTGCGGTATCTTTTCCAGCTCACTCAGAATCCAGTCCAGATAATCGTCCGACAGCATGAACGGATCGCCGCCGGAGAGAAGCACATCCCGCACCGCCGGTGTGTTCCGGATATATTCCAGGCCCTTCAGCATATCTGCCCGGACCGGAATATGGTCCCGGTCGCCCACTTTTCTTTTGCGTGTGCAGTGCCGGCAATACATGGAGCACACGTTACTGATATGAAAAAGCACCCGGTCGGGATAGCGGTGGGTGATACCCGGAACCGGACTATCGCGGTCCTCCGCCAGCGGATCTTTCATATCGTGCTTTTGAACCATGGTCTCCGCCGGTTGTGGAAAAGCCTGCTTGAACACCGGGTCGTTCTGGTAATTCTCGGTTTCAATCAGCGACAAGTAGTAGGGCGTTATCGAAAGCGGGAACTTGCTGATCGTCTCATCCAGCATTTCCCTTTTCTCCTTACTGAAGCGGATGCCCAGTAATTTCTGGAAAGTACCGATGTCCCGAACGCTATTGCGGATCTGCCATTTCCAATCCTTCCAATTGGCGATCAATGCCGTGGAACTTATTTTTTCAGCGATTTCCTGCTGCTTATCATTAAAAATCATTTCTATCAACTCCGAGTTGTTTTATTAAAAATTCGTGTTCGATCAATTATTCAGGCAGAGCACATTTGACCGGCGCGCACACGGGCGGGGCAATTCCTGCAATTAATCACAAGTGACCGGACATCAGGCGCCCAATGCAAAAGGCTAACCGGCTGTCTGCCCCAAAATTATTTCAGATTATTAAAGTGGGATGAAAGCCCAGATGTGGACAAAACTTTGCGACAAATTGGTGAAGGATGATAAAGCTCCTTTGGAGCATTTGCTGAAAATCATGAGAAACAAGCCGGTGTCCCGCAACTGGTTATTGCACTTCAGGCGAAATTTCAGAAAATTTATTAAAAGTGGGGTTTCGACTCGTTTTATTTTGCTCATCTTTGTTCGCAAATCATTTATCTTCAACACCATCAATAATATAGAGAAGACCAGCAGGAGCATCAAGGATTAATATATTCTTCCACAATTGCGGCTTGTTGCCGGACGGCGTCCGGCACTAATCTTTGGCGTTTCACCGCCGCCTCGAAATAAATATTTACTGACAAAGATGGGGTGCAAAACAAAATCAATAAACAAGAAACCCCGCCGCAGCGGGGTTCGCAAAATCTATCGTTTGGTCGGTTCGTAATGGAAATTCAACTGGTCCGTTAAAAACTCCCGCTGGGCGGTGATCATCGGATTTTCCTCAGATTCTATCGGTTCTTCCTCCTCCACCCGCTCTTCTTCGGTGTTCAGGAATTCTTCTTCGAATTCTCCTTCCAGTTCCTCCAGAATCTGGCGATCCCTTTTCTTCTGAAAAAGCTCTTCGTTGATCTGCCGTGCCCGGCGGGCCACTACCATGGCCGATTCGTATAAATTGACCGAATTTTCCAAGAACTGTTTTATATCTTGCGTCTCTGCCGGCATAAATTCTCTCCTTCTCTTCGTACTAATTTTTTAGCCTGCAAATATAAAGAAAGAATAGAATTATTCCAAAGGATTTAATTTTTGCAGGGAATGGCATTTGGGGTGAATAGCCGCAGTGTAATTACTGCGAGATTGGAACGCCCGAGTAATGGAGTTGCGCATTCCGCAAAGTGGAAACGGCAGATCACCCGACACCCATTCGCTGCAACATATCGCTGCCCACGAGCAAGGCTTTGCCAAAATCTACGTTCCCCTATTGGAAAGTATATTGCCATCTCGTATATTCTGCAGACATCTATTGGAAAGGAAGAATCATGTTTCAGAGTGTCGTTCAGATCCTGCTCAACAGCATTGAAAGCTACCCCGACAAGCCCGCCCTGCTCTACAAAGAAAACGGCAAATACCTGGAAATATCCTACCGTGAATTGGGAAACCGGATTGAGAAGATCGCCCGCGGATTGCTCGCCTCGGGATTACGGGCCGGAGACCGAATTGCCATTCTTTCTTACAACCGCCCGGAATGGACGATCAGCGATTTCGCTATTTTTTCGATGGGCGGGGTTGTGGTGCCTATTTACCACACACTGCCGCCAAACCAGATTGCCTACATTTTGAAGGATGCCGGAGTGCGGGCGATTTTTGTGGAAGACCAAACTCAGTATGAAAAAATCACACAAATCAAATCCACCTGCCCGGAGCTGGAATTTATTTTCCCATTTGGAGAAATCGATTCTGCACAGGAAGAGTTGGCCTCGTTCACCGAACTGCTGGAACGGGGAGAGGCTCACCGCCAGGCGAACCCCGGCCTGTATCGCCAAACAGTAGATGCAATTGATCCCGCAGCCATTTGCAGCCTGGTTTACACATCCGGCACCACCGGTAATCCCAAAGGTGTTATGCTAAACCACGAGGGATTTGTGATCGACATTGTAGATAGCGAAGCGATTTTTGGAATCTACCCGGAAGATGTGTTTCTTTCGTTCCTGCCGCTCAGCCACCTCTACGAAAGATTGGGCGGGCACTGGTGCCCGCTTTATCGGGGCGCTACCATCGCTTATGCAACCGATATTACCACCGTTGTCGATAATATCCAGTTGGTGCGGCCGACCGTAATGGTAAGCGTGCCAAGGCTCTATGAAAAGATCAGCAGCAGCGTGATTGAACAAGTGGAATCCGGTTCCGGGCTGAAGAAGAAACTGTTCTACTGGGCGTTGAAAACCGGGCGGCGCTATC
Organism: uncultured Calditrichaceae bacterium; assembly: GCA_964624795.1. Classification (GTDB taxonomy): domain Bacteria; phylum Calditrichota; class Calditrichia; order RBG-13-44-9; family RBG-13-44-9; genus CAZUZS01. Next base: position 13,956 of record CAZUZS010000016.1, read on the forward strand.
ACGACAAGAAATTCGAAAATCGTTCGGATGTTTTCACTTCGGCAAAATACCGTCTGGCCGACAAAGTCGTTTTCAGCAAGATCAAGAAGAAACTGGGCGGCCGTTTCCGCTTTCCCATCTCCGGCGGGGCGCCGCTGCCAACCGAAACCCTGAAATTCTTCGAGGCAATCGGGCTTCAAATCATTGAAGGATACGGAATGACCGAAACCCATCTCATTATTGCGCTCACCCCGCCCGGGAAAACAAAATACGGCTCGTGCGGTAAAACGATCCCTCACGTGGAAGTGAAAGTAGATGCAGATGGTGAAATTTTGGTGCGGGGCAAAACCGTCATGTGCGGATATTACAACAGACCGGAGCTCACCAGTGAGGCAATTGACAAAAACGGATGGCTGCACACCGGCGACATCGGCCATCTGGACGAGGACAACTACCTTTTCATCACCGACCGCAAGAAGAACATTCTGGTCACCGCCGGGGGCAAGAACATTGCGCCGGCGCCCATTGAGAATGTCCTCAAACTAAGCAAATACATAGACGATATCTGCCTGATTGGCGACAAGCGCAAATTCATAAGCGCCATCATCATTCCCAATTTTGATCATTTGAAAAAATGGGCTGATGAAAACGGGATACCGGACGGCGACAATCAAAAGCTGGCCAGCGATCCGAAGGTTCAACAAATGATGGCGGACAAGATCGAAGCGCTTCAGACCGACTTTGCCCGTTACGAAAAAGTGAAGAAATTTTTGTTACTGCCTGAGCCGCTCACCATTGAAAATGGCGAACTGACCCCCAGCCTGAAAATCAAACGCAACGTGGTGGAGAAGCGTTTTAAATCCGAGATCGACAAGCTGTACGCAGAGTTATAAGTCTCCAAATAGACCTTTCCCGCAACCTCCTCCCCCAATGCACCAGGGGAGGAGGAGAGAAGTGCGGTGCAGAATCGTCGCAGATAAACATTTATTCAGCATGAAAAACTTAGCATTGATTTTTTGTATTAATTTCTTGGCGCCTTTGCGGCTTGGCGAGAGATTTTTGGCAAATCTTCAGTAAGAATAAAATGAAAGGAAAATAAAATGCCGAAATTATCCAAATGGGATTTGAACTCCCGCTTTGTCCACAGCGGCAGCGATATAGATTATTCGAAAGTGCGCACGCCCAATCCCCCCATATTCCAGACCAGCAACTTTCTATACGAAGATGTGGAAAGCGGCACGGACATCCTGGTGGGGAAAAAACCGGGCTTCATCTACAGCCGTTACAGCAATCCAACCGTGGATGTGCTGAATGCAGTGATGGCCGATATGGAGGGCGGCGAGGCGGCACTCAGTTTTGGCACCGGGCTGTCCGCCATCTCCTCGGCGGTAATGGCCTACTGCAAACCGGGCGATCATATCGTTTCCTCATCGCTCATTTACGGCGGAACATTCCATCTCTTCCAGGATCACTTTGCCCGGCTGGGCGTGGAGACCACATTTGTCGATCCCACCGATCTGGAGCAGGTGGAAGCCGGCATTCGTCCCAACACCCGCATTCTCTATACCGAGCCGCTGGCCAATCCCACGCTGGTCAGCTCCGACATTTTCAGTTGGGCAGTTTTGGCACACCAGCACAAATGCAAACTCCTGGTGGACAATACGTTCACGCCCCCGCCAATCTTCCTGCCGCTGGATGCCGGGGCGGATGTGGTGCTTCACAGCGCCACCAAGTACCTGGGCGGGCATTCCGACCTCACTGGCGGGGTGGTCGTGGCCTCAAAGGAGGAGATGGAAAAAATTGAGCCATATTTAAAATACCACGGTGGGGTGATCTCGCCCATGATTGCCTGGCTGCTGGTGCGGGGCATTCGCACCATGGGAATTCGCCTGGAGCGGCAGTGCGACAATGCCATGGCAATTGCTCAATTCCTGGAAAAACATACCGCGGTAGCGAAGGTAAATTACGCCGGACTGCCGACGAACCCGCAGTATGAATTTAATCAGCGGCATTTCAAGAAATTCAGCGGAATGCTCTCTTTCGAGGTGAAAGGTGGATTTGCGGCAGCTAAGAAGGTCATGCAGAGGCTGGAGCTGATTCTTTTCACAGTCAGCCTTGGCGATGTTGCCAGCCTGGTTTCGCATCCCGCATCCACATCCCATATTTATCTCACCCCGGAAGAGCGGGCCGCTATCGGCGTGACGGAAGGCTTGCTGCGGCTGTCGGTGGGCATCGAATCTGCAGACGATCTGATCAACGACCTGGACAATGCGCTTAGCGGGCTGTGATTCGATCATAAACAGGTAGGTGGCATTGCCCCTCTTTGGGTACCAGGCGCTACGCAATCACACAAATCTCTTGATCAACTCGCCTGATTTCCTTAATATCCTTATTAGTCTTGAGAGAAACCTGGATTTCGTTTGAATTACGTTCTCATTTTCCTGTTAGCCATTCTTTCCTCCACCGCCAGCGCCATGGTAGGCCTGGGCGGCGGACTGCTGTTGATCCCATTCCTGATTCTGATCTTTGACCTGCCGGTGAAATATGTAGCGGGCACCATGCTGTTTGCCATGGTGCCGTTTACGTTAGTCGCCACTATCCGCAATTTCCGGCAAGGATTCGTCAATCTCAAAATCGGAATGATTATGGAAGCCGGTTCCGTCCTGGGGGTGATCTCGGGAGCCAATTTCTCAACAATGATTCCCGATTTTGCTTTGAAAATTCTGTTTGTGCTGGTCGTTCTGTACCTCATGTTCACGCTCAAGATTCCGTCCGATTCGCCATACAATTATGTGGCCCGTGTCTTCCGGGTGCTCAATCATATCCCGCCTACCATAAAATGCGACCCGTGCCGGGGGAACAACAGGCTCAGCATTCCGGCATTAATATTGGTTGGAATGACCGCCGGACTTTTCAGCGGAATGCTGGGGATTGGAGGCGGATTTCTAAAAACGCCGGTGCTTATAGTGGGGGTTATGCTGGCGCCAAAGCTGGCAGTCGGAACTGCGCTTTCCATGATCTTCGTCACCGCCTCCTTTGGCACCATTACACATGCCTTCCTGGGACATATTTTTTACCCGATCGCACTTATCGTTTCCGCCGGTATGATTATCGGTGCCTACTGGGGAACGAAAATCATGAAAACCCTTCCCGAAGAACGGATAAAGAAATTCATTTTCTACGCCATGCTTGCCGCGGGAGTGTTGACGTTTTTTAGATAGTACAGTGATTAAATTAATTTGGCATTCCCCCTCTCAAAATTCGCTTTTATAAAAATTTCCCTTTTCCTATATTCCAACCGAAATTAAGCTGAAGGATTTGATGATGGACGAAAATTCCGGCAAACTGACCCGCACACCGGTGGAAGCGCTGGATGAGATTTTGGGTAAGCCATTCAAAGTACTGGACGACGGCTTTGTCCGGGTCATCGATTACATGGGTTCGGATGAGTCCATCGTGCAGGCGGCGCGTGTTTCCTACGGCAAAGGAACCAAGAAAGTACACCAGGATCGGGGGCTGATCCGCTACCTGATGCGGCATCGCCACACCACACCGTTCGAAATGTGCGAGATCAAGCTGCACATTCGGGTACCCATGGATTGCTGGCGGCAGTGGATACGGCACAGAAGCGCCAATGTCAACGAATATTCCACTCGCTATTCAGTGGCCATCGACGCCGCCCAGGTCACGCTGCCGGGCGAATGGCGTTTGCAGGCTACCGGCAACCGGCAGGGCAGCGCCGGGCTCCTCGACGAAAAAACAGGCGAAGAATTCAGCCGAAAAGAAAAAGAGCTGCAGCAACTGGCGCGGCAGGTTTACAACAAGCGGCTGGAAGCCGGGATCGCCCGTGAACAGGCGCGCAAAGACCTGCCGCTATCCACCTACACCGAAGCTTACTGGAAAATCGACTTGCACAACCTGCTTCATTTCCTGGGGCTGCGCATGGATATTAACGCCCAGTACGAAATCCGCAGCTACGCCAATATTATCGGCAACGAAATCGTCAGCCGCTGGTGCCCCACGGCGTGGGAGGCATTCAATGATTACCACATGAATGCGATCAGTTTTTCACGTCTGGAGCTGGAGATTATTCAGGCGGTTGCCGCCGGGAAAAACAACGTTGCTGTGGAACGTGCCCGCAGTTTCGGCTGGCTGGAGGAGAAAGAAGGCCGCCTGAAAAGCAACCGGGAAAGAACAGAATTCGAGGAAAAGCTGATCGGGCTGAAGTTGTCCATTCCATGGCGCGAGCTTCTTTCCATGTGAGATTGCATGAAGCTTACCACGGAATCTCACAGATCTTTCACAGACGCGCATTTGCTGCTCAGATATTGGTGGTTTAACAACGATGGAGAATCCGATGTTGAAATTTCATTGTGCGAGCGACCGCACCATTTTTTGTGTCTTTCGTGTATTTCGTGGTTAAAAATATTATTCATCAATGTTCTCATCACGTTTAAACTGGAATCAGGAAACCAACCGCCTGGTGCGCATACTGGAAGAAAAGCGACGCGCCGGTGAAATAATTCTGGATTTGACCGAATCCAATCCAACCCGTGCCGGATTTAAATATCCCGAACAGGAAATTTTGGGTGCACTGTCGCAGACAGAATCCCTGCGCTATGAACCTTCTCCGCGGGGACTGTTGAAAGCAAGAGAAGCAGTTGCCGCCTACTACAGAATGCGCGGGAAAGAAACCGATACCGATTCAATTTTCCTCACTGCCAGCACCAGCGAGGCCTACGCCGATCTGTTCAAACTGCTTGCCGATCCAGGGGACGAGATCCTGGTTCCCGCCCCCGGTTACCCGCTTTTCGAGATGCTGAGCGCACTGGAATCGGTAAAACCGATTTTCTATCCGCTGAAATACGATGAAAACCACGGTTGGCGGATCGATCTTGAAATGCTGCAAATGAGTGTCAGCACTAAAACCCGTGCCGTTGTCGTGGTGAATCCCAACAATCCCACCGGTTCCTATCTGAAAATCGGGGAGCTGGAGATCATAAATGAGATTTGCGCCGAACACCAACTGGCGCTGATTGTGGACGAGGTTTTCTCCGATTACCGCTTATCTGCGAACGAACAGATTGTCTTGTCGGCTGCCGGCAACCAGCCGGTGCTTACATTTGTGCTGAACGGCTTCTCAAAAATCCTGGGCCTGCCGCAGCTCAAACTGGCCTGGATTCTGGTCAACGAACCGCAGTCGCTTGTTTCAGATGCCATTCACCGGCTGGAATTTATCGCAGACACCTTCCTTTCGGTTTCCGCAAGTGTGCAGCACGCCGCCCCGGAACTGTTTCGGTTGCGGGATTCCATTCAAAAACAGATCCAATCCCGCACAAACGACAATTATAAATATCTGGAAATTACCGGAAAACAGTCCGGCACTTTCCGTGTTCTGAAACGGGAGGGCGGCTGGTATGCGGTTGTGCAACTTCGCGGAGCGCAGTCTGCCGAAACAACCAGTTACAGGCTGCTGGAAGAAAAAAATGTCTATCTGCATCCCGGTTATTTCTATAATTTTAAGAAGGATGAATTTCTGGTAGTCAGTCTGCTCCCACCGGTTGAGAGTCTCCGGGAAGGAACTTCCCGGCTGGCAGCGTTATTGAAAAATAGCTAATACTTCCTTTCAAGGAGCAAATTTTGAACAGCCGTCAACGGATCAAAAAAATCATTGGAGGGGAAGCTGCCGACCGCTGCGGTTTCTGGCTGGGAAATCCCCACCGGGACACTCTGCCCATCTGCCATAAATATTTCGGGACATCCACCGAGGAGGAACTTCACCAAAAACTGGGCAGTGATTTCCGTTGGATTTGTCCGCAATACATGGATACCACCTACCGCCACCCGGACGGAAAGGGGATTTTCGACCTATGGAAGCACAAGAAATCGCTCGGGGAGGCGGGACCGCTTGCTACCTGCGAGAATGTAGAGGAGGTTGAGCAGTTCGATTGGCCAAATCCCGATTACCTGGATTTTGGCGAGGTGCGGACGGTTCTGGAAAATGCCGGCGATTACTACCGGGCGAGCGGCTTCTGGGCGCCATTTTTCCATGACGTCATGGATTTGGTCGGAATGGAAAACTACCTCGTCAAAATGTTCACCAACCCAGTGATCATTCACGCCATTACCGCGCGGGTATGCGGTTTTTACCTGGAAGCAAATGAGCGTTTTTACCGCGCCGCCGGCGATCTGGTGGACGGCTATTTTTTCGGAAACGATTTCGGCACGCAAATCGATCTGCTTCTCACGCCGCAGCAGTTCGATGATTTCATTCTGCCCTGGTTTCGCAAGTTTATCCGGCAGGCACACGATCACGGCTGCCAGGTGATTCTTCATTCCTGCGGATCGATACATCGCATCATTGGCAAACTAATTGAGGAAGGCGTGAATTGCCTGCACCCCTTGCAGGCCAAAGCCCGGAATATGGACGCCGACACGCTGGCACGGGATTTCAAGGGGCAGATTGCCTTCATGGGTGGAATAGACACCCAGGATCTGCTGGTACATGCATCGCCGGCTGAAGTAAAAGAGGCGGTGCGCCGGGTGAGGCAATTGCTCGGGCCCGGCTACATTGTGAGTCCCAGCCACGAGGCACTGCTTCCTGACGTGCCGCCGCAAAATATCGCCGCAATGGCGGAGGCGGCGCAGGAGTGAGGGGCCGAGACTCTTCTGTACCGGATATTTCTATTTTGAAATGAATTTACTGGATGAGGGGCGATTCCGGGTCAAGCGCTAATGCTCGTCGTCTCTCATCTAAATCGCAAAAAACAAAAGGTCATTTCGAGGAGCTGGCGACAAGGAATCTTTTCCTGCGGTTGTCTTAAGATTTCTCACTTCATTCGAAATAACACTATCGATTATTTTTTCACTTCCAGGTGAGGCTTAACAATTGTTCTGAGAAAAGACTGTCTTATATTACGGGGGTTTACTAAATTGCCCTGAATTTAAGTGGGGAAGAACCGGGAGAAGAACGTGGACTGTCCTGTCTGTAAATCGTCGATGGTGATTTTGGAATTCCAAGGAGTGGAGGTTGACTACTGTCCTTCATGCCACGGCATCTGGCTTGACCAGGGTGAGCTGGAGCTGCTGCTCGATATGAAAGAAAAACCGCTTGATCTTTCCGATATTCCTTCTGCGCAGAAGGGAGAGCGGCGCTGCCCGCGCTGCCGCAGGAAAATGCAAAAGGGCGATTTCCCGGGCACCAGTGTGGAAGTGGACATCTGCCCGCGGGACAACGGTTTATGGCTGGACAAAGGGGAGCTGCTCACCATTGCCCGCTCCCAGGCTTCCGGCGAAGCCGTGGAAAAGGTAAGCAATTTTTTTTCATCGCTGTTCCGGGAAGAACATCATATAGAGGAGAAATAGAATGGCCTATTTGATTGTGCTTGGCGTTATTGTATTGCTCGTGATTTGGATAATCGGGATGTACAACGGGCTGGTGCGGCTGCGCAACCAGGTGAAGAATGCCTGGTCTCAGATCGATGTGCAGCTTAAACGGCGGCACGACCTGATTCCCAACCTGGTGGAAACCGCGAAGGGATATATGAAACATGAGCGGGAGACGCTGGAAGAAATCACCAAGGCCCGCAACCTGGCGGTGCAGGCAGGGAGTGTGGCGGAGCAGGGAAAGGCCGAGGGGCAGCTCAACAGCGCACTCAGCCGTTTTTTGATGGTTGTGGAAAACTACCCGGATTTGAAGGCCAACCAGAATTTTCTGGCGCTACAGGAGGAATTAACGTCCACTGAAAACAAGGTGGGTTTCGCCCGCCAGTTTTACAATGACCAGGTGCAGCAATTCAATACCCGGATCGAGAGCTTCCCAACCAATATGATGGCCAATATGTTTGGGTTTAAACAGGCCGATTTCTTTGAGATCGAAACCCCGGCCGAACGCGAGGTGCCAAAAGTGAAATTTTAATTTGCACCGTGAAATGACAGGGACTTAAGCATGTGGGAAGTTATTCGCCAAAATAGAGTAAAATCCGTCTGGCTCATCGTCATCATGACGCTGGTTCTGGCGGCACTGGGTGGCAGCATCGGGTACTATCTGCAACCGGCTTACCCGGCGGATGGCCTTTTTTGGGGCATTCTGGCCGCAATGGGTGTCTGGATTGTCATGCTGCTGATCAGCCTGGCTGGCAGCGAAAAAATCCTGTTGGCGACTGCCGGCGCCCGCGAGGTGAGCAAAAAAGACGCACCGCAGCTTTACAACATTGTGGAGGAAATGAAAATTGCGGCAGGCCTGCCGGCCGTGCCGAAAGTCTATATCATCGATTCCAGCGTCCCCAATGCATTTGCGGTGGGGCTAAAGCCGGAACGCGCAGCAGTGGCGGTTACCACCGGCCTGATGGCCAAGCTGAACCGGGATGAGCTGCAGGGCGTAATTGGGCACGAAATCGGACACATTACCAACCGCGACACGCTGTTTATGACACTTGCCGGGGTCACGGTTGGCGCCATCGTTATTTTGGCTGATCTTTTTATGCGTGGGCTCTGGTTCAGCAGCATCACCGGCTCCCGCCGGCGCTCGCGGGACAGCGGCGGCGGACAGGCAGCTATTGTCATCCTGATTGTCAGCATTGTCATGGCAATTTTGGCGCCGTTGCTGGCGCAGCTTCTCTACTTTGCTACTTCCCGCCGCCGGGAATACCTGGCGGATGCCAGCTCCGCGCAATTCACCCGCTACCCGGAAGGTTTGGCATCGGCACTGGAAAAAATCTCTGCCGGACAGAGCAAGAATTTCTCCAAAAGCCGGACACTGGCGCCGATGTACATTGTGAATCCGATGGCCGCTTCCGGGCGCGCTGCCGGGCTGTTCAGCACCCATCCGCCCACCGAAGATCGCATCCGCATTCTGCGTGGTATGGCGAAAGGCTCTTCCCTGGCGGCGTATGAACAGGCATTTCGCGCGGAGCACAATGCCGGATTAATAGGCTCCGGAGACTTGAAGTCATCGCAAGAAAAAGGAATTCGTCAGCCAACAGCGCCGGCGGAGCACAACCATCAGCAGAGCTTGCGACAAGCCAAAGACATCCTGCACAAAACGGCAGGTTATGCAATCATTTCATGTGCCTGCGGTTTGAATCTGAAAATTCCGCCAGATTTCGGCCAAAACAAAGTGCGCTGTCCCCGTTGTGGAACAACCCACGAAATTCCGGTCGAATTTCTGGCCGCAACGTCTGCAGGCCTGGAACAATTAGGGAAAAAATAAGTCTCGTAAATCATTCAAGAACATACCCTCTTTTCGTGTGTTTCAGTTCTTCTCCGCAGGAGAATAAAGCGGGAAGTTTTTATTTGGAGAGCGAGTCAGTCATATGAAGGGCGGCGAACAGGCTATGGTCTGAATGCGAAGAAAAGCCCCGCATATATTGCCGATCAGGAAACACAGAACGTTTATGAACCAATTAATACAAAAACGGGATTGAACATTTTGGAATCAAAAATAAGGAACAAAGCCGGGTTCGCGGCGAAATTATTATTCCTCCTGTCATTGCCGGCGCTGGCGCTCGGATTTACGCCGCAACCGGACAGCCCGCTCGCCAATCATTCACATCCGAGGCTTCATCTCACACAAAAAAACCTGCCGGCCTTCCGCCAGGAATTGGGAAAGTATTTCAATAAGGAGTACCAGCAACTTGTAACCTGGGCGGCAAATGAGGATGTGGACAGCAAGGGAAATACGATTTCGGATTCCCGGCACAATCCTTTGCGGGCTTTGCTGGTTAACCAGGCATTCATCGCGGCAATTGGTAAGGTGGACGGCATTGGGTACCCGATTCCGTTGGAGGCATATGCCGAGAGAGCAATATCGCGGCTCATCGATCAGTTAAAGGACGGAGAAACGCTTTCCTACGCGGCAGCTTTAACATACGACTGGACATTTAACTTCATGACCGTGGCTCAACGCCAGGAAATAGCGAATATGATGCTGGAGCGCAACATTTCAAACAAGGCCATTGATCACTCGATTGCAAATCCCGTCTTTACACCGGACCAGCTTTTCAGTTCCAAGTATTTCGAGGGCTGTTACGCCTGGTACATCGCCCTGGCATTTTGGGGAGACGGTTTCATCGACAAACAAGCAGACCGTGCAGTGGATACCTTTTATGACATCATGCTGAATTACGGTTACCTGGATGCACAAAATTTTGTGGCGGACGGCGCCGGCGGCTGGGCGGAATGGATTGGTTATTCAAGCTGGCACCCCCGCACACATCTGCTGCTGGTGGATGGATGGCGCACCGCCACCGGCGAAGATTTTATCTCAAAGAACACCCTTGATGATGGAAATGCGATAAAAAATTACCCGACTTTCATCTCCTACGCCGTCGACCCCTTTGAATACGCAAATAAGTTTTACACCTACCTGCGAATGGGCGACGCCGAAACAAGTGAAACATCCCTTGAGCACGGATCGATGCGCGAGCAGTTTTTCACATTAACCGGCATTTTGTCAAGATCGGGATTGATGGGCCAGGCGGGTCTGGTTAAAAGGGTGATTAAAAAATATAAAGCGGGGTGGCCAGATAAGGACTTGCCCAGCCTGTGGTTTTTTTTGGGAATGGAAGGTTCGGTTCCCGCAAAATCTCCGGAGGAATTGAATTTTAAAAAGTCGATGTGGTCCAGGAACCTGGGTGTTTTTATTGCCCGCACCGGTTTTGAAAATCAAGCCGACGGCGTGTTTTTCGTTACCGCCAGCCACTTTCTTTACGACGGACACGACGGGCCGGACGACCGAATCGGATTCGGCCTTGTAAAATACGGGGCGCTTGTGAATACCCGCGAGGTCGCCCACCGGGGTTACGGAAACCTGGAAGATTATCCTGGTGCTCATAGGGAAAATTCCGTCTTCTTCGAAGGAGATCACCGGCTTCATCACAAAATGCTGAATAATCCTTCCGACCTGAAGCAGGCATCAAATGAAAGAAGAAATTTTGACCAGGGAGGAATTGAACAGGTAACCTCTTTGGACAACGCCTTTTTCCATGTGCGGGTAAATTTCGACCGCCAGCTGGACAGCACAGTTTCTCACACCCGGGAATACGTCTGGCTGCCGGGGAATAACCCGTCAACAGACTCGGATTTTCTGGTAGTTTACGACCGTTGCAAGGCGCCTTCCCGCCCCCATTGGATTTATCACGTGCCCTGGAAACCCTCAGTAACCAATTTTAAATCGAGTGAAAACATCACTACCGGAAGAGGCACAAAAGATCGTCTGGGAGAAGGATTTACGGGAAAAAGCATGGTTATTAAATCCCTCAACGGCACCGGCGGCGAGAAGGACAGCGATGGCGGCAAGCAGGATTTTACCGCCGGACTGGGCGCGCACGGCGTATGCTTCTCCAGGACACTTCTGCCCGCCACCGCCAGAGTAGAGATTTCGAGGGTGGCTTCGCTGGACAAGCAGGTTCTGAAGCGCCAACACCATCTCGCCATCAAATCTCATCGCTGGCAGATCGATATTATGCCTGTGGAAAATAGCCGTGAGCAGCGGTTTTTGAACATTTTTCAGACCGCCGATGCGAACACAACCTCGTCAATGGCACAATGCTCGGCAATTGATGCCGGCAGCTCACTGCAAGGAGTATGGATTGCCAGCGAGGCGAAAGACCGCCCAAATATTGCAGTTCTATTCAATAAACAGTATGAATTGATACGCGGGGCGATCCGGTATTCTGTGAATGGAATCGGCAAAGTGAGACATGTAATCGTTGGTCTGCGACCGGAATTTTCTTACGACATCAAAATCGATGGTCCGAGTGGTGCGAAGATACTTCACAAAAAGCCGGAAACGGATGTCCGTTTATGGGACTATAAAGGAATTCAGGAAAACAAGGAAAGTGGCGTCCTGTATTTCGAATCCGAAATCGGGGGACTGACGACCATTGACATTACACCCGCAGGAAATTAATCGAGCGCTGACTGACTATTTTGAATCCGCCGAAAATTCTTCTCTAATTTTCTCGCAGCCCGGTTTTGGCCATTAAAATCCATTCGCCTTAACCGGTGATTTGGAATACGCTCACCATTACGGAATATCATTAAATCGCTCCTGCCGAACGATGTGAGTGAAAATCGTCCTAAACATGTTCGGCAACTTTGTCGTCTTGTCAGGCGCTTAGAAATAATCGGCCTCATTCTGCAAAATTGCTGGCACAATAAAATGGTTGGATTAGAAGAATTCGCTCCTTTATTAAGCTCTGAATACCCCGACCGCCGGCATCTCGAATAATCCTGGCCATGCCATTTGGTATGGAAATTGCGCATTTTAAAACAGGGATTTGATGTTGAAGGGAAATAACATGATGTTTGAATTTGAAAATGGATTTTCTGTAAAGGGATTGCACATGAATTATGTTACGCCTTTCCCTACCGATCCATTCGAGAAACACTGCGCACAAATGCCAGAGAAGGGATTCATTAGTAAGAAATGAAGTTTAACATGGAGGAGCCAAAAATGATAAATGTTTTAAGCATGAAGAGCGTTTTAAAAAACCTGTTCATTCTATTCCTGATTCCGCTTGCGGCTTTTGCCTACACCCCGCAGCCCGGAAGTCCGCTGGCAAATCACAGCCACCCCAGGCTTCACTTAACCCAGGCAAGCCTGCCGGAAATCCGCAATATTCTGTCGAGCGAATATGCCGCAGACTACCAGGCGCACGTAACGTGGGCGGCAAATCAGAGCACGAATAATGAAGATAATATCATCTCGGAAGCGGGGCACAATCCGCTAAGGGCATTAATGGTGCACCAGGCATTTATTGCAGCGGTTGGAACAGTTCCGGGTATCAACTATCCCATTTCTCTGGATGAATTTGCGAACCGGGCAATTTCGCGGCTGATCAGCCAGTTGAATTCCGGCGAAGAGCTTTCCTACGTGGCGGCATTGACTTACGATTGGACCTACAATTACATGACAAGCGCGCAAAGATCGCAAATCGCCAACCTGATGGTGAATCGCCGCGTTACGCACAAAGTATTTAATTTTTCTATTGCCAATCCCAACGCAAATCCGGAGCAAATGTTCAGCAGCAAATATTTTGAGGGGTGCTACCCGTGGTATATCGCGCTCGCCTTCTGGGGGGACGGTCTGATAGATGCTGCTGCGGACAACGCCGTTGATACATTTTTCAGCACAATGCTAAATTATGGTTACCTGGATGCGCATAATTTCGCAGCTGGCGATGGCGGCGGCTGGACGGAGTGGATCGGATATTCAAGCTGGCACCCCCGTACCCACCTGCTGCTCATCGATGGGTGGCGGACCGCCACAAACGAGGATTATGTAACACAGAATACGATGGGCGGGAACGCGATAAAGAATTACAGCAAATTCATGGCCTATGCTATGGACCCGCATAAATATTTTAACCAATATTATACTTATGTCAGAATGGGCGGCGCGCAAACAACCGATGCTTCGCTGGAGCATTTGTCCATGCAACAGCAGATGCTGACCCTGCCTCGCATTTATGTCAAATCGGGCATGGCAGATGAGGCTGGATTGTTGCGGCAGTTGATCGATCAATATGATGTGGGATGGCCTCACTACCAGCAGGATATTCTATGGATCTATCTGGGACTTGCACGGTCAGTTGCGCCAAAAACTGCGGTGGAGTTGGGACTCCAGCATTCCCTGTGGTCGAAAAACATGGGCATTTTTTTAGCCCGAACCGGCTTCGACAACGACGCCGAAGGAGTGTTTTCGATAACCGCCAGTCATTTCACCTATGATGGTCACGAAGGTCCGGATGACTTCAACGGATTTGGGCTCGTCAAATTCGGAACCCTGGTAAACACCCGTTACGTGGCCCATCGCGGTTACGGCAATTTGAATGACTATCCCGGCGCGACGAAAGACAACACTGTCATTTTCGATGGCGGCCACAGCGTGATGCATCCTTCAATTGATGAGCCGTCCGAATTGCAGAGCGTATTCAACGGGCAGGGTTCATACGATCAGGGCGGGATCGAGCAGGTGACGGCAAGGGACGGAAGTTTTTATCATGTGCGAATAAACCTGGACCGCCAGCTTGCCACCGGCTTCTCGCACACCCGGGAATATCTCTGGATGCCGGGGAGCAATCCCCAGACCGATTCCGATTTCCTGATAGTGTACGATCGCACCAGTGGGTCCAGCACACCACATTGGACCTATCATGTTCCGTGGCTGCCCGAAGCCGGTAATTACTCCTCCTCGGAAGATATATCTACCGGTAGCGGAACAACAGACCGGATAGGCACGGCATATTTAGGTTCGAACATTCTCATAAAAGAACTCAACAGCCTGGGCGGTGAGCAGGACAATGACGGCGGGACGGCCAGCTACACTGGCGGCGGTGTAGCGCATGGCGTGGCATTCGTCCGGACCATTTTACCGGCGAACAGCCGGGTTGAGGTCACCCGGGTTGCTCGTTTTGACAATGATGTGCTGAACAGGCAAGGCCCGCTGGCAATAAAATCCCACCGCTGGCAAGTGGATGTTATTCCCCAACAAACAGCTAACGAGCATGAGTTTCTCAATGTTTTCCAAACAGCCGATGCAAATTCCCACAGTTCGATGACGGCCACCTCCCTGATCGAGGTTGGAAATGTGATGCAGGGAGTCTGGATTCAAAAAGAGTCTGCGAACCAGCCGAACTACGTTGCTCTTTTCACGAAACAGAACCAGGTCACCAATAGTGCCGTTACCTATACCGTTAGCGGTACCGGGACAGTGAAGCATGTTATCGTCGGCCTGAATTCCTACACGAATTACGATATTGTAGATGAAAACAGCGGTAGTTCCACAACATTTTCCAGAACAACCGAACCGGGAATCCAGGTTTGGGATTACAAGGGTGTGGCAACCAACTACACCGCGGGCGTTCTCTACTTCGAAACCAGCATTTCCGGCAGCCACACTTACCGGATAACCATTTCGGGAACACAAAACACAACTCCGCCCCAGACGCCGACCAACTTGCGCGTCACTCCTTAAATGATTTAGACTGCAAGGCGCTTTTTTCAAACAACTCTATCTTGCATTGCCCCGGATATATTTCCGGGGCTTCTTATAATGGTGTCCAAATGCCATCTAAACAAAGGAGCAATTTCTCTCATTCATGCCCAATAGAAAAACTTTTTATGATTCTTCCCGTAATTTTATTAATTTTCAATTTTGAGGAAGCAATCGATGATACACACCGACAACCCAAAACCAGATTTTAGATTTGCTCCTCTTGGCAAAACGAACTGGAAGGATTTCGAGCAACTGTTTGGCGAGAGAGGCGCATGCGGCGGATGCTGGTGCATGTGGTGGCGCCTGACCCGGCCGGAATTCGAGCAGCAGAAAGGCGGTGGAAACAAAACTGCCATAAAAAACCTGGTTGAAGCCGGCAAGACACTGGGTATCCTGGCGTACGATAAAAACAATGCCGTCGGCTGGTGCGCAATTGCTCCGCGGGAAGAATACCCGAGGCTTGACAGATCGAGAATCCTGCAAAAAGTGGACGATAAAGCAGTGTGGTCGGTAACCTGTTTCTTCATCGATAAGAAACACCGGAAACAGGGACTAACCATCAAACTCTTAAATGCGGCCGGGGAGCATGTAAAAGAACACGGTGGCAGGATCATTGAGGGGTATCCGGTTGAGCCGAAAAAAGAGAGCGTGCCGGATGTGTTTGTATACACCGGCCTGGCATCCGCATTCAGGAGCGCCGGCTTTAAAGAGGTCCTCAGGCGTTCCGAAACCAGGCCAATCATGCGATATGAGATAGAATAATTGGCCGGTCTTTCATTCCCCGGTATCCAGAAAAAATAGTGGGGACACAGATCAGAACTGTTCATAATTTTGAAGAAACGGGGGTACTAAAATGCAATATTTCAACGAAAGCACCATCCGCTCCCAACTGACCGAAAGACGCCACAAGCTGAATGAAGCGCTGGCCAGGAATAAAGAGATGCCCGATCTCCACCGGCTTCTAAATGAAGTAGATCTGGCGTTGGAAAGAATGGATAACGGAACCTACGGCCTTTGCGAAACATGCCATGATGAAATTGAGCCGGAGCGTTTGGCAGTGGATCCGCTCCTGCGCTTCTGCCTCGACCACCTGAATTTTGATCAGCAACGTGCGCTCGAACAGGATTTGGTGCTGGCGTCGCAAATACAGGGCGCGCTGCTGCCCAAAAGAGACATGTCCACCGGGATATGGGATGTTTCATATCACTATAAACCGGCCGGCCCGGTAAGCGGCGATTATTGCGACCTGGTGAGCAACAATAATGGTGAGCTATTTTTTATCTTGGGAGATGTTTCCGGGAAAGGGGTTTCGGCCTCTATGTTGATGACGCATCTTCATGCCATATTCCACAGCCTGGTAACGTTCGATCTCTCTGCAAGCCAGTTGATGGAGAAAGTGAACTCTCTTTTTTGTGAAAGCACGCTTTCCACCCATTATGCGACTCTGGTATGCGGAAAAACCGGTCCCACCGGGGAGGTAGAAATCTGCAACGCCGGACACCCGCCCATTTTCCAGATCAGGGATGGAGAAGTTCTTGGCATTGAAGCGACCGGCCTTCCAATCGGGTTGTTTTGCAATGGACAGTACACCGCAAAACACATAAATTTGGCACCCGGTGAAAAACTCTTCCTTTATACTGACGGACTGTCCGAATCGTGGAACGAAAAAGAAGAATACGGAATAGACCGCATCGCAAGGCTGGCAGGTACGCTGTACGACAAAAGTCCGGCTTTGCTGATAAGCTCGTATATGAAAGACCTCAGCACATTTATGTCCGGCCTGCCGGGAAAAGATGATTTATCCATGCTGGTTATTCAGCGGTCAAGATAGAACCCAAATATTGGATTTTGCCGCCATAATCGGATGTTTCCGGATTGGTGGCTGCGACGCGTTCAAAATGCGCCACGGTGCAACCGGAACCTTTTTCTTGAAACTGTTTGTAATTCAAAGAACAACTGCGATTGGCTTTTCATTGTACCGACTCTTATGTAAGATTCTTTTTCATTAAAATAGAATTTGTTTCCCGATCAAAATAAGGAGTGAGAATTAATCATCTAAACAGGAGGGCAATTCAATGAAAAGCATCAAGTTATTTGCGATTCTGTTTCTTCTAATCATCTTCATATCCTTTCCGGTTCAAAATGCGGGCGGGCAGGATTACGTATTAATTGGCTGGAACGACCTGGGAATGCACTGCTCCAATAAGAATTTCTCTAAAATTGCGGTGCTGCCTCCCTACAACAACATCTATGCGCAATTAATAATGAAAATGCCGGGGCAGCTTCCGCAAGTTGTTACTACCGGATACGAGATATCGTATTCAATTCCATATAATACGTATTCTGTTGGAAAAACCGATTTCTGGACCTATGCCCAGCAGCTTTTTGGTCTGGCCAATCCCTTGCCGGACAATATTGGCTTAACCGGGAAAGGGCTGACCGGAACTCTGGATATTAATGGCAATTACTTCCGGGCAGAGGGCATTCCGTTGACTCCCTACCCCGATACCAGCCTGACCCACGAAGAGCCGTTCCAGCTCATTCATCTGGAAGCGCGTGAGACCGGCGGAAGCACAATTCTGGCAACCACCGATGCCGTTATACCAGTAAGCAATGAAATGGGCTGTGTCCAGTCGGGCTGCCACTCATCCGAGCAGGATATCTTGAACCAACATGAAAATGTTGCCGGATTTAATATCAACGGCCCAAATCTTTGCGCGAGCTGCCATGCAGACAATGCGCTTGGAACAACCGGAACGAGCGAAGCCGGAATATTTTCTTATCGGATGCACCGCCAACATGCGGAATTGAATCTGCCCAACACAATCGAAACATGCTACATGTGTCATCCAGGCCCGACAACACAGTGCCTTAGGGGTGTTATGCGAACCGGGATTTCAAATCCCCTAATTTGCCAGGATTGCCACGGAAGCCTGAGCCAGGTTGCGCAATCGATCTCTGCCGGACGTGAACCCTGGCTGGAGGAGCCCCGTTGTGGCGATGCCGCCTGCCACGGGAGCAATTTTGCCGAAGAGCCCGGCCTTCTCTTCCGGCAATCGCAGGGCCACGGCGCATTATTTTGCTCTGCCTGCCACGGAAGTCCGCACGCCATCTTCCCCACCCGAGAAGCGAACGACAATCTTCAGAACATAAGATTGCAAGGTTATGCCGGAATCCTGCGGGATTGTATGGTGTGCCACACTTCGGTGCCTTCCTCGCCGGGGCCTCATGGTGTAATGTTTACAAATATCACTGCAAGCAACAATGCTCTGCCGGGCGATTTCCGCCTGGCCCAAAACTACCCCAATCCTTTTAATCCGGTGACAAATATTTCCTTTGAAATATCGCAAACCGCTTTCGTAACCATGACGATTTACGACGTTTTGGGAAAAAGGGTGGAAACCATCGTGAACCAGAAAATGAAACCGGGCAGATACGAAGTCAAATGGAATGCCGGGGAATCCACGAGCGGTTTGTATTTTTACAGATTGATGGTGGTTCCGGAGAATCCATCAATTGCTGTCTTTGAAATGATGAAGAAAATGGTTCTTATGAAGTAAGGTTATTGCTTTCAAAAAGGTAAATATCCGAGCGGCTTGATAGAAACTCCACGCTCATCATAAAAGACCGGTCCGGGATAAATATGAATTCCCGAACCGGTCTTTGAAATTGTTACAATTATTGATCCTGATTTCGATCAGCTAAGCAGCGTCCAAGCGCCGAGTACATCGAATTTACCAGATTGCAGTAGAAATCAGTATTTTGCCAGGTCTTCGCCTGCTTCGCTTCTTAACTTGTCCAGCAGTGCGATGTAAGCTTCGTGCTGTTTTGTTTGTTCCAACCTCTGCTTAATTTCGTCCCGAACTTCGTCAAGTGGACGTGTTTCCTTTTTTCTGTTAATCACCTTTAAAATATGGTAACCATAGCGGGTTTCAATGATTCCGCTGAATTGGCCTACCGGGACGCTGAAAGCAGCATCTTCAAACGGCTTTACCATCTGGCCGCGGGGAAAATTCTCATACAAACCGGCATTTTGCTTAACGCCCGGGTCTTCCGAATACTTTTTCACCAGTTGTTCAAAATTCTCGCCTTTTTTCGCACGCGCCAGGAGATCTTCCATTTTTTTGTAAATTTCCTGTTTCGCCGAATCACTTTTTCCCTGTGTGCTGAGCAGGAGATGTCTTACCGTTGCGGTTTTGTCTTCGTTATAAGCTTCTTTGATCTCATCTTCCGTCACTTCGGTATCTTGTGCCAGAGCATTTTTTAGATATTGCTGGATGGTGAGTCCGGTTCGTATTTGTTCTTTGACAAAATCCAGCTTCACACCATTTTTGGTCAATAACTCCGCAAATTTTTCTTCGCCACCGGCTCGCTTATACTGTTCGTTTAAGGCGCTGTCCAATTCTGCTTGTGGCAGGACTATGTTGGTTTTTTCGGCAGCAGTCAGCAATATTTTTTTATCCGCCAGATCTTCAGCAATCTTATTTATGATCTCCTTTATCCGTGTGCTGTCCATATTCTTCAACTGATTGGCCTGGTTTCCGTAACTCGCCTGAATCTGTTCGAAGACCTCACCGGTTGTGATGTTAAAATCGGTCGCGGACACGATAATGTTGTTTTTGTCCGGATCATAAAACGGTGTTTTGGTTGAAATATCCTTTGCCAACTGGTATGCTGCTGTCCCTTCTTCCAGTTTTACATTTGACTGTTTCTTTCCGCAGCCAAATACGAGTATATTCAGCAACACGGCAAAGACGAAAATTTTCTTCATGCTTATCCCCTTAAATAGTTGTTGTTTTCATTCCGGTTAATCCTAAAGCTTAACAAAGTAGCAAAATAATTTAATTATTCATAATGTTAAAATAAAACCCCGACTCCCCAAAGAGCAGGTAAAATCGATATCCAATGGCACTTCAAAAAAATAGCACAGTATTTCGAATTACTGTGCCAATTATAATAAACTCCTCTTAAAACTATCTCAACCCGGTTTCATATATTTATGATAATTACGATAGTTCCGCAAAAAAATAAATGCTTTTGGGAAGCTCGGGATTATCGGAATTTTCTGGTAGTTGCTTGCTTCAAAGCTTTATTTTTTGGATATTTCAGGTCGATTTTTTTACAAACGGAGGTTTCAAATGCGTTTTTTGGTTTTTGCAATTCTGCCGTTCTTTCTTCTGCTTTCGTGCAGTTCCTCTAAAGAGGATGCTTATAAAGAAATGCGCAAGATGGAGTATGCCAGGAATATTAATCATGGGAAATTTGTTCATTTGTTGAACAGCAAGGATGCCGATATCCGCTTAAGAGCTGTTGAAACGCTCGGCAGGGTGCAGGATTCCACGACGATAGTGCTTGTGGCAAATCAACTTTCGGATGAAGATTTCAGAATTCGCGAAGCGGCAGCTTTTGCATTAGGGCAGTTTCCTTCACGAAACATCGAACAATTGATCGAGGACGGCATGCGCTATGAAACAAATGATAGCGTTCGTCTCCAGTCTTTAGAAGCTTTGGGAAAAGTTGGTACCGACAAATCCTATTTACGTTTCACGGATTACCTCCAGGATACGAAATCGGACTTCGTGAAAGCGGCAGCCGTTGCTTGTGGAATTTCCGCATACCGGGGCTACCCTCCATTTTCTGCGGTAAACAGCCTTGTCGCCCAGCTTAAAATGTCAACAGAACCCGATGTTAGATGGCGGTGTGCTTATGCACTGTACCGAATCGGATCGCCTGCAGCATTGGCAGAACTTTACCAGGCTTTGGATAAAGCCGATCCCATGACCCGATTTTTCGATCTCAAGGCCTTGAATGCGATTGTCGGGCTGATGCAATCTCACCAGTTCGATAAATACAGAAATACCGAATCAGCAAGAAAGATACAGGTTGCCGCCCAATCACCTGAATTTGTTAACGCCCTTGAAGAAACCATGCAGGATTCCGCATGGTACGTCCGTTACGCCGATTTAAAATTGATGGGAACACTGGCATATCCCACTTTGTGGCACACGGTTGAACAGGGCTTAAAAGATCGCCAGGCACACGTGAGAGAGGCTGCTTTGGAGGCTGCTGCTAATTATCATAATTCTGCTTCCGAAGTATTGTTGACTGATTTCATCATAGGAACTGATAATTGGAGAGAGAAAGGAATAGCGCTTGGATCGCTCGCCGAAATCGATTCGATGAAAGTATTAGATATTATAAAAAAATCGATTGACGGCAGTTCCTGGCCGGAAAATTATTATCTCATAAAAGTGCTGCAGGAGATTGATTCGCCGGCTTCTACAAATTTGTTGATAAAGATGGCGGAAGTCCCCAACATGGCGCAGGTGAGTTTGGTGTTTGAAGGTTTGGTTAATCAATCCACCGTTCCATTGGGTTTGCTAATTGAAAAATTACAGCTAAATGATCCCGCGGTAACAACTATTATTGCCAGTAAGCTGGCTTTAGTCAAAGATACCACAACCGTGCCGGCACTAATTTCTACATATAAGAAACTACATGCTCCTGTTGATATTGAGCCGATGCAGCAGATTTTGGTAGCTTTGGACAGCATAAACAGCAGGAAAGCTGTGCCGCTCCTGGAACAAGAATTGGCCAATCCGTTTCCGTTAATTCATAATTCGGCTAGAGAAGCACTCAAACACATTACCTCGCAGGACTATCAACTGCCTGCTGTTGCCAATCAGTCGATGACGCGCTGGAATTTTCCATCGGTGGATCCAAAATCAAGACCAAAAATTAAATTCACAACTACCAAAGGTGATTTTGTAATTGTTCTATATCCTGATAAAGCTCCGGTAACTGTCGCTAATTTTATTCAGCTCGTTAATTCAGAATTTTATAACGATATCTATTTTCACCGGGTGATCCCCGGCTTTGTTATTCAGGGAGGAGATCCAAGAGGCGACGGCTGGGGCGGCCCGGGTTACACCATCCCGTGTGAATACAACGACATATTTTATGACCGCGGTGTTGTTGGCGTCGCACATGCTGGCAAGGATACGGGGGGAAGTCAATTTTTTATAACACAGACACCTCAACCACATTTGAATGGAAAACATACGGCATTTGGCCGGGTAATTTCCGGAATGAAGGTTGTTGATAAAATACAAATATTCGATAAAATTTTAAAGGCGGAACTTATAAAATAATATTGTAAAAAATTCATAATTTACGGGAGCTTATGAAACTTTTATGTATCAAATGGCATCTAAAATTATGTAATATTTTGTGGAGGAATTAAATTGCCAACCTATCATTATCATTGTAAGGAATGTGGTTATGAATTCGAACGGTTCAGTTCGATTACATCATACAGTAAAGAACTGGAATGTCCTGTTTGCAGGGGGAAAGCATCCCTTTCTATTTCGGGAGGTACGGGAATGATATTCAAAGGGAGTGGTTTTTATATTACAGATTATCAACGAAAGAATTCTTATTCTTCCGGAAATGGAAAGGATTCCAAAAAGGAAGATAAAAAGGAATAGAACCTGAGTGACATGAATTGAGAAATATTATTTTATTAAATAAAAGTAATTTATAGAATCTTAAAAAGTAACCATCATTATAATAACAATGTGAACTACTATAAATAAGCTTAAGAAGTCAGCAATAAAAGAGGTGTCAATGTGAATTTTATATGAAAATGACAAGATGCATCTTTGAGGGATGGTAGTATTTGGAGACATACACCAAGAAAGCATTCATATAAACTCACATTTTGTTCACAACGAATCGCAGACACTTCAACAAAAGTTCAAATCAATAATAACAAATTTAAACATTGACATTAAAATCTCTCAGGACCTGGTTTAGGGTCACTTTTTTTTCTGTTGATTCCTTCCTTTTCCCAATAATCAATGCACATTGCACCTGATATTCACCTGCGGGGAATCTTTTTGTGTAGGTACCAGGAATAACCACCGATCTTTCGGGAACGGTACCTTTATATTCTATCGTTTCAGGTCCCGAAACATCCAGGATACGGGTTGAGGCGGTTAGAATGACGCCAGCGCCTAAGACCGCTTCTTTACGAACCCAAACACCCTCCATGACGGATACTGCCGAGCCCACAAACACATCATCTTCAACTATAACCGGCCGACCCTGCGGCGGCTCTAACACGCCACCAATACGGGCAGCTCCCGCCAAATGAACGCGTTTGCCCACCTGTGCGCAGGAACCAACCGTTGCATGGGTGTCTATCATCGTTCCACTGTCGACATAAGCCCCGATATTGACATAACCGGGCATAAGCACCACCCCCGGCGCCATGAAAGAACCGTATCGTGCGGTCCCGGGAGGCACAACCCTAACCTGCTGTTCATCAAAGCCCTTTTTCAGTGGTATTTTGTCATAATACTCAAACGGGCCGATTTCAATCCTCGAAAAACCCTGAAAGCGGAAATAGAGAAGAATTGCCTTTTTTATCCACTCGTTTACAATCCAGGCATTTTCCCTTTTTTCCGCGACACGGACCTTACCGCGGTCCAGCAAGTCTATGGTCGTTTTAACTGCTTCTACTATTGCTTCATCTTTAATGAAATTTTCCGGGTAACCTTTATTCACGAGCTCAGCAATTTTTTCAATGTTCACCATATTCCCCTTTTTTAAGAAATATATCGAAAAGAACAGGCGGAAGGAAGTTTTGGAAAGAAAATTTTTTAGGTGTCGTGGGGCAAGGCACCGAGATGGCTAATGCGTTTACCCCGCACGTGAGATTCGGTTGACGATTTATAAAAGAAAAGTTGAAAATTCTTGGAATTGGTGGGCGCTACTGGATTCGAACCAGTGACCTCCGCCTTGTAAGGGCGGCGCTCTGAACCAGCTGAGCTAAGCGCCCCGGTATTACTGTTTTTCTGTTTTTTCCCGGTAGAAAAGACCGATTGGAATGATGATCAAATAAGAAAACACCAGCAGAATCGGCGACAGGGTTCGGGTCATGAAAGCATCCGGATTATCCGGAATTGCCATTAATATGTATCCCACAATCAAGACGACAACGCCTAAGAGTATTATCAAGAAATTTGTTCGCGTAAGCGGAAAATGAAAGCGGGATTCCGGCTCGCCCTTCTTCGCCTTCTGTTTTTCTTTTTCCTTAATCTTTGCCATAATGAACATAAACCTGTTTTAATGAACGAAAAATTTAACCGAAAGCGATGTGTAATGCAAGAAAATTTAGAAAAGAAAACAGCTCCCTGCAGAGTATGAAATTGTCTACTAACCGAGCTTTCCAAGACACGTTACTTTTATATCGTTATTTGATTTGATTCAACAGTTTTTCAGCAATCAGTGGAATTCGTTCTTCATTCTCTTCTCCTGCCAGTGCCCTTGAGAGCGCTTCGATATCATCTCTGTTTCGGCCTTCCTTAAAATAATGCAGCACGTGGTGGGCACCATCCCGCAACAACTTCGAAGTGGATTGATTGACCAGCGCTTCCAATAATGGTTTCAGGGAATCCGATCCCAGCCGGATGAGACCTTCCGCAGCAATCCAGCGAACGTCCGCATCATCGTCCTCCAGGGCATTCAGAAAAAGCGGGACTGAAATCGGATCTGCAATTTGCTCCATTGCCTTTATCGCTTCCCAGCGCAGGACATTTTTTGGGGATTCCATTAGCTCGGCCAGGTAATCTATCGCCGGCCGGCCCATTCCGACAAATTTGCGGCGGGCTTCCTGGCGGACCAGCCCATCGCCGTTTCCCATTTCTTCGACCAGAGATTTTATGGACTCCGATGCATTTTCAATTTTCGAATTATTTTGTTTCATCAGCAACTCCCATTTTTTCCTTTTGTTTATTCCGCTTACCACAACTGTGTTCCGGTTGCCTGTTCGAGCCGGTATTGGCTTGTCACGTAATCGTATTTGGCCCGGAGAAAAACTTGGTTTGCCTGTGCATTAGACGTTTCCGCATCCAACAGGTCAAGATTGGTGATCACACCGGCCTGGTAGCGAACCTTGGCCATGGAGAGCGCCTGCTCTGCCTGCCGGACCTGCAGCTCGGCATTCTTCAGTTTTTCATTACTGGTCCGTACTTCCGAAAAAGCCTGTTTCACCTGGGAAACAACGAGATTGGTCATGTCGTCCTGATGGTGGATTGCGGCGCGAACTCTCGCGTGTGATTCTTCCTTTCGATAGCGGGTGCGGAATCCCTCAAAAACAGGCACCTGCAGGCGCATCCCGGCAACCCAGTTCGCCTTAAGGGCATTTAAATTCGGGAAGTAACCATTCTTGAAACCGTAACTCAGGCTCATGTTGATCATTGGCATCTTTCCCATGGAGGCCAATTTGTATTGAATGCGGGCGGCAGATTCAGAATCCTTCGACAGTAGGATTTCAGGACGCTGATTAAGAGCCAGCGAAATTAACGGACCGACACTATCCGGCGGTGGATTAATCGTAAATTCGCCTTTCAGGCGGAGCGGCGCATCATCTGAGACCGCCAGTAATTGGCGAAGACGGATATTCTGTTTTTTCAACATATCAACAATATCCAATTTTGCGCTCTGTGCGGATGCCACTCTTACCCGGGTTGTCAAAACATCAAATTCGGTAGCCGATCCGGTCTGAACCCTTTTCTCGGCAATTTTTTGGTGCTGTTCCAAGTCGAATATCTGGTTTTCAACGACTGCGATATTTTCTTGCAGCAACAGAATTGTATAAAATGTCTGGATCGTCTGGTAGGCAAGGCTCGATTTTACAGCATCCAAATTGTCCCGGCTGAGTTTCACTCCCGATTTTGCCAATTCAACACCTGCGGATCTTCTGCCAAAATCATAAACATTTTGCTGTAATCCCAGACTTATGTCATAATTGTTTTCCGGAAAAAGCGAAAAGGAACCCAGGCCGGGGACGGTTAATTCCTGTACCGGACCTATCCGGGAATACGAGGCTGATCCGTTCATGTCCGGGAAATAAGAACTGCGGCTTTGTTTAACGCCGGCTTCGGTAGCATTAATATCATCAGCCGCTTTCATTATCGCCGGATTGTTTCGGATTGCGATGCGAACGGCTTCTTGTACGGAAAGAGAGTCCTGAACCGGCGTTTGGGCAATTGCTGCTCCGGCAGTTAGCAAAATGAAGAATGGTGTGTAGATCTGGCGGAATTTCATAAGAACCTCTTGTTACAGTATTTATTCAACAGAAAATGAGCCCGAACTACGCGACTTTTTCCGGCCGTGCAGGAAAAATACCGGTATCAGGCTGGCAAGCAAAATGAATCCCGCGATCAGGAAAACGTCGTCCACGGCGGAAATAAATGCCTGCTGCTGAATGAAAGATCCCAGCAGAACCTGTGCACGACTTGCGGCCTCGGAAATGGTTCCGCCCACGGCATGTTGTGCAAAATGCCGGAGGCCCATAATTGTCGTTTTAAAGGCTTCGGAATATTGATTTACCTGCTCTCCGTAAATGGTCGCATGGTAAATTGTCCTTTGCGTGAGTATGGTTCCAAAAATCGCGACCCCAAAACTCCCGCCAATTTGGCGGATTACATTTATCAGCCCGGAAGCTTGCGCCATTTTCTGGTTCGATATATCTGCAATTGAAATAGTGGTCAACGGCGAAAATATGAGCCCCATTGCCACGCCTCGAATATATAGCGGCAACATAACCTGGGATTTTTCGGAAAACAGCGAAAGAAAACTGAACTGGTAGAATGTAAGTGCCAGTAATCCGAGTCCGATAATTGGGGGAATTTTTGCGCTGACTTTGTCCGAGAAAATGCCGGCAAGCGGGGAAGTAATACCCAGGATTATTCCCACCGGCAGGAAAACCTGGCCGGCCTGCAACGGCGTGTAGCCCAACGAGTTTTGTAAATAGATGGGCAGCAGGAAATTGCTGCCGAACATCCCTAATCCGAAAATAAATAGAACCAGGTTGCTCATTGTAAAATTAAAGTTCTTAAAGAGCTGCAATTCAATCAGCGGGTGTTTGACGGAAAATTCTGCAATGAAAAAAATAGTAAACCCAACCAACGAAACAGCAAATGAAACCAGTATGAAACTTGATGTCCAGCCACCGGTATTCCAGTCGGAATTTCCGTTTGATAAAGCAAGCAGCAGCGCGGTAAGTCCGGCAGCCAGGGAAAGAAAACCAATTATGTCAAATGAGCGCGTGTCTTCGGATTTGTATTCGCGCAAAATAATAAAGGATGCTATTATTCCGAAAATACCCACCGGGACATTAACGTCAAAAATGGTGTGCCATGAAAAATGGTCAATGAGATAGCCGCCAATTGTCGGACCCAATGAAACGGATGCCGAGGCCGAAACCGCCCAGAACCCCAGCGCAATCCCCCTCTTTTCGGGAGGAAATTCGCGGGTAATAATGGCCATGCCCACCGGCATCAACAAGCCGGCTCCGGCGCCCTGAATTACCCGGAAAGCGATGAGAATGTTGAAACTCCACGAGAGGCTGCACAAAAAAGAGCCGGCCGTAAACAGGAATAGGGAAGTAAGAAAGATTTTCTTATACCCAATATGGTCTGCGAACCAGCCGGACGAAGGCAGCATTACACCGAAAATCAGGAGGTACGCGGTCAGAACCCACTCTACGGTGTAAACCGGCACGCCGAAGGCGGCCATAAGTTTGGGCAGTGCCACATTGACAATTGTGGCATCCAGCACAGCCATGAAGGTACCTATCATAACCGAAGAAAGAACGAGCCAGCGGTAAACATCAGATTTGGGATTCAACAGAGGAATCTGGGCGGCAAGACGTTCATGAAAGTTTGTTAACCGGCTGCCTGCCATCTTATTCACCTGCGACCCGGACTTTGACAGTTACCGACATTCCCGGAAGAAGCGAGGACGGGGAATCCGATGAACCTGAATTTACCTGTTTTATTGAAATTTTGAATGGTACCCGCTGGGCAACTTTTGTAAAATTTCCCGAAGCGTTATTCGGCGGTATCAACGAAAATTGTGAAGCAGCCGCGGCGCCAATCTGGTATACATGCCCCTCAAATTTTTGGGCGGAATATGCATCTACCGAGATTTGAACAGGATCGTTTAGGCGAATTGAAGAAATTTTTGTCTCATCAAAATTGGCCTCCACCCAGATATTTTTGGTATCATAGACAGTAAATATCGGCTGTGCCGGTTGAACAACATCTCCGGCCATCACCCACCGCTTTGCGATTATTCCTGAAAACGGTGCTGTTATGTGGGCATTGGCCAAATTGGTTTCGACAATTATGATTTGCGATTTGGCTGTCTTTATCTGAGCCAGGGCCACGTTGTACTGCGCCCGGGCACGATCCAGCGCTTGCCTGGCATGATCGTACTGTTCCTGCGGAATTATTTTGCTTTTATATTGTACCTCCGCACGATTGAAATCCTCTTGTGCCAGGCTCAGGTTCACCTGCATCAGGGTAGAATTTTCCTGGGCGTATTTCAAATTTGATGCTGCCTGCATCCTTTGCGCATGCAAGTCGCTGGTATCCAATTGGGCCAGAAACTGGTCCTTTCTGACCGTATCACCTTCATCCACAGTCAGCTCGGTTATGCGGCCCAACATTTTTGAGCTTATTGCCACCCGGTTCCCCGCAATATACGCGTCATCTGTGGAGACATATCCCCTCAGGTAGGTGTCCCAGTACCAGAAAACCGCCAGACCGGCAATAATTAAAAGAGCGATCGGAATCAGTACTTTTTTCTGGAAATACCATGCCTTGCGGCGGGGCTCCATTTTGCTATTCTCTGCTTCCTGGGTGGAAACGCCGGCGCCTTGTGCGTCCGGTCGGGATGGAGTATTTGATGATTGTCTTTCATTTTCCATTTATCGCTTTTCCTTTGAGTCGTTTAATCCATCTTTTAAATCAGGCACCGTTTTAGGAAAACATTAATCGGGGCTTTAGACAGCTATTGGAAATTGATCCCCAGCGACCATATCAGGTTTTCTATGGCGGAATAATATGGCAGGGGAATCATAAAGTAAACATGCCGATTTTCTGAAAAGAATTTTCATTGAATTTTCGCATTGCGTGATAATCGGATTCAGTTTGTGCTAATTGTAAGAACCTCGCCGTTCCCCGCATCCACAATTACCTCATAACTCGTGTTTTCATAGAAATCTGAAATATCGTACACCAAATACCCATGCATATTTTTGAGCGCTATTTGGCGGATTTGTCCTCCTACAATTTTACCGGCTGCAGTTTCCGCCTGGTGTTGGTCGATAACAGGCCTGCCTTTGCTCTGGGTAGTAGCATCTACGGGGAGCGAGCCGATCCAGCCGTGTTCATCCCCAATTTCCACATGTGACGTATATGCGATATCTTTCCTGTTATACTGATACTCTTCAAGCGTCTCTTCTCTTTGAATCCCCGGTGCGGCAGGTCCCGCAAGTCCGCTTAATTGCGGTCTCCTTCCAACTCCCTGCACGGAAATAATAGTGCCGTCCAGGGCATTTACCATGACCTCCATCTGCCGGCCACCAGGTGTTTCTATGAAAAAGGAGTACGCCAAAAGGCCATTCTCCAACTCCAGCCTGCCGTTTAGTACTTTACCCTGAGTTTGTTTTAGCGCCAAGGTCTGGGCATCGGCTAGATTAATTTTAGCGAGCTTCTCGAAGGGAGACAGCACGGCTTTTGGTTTCTCTTTATTACAGCCATTCAATATTGGGAATGAGAAAGCTATGATAAAAATTACGATAAGTGGCAGCGGTTTCATTTTTAACTCCGTTAGGGAAATTATGTAATTACACAGTAATTGATTTTCCTTTTTGAATTCATTTCGAAAAAAGCCCTTCCAGTTCGTCCACTAAATCCAGAATCCGGTTCCCTTCTTCTGCAATCCGTGCGGGCGCCGGATGTTTTGCCAGAATAGCCATAGTGTCATCTACTTTTAACGACACAGGGGTGCCACCATGCTCGTCAACTACCGGTTTTATTTTCGTCCAGGCATCCTGCAATTGGTTTATTCTGGTATTTAGCAGTCCGTAATTTTTGGGCAGCTTGCTTAGCAAAACTATCTCGCGCCCATAATAATCCATGAGGGAAATTTCAATCGGGGCAGAGCGTGCGTAATGAACTTCCAATTCCATCAAAATAGCGGTAACCTGATTTGCGGTTAATGCCGCAAGAAGCGGTTCGGCCTTCTGATTGGTGAGCTCGTTTAAGCGAAAAATGAAATATTCGAATTCATTCAGCGAAAATTGGGGCATCTGATCCTTTACAAATACTCCTTTTGTATCATTTTCCGCCTGGTTTATTTTACCCAGCAGCATGGATGCCCCCACCCAATTGTTTTGCACGTACAGATCAATAATATCCTCGCAGCTTTCGGCAATTGTGTGCACCGAAGCTGGCAGCGTGGCCTGGCTATCTTGCGCCGATAAACCGGCAAAGAATATTGGAATAAAAAATATAATTAACCCAAAATATTTGTTCATCGTTTCCTCAGTTTTGCTTAAACAATAAAATATATCAAAATGAAGGGATAATGAAGGCTGACAAGCGGAAAAGCCTGTTTCAAAAATGTTTGTTGAAAAGATGATTCCCATAGAGATAGCGGGCCAGGATACCAGCCCCGGAGGATGGTAGCGGAATATCTATGTTGGCCACAGCCAGTGGAGAGAATTGAATAAATTTGTTCATGAAGCCGCACATCCGACTTCAATGAGGCCGGCGTGTTAGTCCCCGCACAGGTATAAAACCCAAAAGCCGGCCCTCAATTCGGGCCGGCCAGAGCGATGTTCTACATATCGAAAATTTTATAGAAAGGCTTTCCTGCCAAACATCGTGAAGCGAAATGATAGACGCCCTCAAGTCCTGATAGTATGAGTATCCCGTTGTTCAACGGGCCGTTTTTTCAGCGGACTAGTGCTTAACACGATGCGCAAAGCCATCATTCCACATGGGATCCAGAAGCTTGCCGATTTTGTTATCGTAGTCGGTTAATTTTTCAAAATACTCCGGATCTTCAATTGCCCGAGCCGCATCTGGGTCCATGGGTTTGGCCTCGAAACGCTTGATAGTCTTGTGAGCAAATTTATAATGGTCGCGGATGGGGCACGGTCGGAACAGATTTTTCACATCATGCCCATTTTTTCTATTAGTATAAGCATCTTGCCAGGAGCGTATGGATTTAAAATATTTTGATTTAATCACGGAAGTGAGGTTGTCGCCACTTTCATAAAGATCATAAATATTTGCGATATGGTAAGGAAAAAATACGCATGGCGCCACATTGCCATTCCAGTCAATGTAAAAGTAACCGCCGGAGCGCGCTGCTCCAATGCAGCCGAGCGACATGGGGCCGCCATTCCAGAAATCGATCAGGAATAAATTTTTATTGTATATCATTTCCAATTCCTGTTCCAGCATCCATCGCCGCTGCTCGGGGGTTACCATCATATCGATGGTAAAGCTCCGGCCAATGGGCATGTATTGGAAAATCCACCCGTATATGGCCCCCTTCTGGTTGAAATAGTAGTCCATAAAATCCTCGGAGAGGACCGTTTCGGCATTGTCTTTGGTTGCCGTTACCGATATACCAAATGGCACACCTTCGGCCCGCAGGTTGTCCATTGCTTCCTGGATTTTGCGATAAACGCCCTTGCCGCGCCTGTAATCCGTTTCTTTTTCCCATCCCTCAACTGATATGGCTGGGGTGAGATTGCCAACCTCAGCCATTCTTTTGGCCATATCTCTGTCGATTAGCGTTGAGTTGGTGTACATCATAAAATAGTTGTCATTATTGGTTTTCAGGATGTCAAACAGGTCTTTTCCATCACTGCTGTACATCAAAGGCTCACCGCCGGAAATGACAGTAAAATGGGATCCCCAAATCTGCCGTTTTTCGTCGATAATTTTTTGAAAAATATTATAGGACAAGGTGTTATCATTTTTTACAGAACTGGCGGCATAGCAACCCTTGCAAGCCAAATTGCATTTCTTGGTGGGGCTTATTGTCAAGAAAGAAGGCGGGTTGAATCCGAATTCTTCCCGAAAAGGTTGTTGGCGTTCATGTTCGCCCAAAATTACTTTTCCAATAAAATTCTTAATAATGTTCTTTCTTACCTGCGGAGAAATCCTGCCATCGGCTAGCGCATTGTTCACTGTGTGAAGCAGGTTCGTTAGCGCCCGGTAGCGCATTTCCTGAACTTTTACCGGGAGATCCTCCTCATTTTCGACGAGGAAAAAATTGTGGAATCCCCGCTCTCCTTTTTTTAATGCCCACTGCCGAAATGCCTGCGACCGCACAGCAATGTCCAAAACTCCGGTTGACATCGATTGCCACAAGCTGCTGAAATCCAAGGACTGTTTCATTATAACCTCCCAATTTGGTTTATGATTTACTATGATTGATTAGCCTGGAAATAAAAACAATGGTGCGAATATAATCGACGAGTTTTTTGATCTGGGTCGGCCTGATTACTACCTCCTTAAGCGCTTTTATAATGTTGGAGAGTCTCATATAGTATCGCCTATAAGCCGTCCTTACCAACCTTTCCAAATGGTTGACCTGAAAGTTGGGATTTTTAAACACCAGGTGCAGGCCGTCGTACAGATCCCAGTCCCGGGTTGTTAGTTGTTGAGATTTATCCAGCTGCTGAAAAAGACGAGAGCCAGGGTAAGGAGTGAGCAATGAGAATTGACATGTTTCCGGCTTTAGTCTTATCGCAAGTCTTATTGTTTTCTTTACCATTTTGGAATTCTCATGCAGCTCCCCAAGTATGAAGCTACCATAAATTCTTATATTGTTTTCTCTTAATAATTTGACTGCCTGCTCCTGTTGCTCCAACGTGATCCGCTTTTGATAATTATTGAGGATATCCTGGTCAGCGCTTTCCAGGCCCAGGAAAACCGTGCTGGCGCCGGCATCGGCCATTTTTTTGACCATTTCCGGAT
This sequence comes from uncultured Calditrichaceae bacterium, assembly GCA_964624795.1. Taxonomy (GTDB): domain Bacteria; phylum Calditrichota; class Calditrichia; order RBG-13-44-9; family RBG-13-44-9; genus CAZUZS01. Next base: position 46,791 of record CAZUZS010000016.1, read on the forward strand.
GCCTTACCAGCGTATCGACCCTTGAAAAGCACCACCACCGGATATCCCATTTCCGGGAAATAACTTCATCGCAAAAATCAATGGTGCGGCGGTAATTCAGTGTGAAATTATCATCAATAAAAATAAAGGAGGAATGACCATTCCGAAGAAGATAATCCAATTCGGAGAAAACCGAGTCCAGTGACCGGGTCCTCCATTTCAGGCCCGCCAGTCTGCTGCTAGCGCAAAAATAGCAATCGTAGGGGCAGCCGCGGCTGGTTACTATGGTCGCCATTCTTCGGCCTTCGAAAGTGGACAGGTAATGATCTGCTTCAAACAATTCTCTCTTGGGAATGGGGAGCTCATCAAGATTTTTGATGAGTTCTGCTGGTTCGTTACGATGCAGTAATCCGTTAGGTTTATACGCAAGTCCTTTTATTCTGCTCAAGTCGCCCCCATGTTCCAGCATGTCGACTAGATTGACCAGAGTATGCTCTCCTTCGCCTTTGATAACAAAATCGGCCGCTCCTTTTGTAAAGGGCTCCTCGTCCAAGAACGACGTATGGTAACCTCCGAAAACTACTTTGGCGCCTTCGGACCTCGCTTTCTGACCGATTTGAACTGCAGAATTAAAACGAGGCGTATCGCTAGAAATACCGACCAGATCAAAATCCTTGAATTTGATTTTCTTTTCATCAATTGATTCTGTTTGATAATCTGTGACAGATACCGAGTGTCCGGCTTGTTCAAGCATGGCTGCCAGATATCCGATACCAAGTGGCATCAGATTCAGGCCGACCTCGCTATAATAATTTTTAGTGGGTGGATCGATTAAAAGTACGCGCATTTGGGCCTCCCGTATTTTACTTCTACCCCAAGCTCCTGATTAATGGAATTCTATCTGACCAGTGGTTTTTCTCCTCATTTTAATCCGAACTGAAATATGCGAACTTAACATGGCCGCTGCAAATCTGCTTAAAGCGGGATTCCAATCAGACATTTAAGCAATAAATTCCGGTCATGACAGTACGGAAATCGCCAAGCGATTAATATCCGAAAAACTAATTCTCGCTTTCGGTTTTAAGAATTACCTCCGGCGCCCTCACCGGTACAAGAAAATCTATAACGGATCTATAGGAATAAATAGTATTTACGGGAAGGTTACTGATTGTAGAATCGTATTCATTGAAATATTGGGTAATTAAATGTTTTTCTTTTCTTTTTGAATAACACATTGGTCAAATCTCTATTATGCTACTTACCGCTATGGGCGGCAAGTGAGGTTGCAATATTCAAATTCATTTCAACTCTTAATATGCAATTCCCGGCGAGCAAATAACCCATCCCTCTTTGAGCGAAGAAATCGGTTTTGATATTTCGCCCGGTTTAACTTTTAAGCCGGTAGAATCAGCTATAAACTGCCCATTTTGTGTAATGTTGAAAAAATTGCTTTTGGCAACGATATTAGAGTCGTTTACGGTAATTGTGATCGGTTCAGTTAGTTTCTCTATGGGTTCGTTCGTCCCAAGGTTTGTAGCGCGAAATGCGAAAGCAAGTATGGGCAAATTTCCGGCCGGTGCTTTTGCCCTGAAATTAGCCGGATCCCCGGTTAAAATCTCAAATTTAACCGGCGAATTGAATTCACCTTCGGGAAACTGAATACGATAGGGTGAAATGTTCAAGGTGTCGGCTTGCGTTGCAGGTATTTGCCTGGCGGTGAAAAGTGTAGGATAGCCGGTTTCTTCCAGGCTTGGAACAGCCCCCTTTTTTGAACTACAGGAATAATTTAGTATGAAAAAAGAAATGACGGAAATAATGAGGACCGCTTTTCCCATCTCCTCCTCCCTTTCTTTGATGGTTAAATGCGCGGTTTCAAAACTACATATTTTCTACTAAGCTATATTTAAAAATCAACCAAACATTCTTTCTGTTCCTCAAAAATTGATCTCAAAAAACCTTATCGCTTAAAATTGAGCAAATCATTTTGATCTCCCCTGAAGCGAAATTGACCTTTAAGCTGCAAAACGTTAATTTCTCAAAATGAAGATTTGATGAAATTTGCTTTCATCTCCAAGCTATTGACCCCCAAGCATCATCTTCCTTGAATTTAGCAGTTCGAATTCTCTGCCATGATCTTTTCAAAATCGCTATCCTTGAAAATTTGACCAATCTATGATCAATAAATCACAGTTCACTTGTTTGTAAACATAAATTAGAAGACACTTATATGCATATACTTTTTGGGATTCTTCTTAATATCTTCCACCAATTCATTCAGTGAATTTGTAACATTTAAGAGATTCTGGTACAGCTCCTTATTATTGACCAGCTCACCAGCAGTTCCGCGTGTTGTTTCCAATCTTGACAAAAGCGCGTCGGTTCGGGCCGAAATAGCAAGCAACTTACCATAAAGGGTTGTGTCAGAAATCAACCGACCGAACATACCTTCGCCCCGCCGGATCTTGCTGCTAATTTCATTCATATTGTAAAAAGTCTGATTAAAGTTATGAAACATTGCTGTATCCTGCAAAAACCTGCCGGCGTTTCCTTCTCCCTGCGATATACGATTGGTAATATATTTCACCTCCGAAATCACACTCCTAAGATCATCCCCCATTTTCTGATCTCGCAACAACATGCCCAAAGTTCCCTTGCCGTTCATAACATCCCGGGCAATCGTATTCAGTTGTTCCACGGCCTGTGAGGCTTGCCGGGCAATATCCTCAAGATTTATTGAGCTTCTGGTTGCGACAAATGAATTCGGAACCAAAGTGGTGTCAGTTGCTCTCCCCAGGGAAATATCGACGTATTTGTTCCCCAAAACTCCCATTGTCTTTATGCTTGCAAAAGAGGTTTTTTTGATTAGGTCCGCATACTTATCTTTAATTTTCAATTGGGTCACAATACCCGGTTCTCCCTTCCTTTGTACAATTTTTAGATACCCGACAACGCCGGCTTTCATCCCGGCAATGGTAACGAGAGCACCAGGTTCCAATCCCTGCACATTGGGTAAAAAGATATAATAGGTTTCCGTCGGACTAAATAACTCTTGGTAGGTACCAACTGTGTAAAAAATAAAAAGTATCAGAAACAGGGCCAAAACAATAAGAGAGACAACACCGACTTTCACCGTTCGGTTTTTATTTGAAATCTCCATTTGCACCCTCAATTAATTTTTTACTGATAACGACCTCATTTTCATCTTCAAATTTGTCAAATATCGCCATATCTACCTTCCCATCGTAAACAATTGTACCGGATTTCAACATCAGCAAGCGATCTCCGATTGTATTAAAATGTTGAATGATGTGTGTAACAATAAGGGCAGTGTGATTCAGACTTTTTTGAAGAGCATAAATTAAATCCACCACCCTTTTGGATGTCACCGGATCCAGCCCAGCAGTGGGTTCGTCGTAAAGCAAAATTTGAGGATTAGCAGCAATAGCCCGGGCAATGGCTACCCGCTTTTTCATTCCACCGCTCAGTTCTGCCGGATAATAGTTCAAGAAATTTTCCATTCCCAATAGGCTCATAATTTCCTCCACCCGCTGCTTTACTTTTTTGTCGGAGAGCCTTAGATTCTCTCTGAGAAAAAAACCGACGTTTTCCCCAATTGTGAGAGAATCGAACAATGCGCCGTCCTGAAAGACCAACCCGCACTTAAACCGGATATTATTCATTTCGTTTTCAGAAATATCCGAAATATCTTTCTCAAAGACCTTTATTGTGCCGCTTGTTGGCCAGATTAATCGCAAAATCAATTTTAATATGGTGGTCTTACCGGCTCCGCTGCTGCCCACCAATAAAACAGTTTCATTTTGGTTCAGCTTAAAGGTCAAATCGTCCAGCACCTTACGCTGGTTTAGTATTTTTGTAACATTCCGGAACTCGATCAATGCCTCACCCCTATTACAGAGAGCAGAATTTTGGTTAGGAGGAAATCCAATATCAGGATGCCTATTGAGTTAGTCACCACCGTTTTAGTTGTGGATTGCCCCAACTCCTCTGCCCCGCCATGAGTTGTATACCCTAAATAGGCGCTATTTATGCCAATGAAAAGGCCATAGAAAATGGGCTTAATAATGCCCACCAACAAATCCCCAACAAACAAGACATCACGGGCAGCCAACCAGAAAAATTTCGGGTCCACCCCTTGCCACAAAACAACAGCAAACCAGCCGGCGATAATTCCCATCACATCGGCAATAATTGTTAAAGGCGACATCACCAGTAGTGAAGCAAAAACACGAGGGACAATCAGACGTTTGATTGGATCGGTGCCGAAAGCTCGCAATGCATCAATTTGTTCGGTAAGCACCATATTTCCGATTTCCGAAGAAATCCGGGCACCGGTTCTGCCAGCCAGTATAAGCCCGACAACGATAGGGCCAATTTCCCGGATGATGGCCACTGAGATAATGCTGCCCATGGCAGTTTTAGCGCCGAACGGGGCCAACTCGGTTGCCCATTCCAGGGCTAGCGCCATGCTCACAAATACTGAAGAAAAGATAACGAGGGGCAGGGCTTGATTTCCCAAAACATAAATTTGCTTGAAGGTCTCGCCGGGATATTTGAAAATATAATGAGAATTCAGAATGGATTTTGAAAAGAAATTAATCCAATTATAAAAGCCGAGGCCCCTCCGGAAGAGAAAGCTCTTCCGATATTTCAGGGTGATTTCTTTTGCAAACTTGGCCATATCAGCTAAAATCCCCGGATAATTTAGATTTTGCCATCTTTTGTTTCAGTTCATCAAATATTGCCGAACTCCGAAAAGCCCCTTGACAAGCGACGCACCTGAATAATTAATGACCCGCGGGGCAAGCTATTCGCTGGATGGCCATCGGAAAATGTCCGCAAACGACAAATATTTGAGCCGGCAAAAACAAGAAATTGTTGCCCTACTTTGGGCCGCTTATCGGTCAGAGCAAATTCTCATCTTTATTGTTTCTTTCCCAACCAGGGCACATTTGCATAAATTGGAATTCCCTTCGAGATCCACTGGTAATATGTCAGAATAGCTAACATCTCCTTGCTGTCTGGAGCCATAGGCTTGCCTTTCAGGGCACCCTTGAGACATGCATTGGTCTGCATTACCAGATCCACCGTCCCATTCGCTCTCTTTTTAAATTTCGGAAATACCGCCGCTACTCCTACCAGCGGAAGTGCCTGTTCATCCATTCCGGCGTTTTTATGGCAGGTGCTACAATTCATATCATTTCCCACGTATTCTTTCGCGTACTCCTGGGTATTTTGGACAATATTGTAGCCCATCATCACCATATCTTTGATTTCCGCGGGTGCATCCTGCGGCTTTGGTGGACTAAATTTTAGCGTGCTTTCTGTTGCTTGATCCTGTGCTTTCCCGCCTGAAAAAAGGAATAAAGAAGATAACAGTATTCCCATTATGAGTATGACTCTCGCCGAAAAAGGATTAAAAAACGATAGCAGCTTTTTCATGTTGCCTCCTTAGTGATTTGGTTGGTTCTAAACCTGTAAATCGTTTGTTACCAAAAACAATCGGATTTTCTCAGATTGCACTTAGTGTATGTTAAAAGTGGTTTTACATCCTTCCGCCATTTTTGCTCGCTCGATGCACGGTATTCAAAAAAAGGGCAATTTTTGTCAGTCCGTCATAAGGGCATAGCCCTTTAACTGGAATGTGGGCAATACAACTTGAGCCGAAAGCGCCACTGTTATATCGGCATTTACCCAATTTTCCTGGTAATTGAAATCGGCAAGCGACTGCCCGCAGACAAAAAGCTGAACTCCGGCCTTTTTCAACTGACTGATAATATTCGTATTGGGATTATCCTTGCCGGTTTTTTCTTTGTAAATATCATTATTCAGAACAATTGAAGTGGCATCGGAATGGATTATAACTACCAGCTTCATCTGGGCCGGCTGTACTCCGGCCGTTGCGAATACATTGATAAATCTTGCTACATGCCAGAGTGCCGCATTAATGCCATCTGAGTTTTCTGTCGATTTCTTTACATCAAAAATCACCCTGTATTCAAGATCTTTATCGGGCTGGATTGCTGCTTCAGGCAATGGATGCGCCTTTCCGTAATCCTTAATTACCGGGTGCACCCATTCCTGGGATGATGAATTACTTGCGCCAGCCGAAAGAAGCAAAACCACTATGAATAAAAGCCACGGATTTCTCATAAAAAAGCCTCCTCCCAATATTGTTTTGCGGGCGGGCAAATTGCGCCACATATAACCCATTCCAGGAGAAATATTGTTGGCAGCAATTACCCGGTCCGGCTTATTTATTTGGTTTTTTCCTGCGAAGCATACTCCCGCAAGTATTCCAGTATCGCCCTCGCCTGCTCTTCCGATATTCCCAGGCTGGGCATGGGAATGTGATACTGAGAAATCATTTTTTTGACATTCTCATCTTTTTGCTCCATTTCCGAAGTGTTTATTATCATGTTCATGATAAACTCCGGAGTTCTCTGGTTCACCACGTCGCCCAGCGGTGGCCCTACCACTTTGTTGTTCATGCTGTGGCAGGAAGTGCAGGTGCTGTTGAACACGCGTTTCCCTTCTGCTGCGAGCTTGGGATCGATCGGCCCCAATTTCAGTTCCTTAACCGGGCCGAATCCCTTGTCCTCGCTTTGCGCACTATCTTTTTGTGGATCCTGAGCTTTCTTTTGGATCGTCTTGCTGGTGTTTTCTGTGGCAGCCTTTTGATCCTGGTCTGCCTGGCCGAAAACAGTTGCAGAAAACAATCCAATGAGTATGACTACAACAAATGAATATTTCATGCTAACCTCCTTTAAAAATTGTGTTATTAAATTAGAAATTTATTAATTTACCCTTCATCTTTTGCACTACAAACGAAACGCCAATGCCCGAACTACTCCACCGGTTGATTATCCCTCACTGCGCTACGACCAACTGGTTGTTCACACTTATAGCATCAGTTCCGAATTGCACAAGGTCTGCAGCGTGTCCTCTGGCAAACTCCGAAGTGACCACACCTTCCAGAATAACTCTCCCATTGTCCACAATAATATGAATGGGCGGGCTGGTGTTATCTGCATAGTTCTCGAATGCCGGGTCGTTGTAGATCAGGCGTGCCGCCTGTGCCCGGATCTGGTCGTCGGTGCTGGAAATTGGAAGAACCGTGATGTCGTTGATCACCTTTTTCACTCCGGCAGCTTTTGCCGCCTCCTGCCCAAATTCCGGTTTGTGCCAGGGAACATAGACCCAGCCTTTCAACGTGACATTTCCCGAATCGGCCTCCACCACAACCCAATCGAAGATGCTGTAAAAAATATGTTTTTGAAATTCCTTTATAACGTTATCAGCTACCTGTTGGTTTGTGGCGTTCGGATTCTTAACCACCAAATTATCCACAATCTTATACGATTCCTCGACCTGGTGGGCATCTTTCTCTGCTTGCTGCTTTTGTTCCAGGGTACCAACAGTACCGTTGAGGGTGATTGTGTTATTGGAAACCGTTACTTGCACATTGTCATTTTCGAGTATGTGCTGCATCCTTAGTTTGTGTTCGAGAACGATTTGTATTGCTTTGTTTGTTGATTGCTCGTTCTCTTGCGCCGACAACCCGGATGGGTATGAGAACAGCCCCAAACCAATTGCTGCCAGAAATAGCGCAAATACGCCGTTCCGAATTTTGCTGGTCATGACCTCTTTCCTCCCCTAATATTTCTTACTCTTCGTCTTGCCATAACGACCCGCACCCGTCAAACCGGTTTCTTGCTGTCGCTATAGCGTCAATAGATTTTATTTATTCAATATTTTGAGCTCGTTGTCCACCGAATATGCGTCGGTGTGCAAGCTGATGAGATTTTCCGCCAGATCACTGTCAGACTGCGACTTAACGACTCCTTCGAGCACCACATTTCCGTCCCGGACGATTATATGAATGGACGGAACCAGTTCGTAGGCGTAAGGCTCGAACACCGGGTTGTCGTAGATTAATCTCGCCGCATGGATTCTTATTTGATCGTCGAAGCTCGATTTTGGCAGAACGATGAGACTATCGGCCACGGCTCTCACTCCCGGTACTTTTTGCGCCTGACTGACAAATTCGCTTTTGTGCCAGGGCTCGTAAACCCACCCGTTCAGGGTCACATTACCGTTGTCTGAAGAAACTGTCACCCAATCGAAGATGCTGTAGAAAACCCTGCGCTGCAAAGCAGCGACAACACTATCGGTGAGCTGCTGGTTGGTCATATTCATCGCTTTGATTACGAGCTGATTGTTAACACGGTAACTTTCTTCGGCCGCGGCCGCATCTCTTCCGGCCTGAATTTTTGCCCCAATCGATTGCACTGTTCCCGACAGCGTGATGATCCTGTCTTTCACGGAAACAGTGATATCGTTATTCTTCAATATGCGCTGCTTGCTCAGTTTATTTTTCACCACACTGATTATGGTATTTGCCGGAAGCTCATTTTCGCCCTGGCTTCTTCCCGATTCGGGAAATGCGAGAATCACCAGAGCGAAAAAAGCCAATAAATAGCTGACGATTCTTATTTGATATTCTCTTTTCATGGATGTTCTCTCCCTCTTTTATCCTTTATTTATGTTTGTTTCTGTCTTAAAATATCTATTCCTAATTTGATTTTTCTTTTTTCATTTTAATTTCCAACCCGAAAAATGATGCCGCCAGGAAACGACGCTTTTTGGAGATGCAGTGTTTTGCTGAACAAATTTCTATCATCAGGCATCCCCCCATTTCCAGTTCTTTATTTCCGGAATATCGTCGTCGTACCGGTCGATATAAGCCTTATGTTCGCTCAATTTTCGGGTGAACTCATCGATAACAATGCCGGCATGTGAACGCAGCCGCGGCACCCGCTTTAATGCCGCAATGGCCAGGTGGAAGCGGCTGATTTTGTTCAAGACCCGCATATCGAACGGGGTCGTCGTCCGGCCTTCCTCTATGTAACCATGAACATGGAAGCGTTGCGGGTTGGCCCGGTGATGCACCAGCTCATGGATGACCCTCGGATAACCATGAAATGCAAAAATCACCGGTTTGTCCGTGGTAAAGATCTGTTCGAAGGCGTCCTCATCCAATCCGTGAGGATGGTCCCGATGGGAAATAAGTGTAAAAAGATCCACAACATTAATCAGCCGGACTCGCAATTCCGGTAGCTGCTGTCGAAGCAGCCAGGTGGCGGCTACGGATTCTTCAGTTGGTACATCGCCAGCGGAAGCCATTATTACATCGGGATTTCCCTCATCATTGCTGCCCCACTCCCACACCGAAACTCCGCGTGCACAGTGTTTTATGGCTTCATTCATACTCAGATATTGCGGGTTCATCTGTTTTGATGCGACGATGAGGTTCACATAATCCTTGCTTTTCAGGCAGTGATCTGCAACGGAAAGCAGACAGTTCGCATCCGGTGGCAGGTAAATCCGGGCGACCGAGCTTTTTTTATTCACAATATTGTCGATGAAGCTGGGAACCTGGTGGGTGTAACCGTTGTGATCCTGCCTCCAAACATGGGAGGTAAGCAGGTAATTCAAAGAAGCAAGCGGATTGCGCCACGGGATTTCCCGGGAAACTTTCAGCCATTTTGCATACTGGTTGAGCATGGAATCGATTATGGGGATGAAAGCCTCATAGCAGGCAAACAATCCATGGCGCCCGGTAAGTAAATATCCTTCCAGCCAGCCTTCGCAGGTGTGTTCGCTCAGGATTTCCATGACCCGTCCATCGCGTGCAAGGAATTCGTCGGTTTCCACCAGCGGCCACATAAATGCTCTCTGTGTCGCTTCAAAAATATGCTCCATACGGTTGGATGTGGTTTCATCGGGACAGAAAAAGCGGAAGTTCTTTTCCTCTTCATTGTTTCGAAACACATCACGGATGAACTTGCCCAGCTCCCGTGTGCCCTCTACGCGTATCGCCGCCGGCCCCCGCACATTCAGTGCGTAATCTTTGAAGTCGGGCAGTTGCAGCGGCTTCAGAATCCGGCCGCCGTTGGCGTGCGGATTCATGCCGATGCGCCGCTCACCCTCCGGGCAAACGTCAATAATCTCCTGTGAAGGCTGTCCGTCTGAATCAAATAGTTGATGCGGTTTGTAGCTGCGCAGCCAGGATTCCAGCGCCTCAAGGTGTTTGGGATTGTGCGCCGGATCAGGGATCGGGATCTGGTGGGAATGAAATGTTCCTTCAACTGGTTTTCCGTCCAGAGTTTTGGGACCGGTCCATCCTTTGGGGGTGCGGAGAATGATCATCGGCCACATGGGACGATCCGGCATCTTTCCTGAGCGGGCTTTGGTCTGCAGCGCCCTGATCTCGGAATATGCCCAATCCATGGTTTTCCACATCGCCGGATGAACGGCATCAGGATCTTCGCTGGTAACGATTCGCACCTGGTAGCCGTAGCCGCTAAACATGTTCTCCAATTCCTCGTCCGTCATCCGGCCCATAAGGGCGGGGCCTGATAGTTTGTAACCGTTTAGATGAAGAATTGGGAGAACGGCGCCGGAACTTGCCGGGTTCAGAAATTTCCCCGAATGCCACGCGGCAGCCAGCGGACCGGTTTCCGCTTCCCCGTCTCCCACAATGCAGGCGACAATTAAATCCGGATTATCCAGCGCCGCCCCGAAGGCATGGCTCAGGCTGTAGCCCAGCTCTCCGCCCTCATGGATCATACCCGGGGTTCCGGGAAAGAGATGGCTGGGCATGCCGGTTGGAGTTGAAAATTGCCGGACGAATCGCGTAAGCCCATCCAAACCGAATTTTAAATCCGGGTAAAATTCACCAAGGGTGCCCTCAAGATAGAGGTTGGACAGTATTCCCGGCGCACCATGCCCGGGACCTACGATCAGCATTACGGAGGCGTCTTCATCCTGAATCAATCGGTTTAAATGGGTGTAAATCAGATTTAGGCCGGGCTGTGTTCCCCAGTGCCCAAGCAGTCGCGGCTTGATGTGTTCCGGTTTCAGCGGGGCCAGCAGCAACGGATTGTCGGTAAGGTAAAGCTGTGCCGCGCCTAGGTAATTTGTTGCGTTCCAGTAGCGATGAAGCTTCTGTAAACGCTCTTGTGTAATTTCTTTCATAATTTCCTCCTTCTCCACTAACTCTGAATTCCTCTCCCGCTTTATGGCGTTGCATGAGAGTGAAGGGATGTTTGCACCCTTCCAAGAAACTTTCGGTGGTGTTTGCCACTCAAGTCGAGGTGCCTGTAAACATGCAATTTTGCCCAGTCCTCGATGAACGCCCATACAATGCAGTATCCCCAGACAAATGCAATTAATTCCCAGGGGATTTTTGCCATCAAAAAACCAAAGCCCACAATCAGCGCCGCAACTGTCTGGGTCAGAAAGATGGCGACCAGCAAAATGGTGGCGGGGTAAGGTTTGGTGACGAACGATTTCCGGCTGCGGACGACAAAAAGCGTCATGTGTCCGGCTACAGCCAGCTTGAGATAAACCAAAGATTGCAGCGGCGGCCCGTCCATTTTCAGCAGCAACTTGCCGATGAGCAAGAGTCCGAATGTTTCGGCCACCCCAATCAAACCCAGCACGGTGGCGACCGTGATGACGCGCCGCATATTCCATTTAACAGGTTGCGGATCCAGCCAGGTGTTGTCGTATGCGATGGTCATAATGGGCAAATCGTTGAGCAGCGCCAGAAGAATAATCATCACGGTGGTGATGGGATAAAAATTGAAAACCACCATAGCCAGCACCACAAAAAACATGATGCGAATGGTCTCAGTAATTCGGTAAATAGCGTAACTGTTCATTCGTTCAAAAATGCGGCGTGCTTCTTCCACCGCCCGTATGATGACCGATAATCCAGGGGCGGTAAGCACCAGGGAGGCTGCTGCCTGTGCGGCATTGGTTGCACCCGATACCGCGATCCCGACATCGGCTTGCTTTAGGGCCGGCGCATCATTGACGCCATCGCCGGTCATCGCCACCAGGTGCCCGCGGCTTTGCAGCGCTTTAACGATATCGTATTTGTGCTCCGGAAAAACCTGGGCGAAACCGTCTGCTTTTTCTATTTCAGTAATCGCCCGTCCGGATAAATTGTCAACATCCTCCTCTTCGGAAAAGATTTTATCTGCAGGCTGAATGTCGGACTGTAAACCAAGCTGCCTGGAAATTTCCCTGCCGATAGCAACGTTGTCGCCGGTTACCATCTTTACGTGGATACCATGTTCTTCGGCGCGCCGGATGGTTTCTTTGGAATCTTCACGCGGCGGATCGTAAAGCGGAAGAATGCCCAGGAATTGCCACCGACCCTCCTCCTTCTCTGCCCTTGCAACACCCAATGTACGATAACCCTTTGCGGCCAAATCATTTACTGTTTTGTCGGCTTTTGTTTGATCTTTTTCGTTTAGCCGGCAGAGGCCCATAATTACCTGCGGCGCCCCTTTTGCGACGATAAATGTTCCGCCGCTATTGTCTTTTATTGTTGCTTCGGTGCGCTTGCGATTGGGGTCGAACGGCACAAATTTTAATTGTTGATACGATTTGAGAATATCAGGAGTAGTAAGTCCGCCGATTACTGCCTGATCGATGGCGTCGCGATCTTCCTCCTTGGAAGCCAGCGCGGCGGCGAGGATTAACTCCCCCTCGTCTTTTGCACTAAAGGTTACCGGATCTCCCAGGGTCAGCTTATTCTGTGTCAAGGTACCGGTTTTATCGGAGCAGAGAATGTCGATACCTGCAATTTCTTCGATGGATTGCAGCCGGGAGACGATCGCCTTCATGCGCGAAAGCACCAGCGCCCCCAGGGCCATGGTAACCGACAAAACGGCCGGCATGGCAACAGGAATGGCAGCTACGACCAGGATGAGAACAAATTGAAAAATGGTAAGGAAAGCGTCTCCTCGCACCAGTTGGGCCAGCACCAGAAAGATCGCCAGCCCCAGGCTGATGTAGATCAAATAATCACCAATTGTCAGCACCGCTTTCTGAAAGTGCGACACCGCTCCGGCACTCTCCACCAATTTTGCAGTGCGGGCAAAGTATGTGTTCTCTCCCGTTCCGGCCACCAGCGAAACCATTTCTCCCTGTTTGATAGCGGAACCGGAATAGGCAAGATCGTTGATTTTTTTCTCCACAGGGAGCGATTCGCCGGTAAGGGCGGATTGATCTACCATGAGGTAATCCCCATCGATAAGCTTGACATCGGCGGGCACAATGTCTCCCAGGCGGAGGCGGATCACGTCACCGGGAACCAGCTCGCCGGCCGCAATCTCCCGCCATTTTCCGTCCCGCAGAACACGCGCTTTAAGGGCAAGCTCATTTTTCAGTGCTTCCAACGCATTGGAAGCCTGGAATTCCTGCCAGAAACCCACTATTGCATTAAAGACCAGAAGAATTGAGATAATAATGAAATCCGTCCAGTGTTGGACAACAAGGGAGAGGATTGCCGCAACCTCGATCATCCAGGGAATTGGTCCCCAAAAGTAACCAAGAAATTTAAGTAAAGGATTTTGTTTCTTTTCTACGATAGCGTTCGGCCCGTATTGCGTCAGCCGCTTTTGTGCTTCTTCGCTGTTCAATCCCTCCGGGCTGGCGGCGAGAGTCTTAAAAAGTGTTTCTTTGCTTTCTTTTTGTGCTTGTTCGCTGGTAATAATGTTTGTATCCATTATTCTGTCCCGGACCCAAATTGGGTCAAGTTTTTTGATCCGCCGACAGGGAATCGCTGTTGGTCGATAAAGTGTTCATTATCTTTTGCGCAAAAGTCGTTTGCGGATCATGTTGTTTCATTTATTTCCTCCAGGGCACCGGATCCTCTGCGGTTTGCATACGATGCCGCCTGCCTTGATTTCAAACCAAGCGATGCCAACAGACCGATGCCGGCCACGATGGCTACCATCAGGAAGATTTCATGAAATCCGTGCAAGCCGGTGGGATTTGAAGCGAAGAATGCCCCGGCCAAAGCGGTACCCGTCATTAATCCGAAACTGCCGGCCAGGCTTACCAGACCTTGTGCGGATGCCCGCTCCAAATCGTTGGTTTGGGAAAGCACTACATAGCGAACCGGCGCTCCCAACAGCGCGCTGAGACCAATTCCCAGCACAACCTGGTAGCCGATAAAAGTCCAGATGCTAAATGCTTCTATCAATAGGAATGCACCGAGAGCGGTAAAAAATGTCCCGATCAGCAATACAATCCGGACGCCGGCCTTGTCGATCAGCATGCCCATCGGCCCGGTAAATAAGAATAGTGTGAGCGCAATCGCCAACATTAGCGATCCGGCGGAGCCGACCCCGATATTTAATGCTTTCATGGCATAGAATGGCAGGAATACCATGCCGGCTTCGGTAATTCCACCTACGAAGCCTAAAAATATTCCGATGTCCAGTTGCTTTTTGGAAAAGAGATTGAGCGAAATTATTGGCGCTTTGGGATGACGTTCCACATTGGCGAAACCGATAAGAAGAATAATAGCGGCGGCCAGCCAGGGCCAAACTTTCAGACTACTGATGCTGCGCAACAAATCTGAACTCTGCAACTGGTTAAGGCCGTAGGCAAGGCTTGCCAGACCCGCTCCCAGCAATATCATTCCGGAAATGTCCAGCGGATGTTCATGAACACCGGCATCGAGGGGAAGTGCCCGCCACGCAAAAATTAAAAGGAACACGGCGATGGGAATATTCAAGAAAAATATTGCCTCCCAGCTGAACCACTGGGTAAGCCAGCCGCCCAGCGGCGGGCCGAAAATACCGGCGGCCCCCCATACCAAGCCCACAAAGCCCAGCGCCATCCCCCTCCGTTCTTCCTGAATATTTTCGCCGATTACAGTAGTGGCGATGGGGAAAAGGCCGCCCGCGCCCATTGCCTGAATCCCCCTTCCTGCCAGCAGAAAACCAAAACTCCCAGAAAATGCTGCCCACAACGAGCCTAATCCGAAGATGGCCACATTTGCCATGAATATTCTCTTGCGCCCATAACGATCCGACAACGCGCTCATTAGAGGAGTAGAGACCACATAAACCAGGATGTAGAGCGTAATTATCCACGGGATTTGCCTTTGGCTCATCGACAGGCTTTTGGCAATAATGGGAATGGCAGGAGCGACAATGGAAATATCCAGGGCGCCCATGAATACGCCCACCATCAGAGAAATCAAAATGCCCCACTGTTTGCGGGTAATTGTGATTTTTTCCTTTTCCGCCACGATTTTCCCCGCCCCGTCAATTCACATTTGCAAAATGATTCATTATCCAACCATAAGAATTATGTATTTCAGTATAGGGGGCCAGTGATAAAGGTTTAAAGGAATGGGCCTTTAAAATCCCCCCCAAACTACCTTTAATAATTTAGGAAGGATTATGAAGATTTTATGAAAACCTGCTGGATGTACTAAGGAATGAAATCGGGATTCTGATTTGCGATAATAAGAAAAATCAGGTCGGAGAGTGTCCTGCGGTACGACTAAAATCTTTTTTTCATTAAGATCAGTCCTCATGGAGAAGAAATGTTCATGGTAAGCTCGTTTCCCTTGATAAATGAGTGCTGCGAACATTTTTGCATCCCGGGCATTGGCTTATTTCGATCTTTAGAAAAACAGAGACGGTTTTGCCTTGAAAATGGGCACCAGGACAATGCCGATGAAATCCTGCAAAAAGTGCATCACCATCGGCGCCACCAGGCTCCTTCTCCAGAGGTAAACAACGGCGAACACCAATCCCATAAATCCGACGGTAAGCACACCGGCAGTACCCTCGTAGCCATGACCCAGCGAGAAAATAAAAGCGGAAAGGAATACCGCAGCAGTCATATTGGAGGTAATATTTTCCAGCCGCAGGATCAGGTACCCGCGAAAAATGGTTTCCTCCGAAAAGGCAACAATTACCACCAGAATGAAGCCCAGAATGGACTCCGGGATACCGCCCGTTGCTTCCAGCGACGGGAGCGGGGTGGCGGGCGAAGAAAAGCCAACGTTAATCAAAACACTTTCCAAAATGCCTGCGGCGTAAAACATCGGAACAAAGAGGATGATGCCGATGATTGCTTCCTGCCAGAAATTTTCAAATTGCCAGCCAAGCAATTTGGTGGGTTCACCATTTCGCCACAGAAAAAACAGGATAAGGCTAACCAGGGCCAGGTCCCTTAAAATGGTGGATACCGCCACCAGGACAAAGCTTAAGGTGCCTTGCTTCACAGCAAAAAATGATAGTGCCATTGATGGAAAAATGAGAAATAAAAAAACCAGAAGTTCAATAAGTTGCGCTTTTTGAGAGGGCGATTTCAGTTGTGTGGTGCCGTTTACATTCTCTGACATATTTGACTCCCTTGGTTGCTATGGATTAATTCTCTAGCGCCGATTGATAAAAACCGGCGACATCTTTTGTCAATTGCTTCAGCGAAGCCGGGTCATTGTAAATCTGGTGCCCTGAAAAATAAACATGATGGATAAGGTTTTTTTGCAATTGCGGATTAATTCCAAGATGATCGTAAGAATACATTTGCGAAAGAAACGGCGTGGTAAGATCATAATAACCGGAGCCGGTGAAAACTTTCAAGTGGTTGTTCTGGGTCATTGCTTCCGCCAGTCTGCCGCCCATACTCAGGTAGCCCTGTCCGCCGATATCCCATTTCCACCCCTCATTAACGCTCATCGATAAAAACTCGTAAGGCTTATCGGTGAAGAATTTCAGATCATTTCTTATATATTCATTGAAAGGGGCAACAAAGGGCCCGGTTACCAGGAACATGGCGGGATCGAACCGTTCATATTCGGCAGTTGGCGAAATAGAGTAACTTTTTACCCGACTGTCCAGCAAACCCAGCGACTGCCCGTCATTCCGTAGCAGCTCCTTGATGAACCGGTAGGTGCTGATGCGCAGATTGCTGTTCCGGATATATGATTCGGAAAGCCCAGTGTACATGGCCAGCTTTTTAGTAATGGCGGTTCTTTCCGAATCCGCCAATTGATCTCCCCTCCCCAACGCGGCCACATAGCTGTTCGAAGCCCATTTTCGCACTTCGTTTATCGTCTTTTGAAAATCGGCTTGCGGGCCTGAGGAAAGCTTTTTGTGATAGTAGGCAGCTGCGGAGAGGGATGGCAAAGCCAGCCAGTAGGCAAGGTCGTTGCCATGCCCATATACAAATGCCTGGAAATTTAAAGCCGACGAGAGCATCACCAGCCCTTTCAGGTTGATGCCCATCTCAATTTGCAGATATTTGGCCAGTCCCGCGGCGCGGGTGGTTCCGTAACTTTCTCCGGCAATAAATTTAGGGGACATCCAATTCCGGTATTTGGTAATATAAAGCCGAATAAAGCGGGCATTGGACTGAATATCGCCATCCACATTGTAGAATTTGTCGGGATTTACTCCCCGGAATGCGCGGCTGTACCCGGTGCCCACCGGATCGACAAATACCAGATCTGTAAAATCCAGCCAGGTGTACTCGTTGTCAATCAGCTTATCCGATTTTGGCAATTCGGTTCCGGCCTCTGCCAGAATCACCCGTTTGGGTCCCAGCGCACCCAGGTGCAGCCAGATGGAGGAAGCGCCCGGCCCGCCGTTGAAAGCAAATGTGAGGGGGCCGTTCGCCGCCTCGCTCTTACCTTCTTTTTTGTAGGCAACAAAGAATATTTTTGCTTCCATTTTGCCGGAGTCATCTTGCAGTGGGATAAATCCGGCAGTAGCAGTATAATTTAATGTTTTTCCGTTAATTGAAATTGAGTGATGCGTAACGACCGGTTCCTCTACTGCTGCCTCTTTTGCTGGTACCTCCGCATTTGTTTTCGCGGAAGCGGCCGACTTGTTTTGAGCGACGAGCTTAGTCGAAAAACTTACGCTTAATAAAATTGTAATAATGATAAATCCGTCCAATACCATTCGTCTCACGGGAATCCCCCAATTTTTTGTTAGCTACAAAAAAGTCAAAATGCGAATACGATTAAGAAACGGTTGTCCACATAACTGCCGTTCAGCAAATTCCTGAAATCCTCGATGGCAAAATATTGGTGAACCGGAAGGTGCTATCATTCTCCGGGCAGCGCAAATGCCGAAAGTTGGCTATCCCCATCCGTAATATACAGGACGCCATTGGCAACAATCGGGCTTTGCCAGTGTATCGCGCCAATGTCGGAATTGCGCCACAACTCTTTGCCGTTTTCGGGATCGAGTGCCCGTACTGTGTAATTGAAAGCATAAAATAGAACGCTGTTGGCAATAATGGGCGATGTTCCGCCGGTGGCATCTTGCCAGATTATTTGCAGGTTCGGGATGCCGTTCGAATAGACCAGCTTAAAAGCTGAAATGCCATTGGAATTTGCAATGAATATCCAAGTGGTACCATCCTTGGGATTTACCCAGACGGCGGGCTGTGTCAAGACCGGGCCGCCCTGCGGAATGCCCATCTCGGCTATCTCACCACCGGCAAGCCCCACCGCATTTTGTCCGCTCATATTGTCCAGATTAATCAATCGAACCTGACCGTCCTTTCCGCTTTGCAGCGCAAGATGCCTGATTTTATTCTCCGGTGAAACCGGCAGAATGGCTGGGGCTGTGCTGCCCAGGTCGAGATCAAATTTTTGCAGCTCCATGAAATTGGTTGGCGTGTAACTATCCAGTGGATCGCCGTTTGAACCGGTGCCATCGGGATTAAGAGAGAAAACCGTATCTCCCCAATTATGGTTTAGCGGATCAAAAGGGCCATTCCCGGTCGCCATATAAATTCTGTTTGTTCCCTTATCATACACTACACCGGCCCGCGCCCAGATCCCGGAGCGCCGGGCGGGACAGTCCGTCTGCCCCTTGCTGGAGTCAAAATGAACGGCCTGATTGCTACAGTTTGCATTGAAAACATTCTGGCCATCAGTTGCGAGATTGATTGCCGTAACGTGTCCCTGGTAATCCCCCCGGTCCCCAAGATAGCCGCTGTTTGCGACATATAGATAGGTGCTGTCTTGTGGCGTGGTGGCTATACTCAACGCTGAAGATCCCTTCTCATCCCACGGTTTCAAAGTGACCGTTTGCGGCCAGCGAGTGTTGATGATTTCATTCCCATCATAAACCTTGTGTTTGTGCACATTCCCATCCAGGCCGTAACGATATATGTACTGTCCGTTGGGGCCGATGGCGGGGGAGGAGGTTGTGTAGCACGGCTCGTTTCCATTGTTGATATAACAGGTATCGGGAGAAATATTGGGCTGTGCCCAAATCAGATTCCCGCTGTGTGCATCGTAAGCGTAGATGTGGCCGGCCTTGGTGGTGACAAACAGAACATCTTTCTTCCCGGCAATGGTATTTGCTCCGCTCAAATATACCGGTGCCCCATCCGAAACATCATCCAAGGTGATCTGAAAAATCCGGTGCAGTTTGCTCACGTTCTCAGCAGAGAGCCTTTTTTCGGCGGTGTTGTTGCCGCTATGCTGCGCATCGAAATTAAACTGCATCCAATCGTAGCTGCCGGCTGCAGTCTTCATTTGTTGGTTGTAAATCATTTTCGCGGCATCCTGCCCGAATGATGGCAGCGACATGGCAAGAATAATGATCAATGCAAATAAGCAATAATTACGAAAGCGGCTATATTTAGATTTGTATTTGTTGTAGTTCTGCAAATTCCGGGTACCGTTCTTCATGTTGTCCTCACCAATTTGTTTTGGATTGTTGTCACTGTTTCTTCATTAATCGTGGGTCCGGGGAGTCAAACATCTTTGTAGGTAAGGACTCGTCCCCACAGGCTTTTGGTGCCCCATAATCCGGAGCGAAGACATTCCAATTGTACTATCTGACTGTGATCGACAAAGAGATTGACCTCCGGCCCATAATTTTTTATGTACCACGCGAAAACATCCGGATCAGCGGCTTCGAACATCGGTTTTTCCAGCCCCAGCGAGTTGATGATTTTTGCTACAACACCAGTGCGCCATTCATTCACATTTTCAGTAATACCTTCCGATTCAATCATAATCATGTAGGCCCCTGCGTCGATAAAGCGCTTGGCCTGCAAGATAGCCCATTCCGGATCGCTGGTGCCTTCCGCTTCCAACTCTGCGACGGTGGTTGCGCCACCCGCACCGAATTGAATACCGACTTCCGGTTTCGCTTTCAGGCCAGCCTTCTGCACTTTCTCTATCAATCGCAGCCAGTCATCTGTCGGGATGGAAATAAATCCGCTTGAAATTTCAATGATGTCGAAGCCGATTTCCTTGCATTCGCGGATATAATAATCCACGGCTTCTGCACCCTGGGTTAGCACATGTTCAATGAATCCGCCGGTGGAAACCAGAACTTCATGCTGATGGCACAATTCAAGTAGCTCTTTCACAGCCTTGCGAGGCATCAGACTAAAAGAGCCGCCGGCAAATTTGAGCACGTCTACATAATTGCCCATTGTTTCCAGAACATCCTGCAAATACCGTTTCCCCATAACAGAATAGTATGGTCCCCGAATCTCTGTAACACCGTTTTTGCGGGGCTTGGAACTGCGTTTATTTATGCTCAATTTGCTAAATGCTCTTTCTTCCAGGTCAGTCTTAACTTGCTCCATTTTTTTATACCTCCATAAAATTTAATAATTCCGAACTGCCAACAGCAATCGGGTCAGCTCGGTGATTTGGATGAATTCCAGATTGTCAATCGCGCCGATAATCTCATCCTGCAACGAACTGGCTATTTGGGATTCACCGAGTCTCCTGAATTTCTCAACCACCCTCCCCCAGGAGACTGGCCTTGTAACAAATCCTTCGTAATCTTTTTTCTCTTTTTTGAGTACCTCCCCGTTTTTAAAGGAGATAGAAATTCGGCATGGCATCTCCTCTGGAAAGCGTTGGCTGAACTCAGGCGAAGGACTTACCTTGATTTTTCGAATCAAATCCTGAACATCCGGCCGCCGGATTCGCTCGGGAAGATACTGCGCCGGCATCACCTGCCCGTCCAGCAATGCCACGGCCACCATATAATGCAGGCTGTGATCGGCCTCTTCTTTGGTTCGGACCACAGTTTTGTCACCTTCCTCCCCCCCGCCGATGATGTTGAAGGCCACGTCGAATGTATCGATTTCGATCCGCTCAATTTCGCTGGCCTTTGTTTGGTGTTCCTCTTTTAATTCCAACGCGCCTTCAATTGTGGCCTGAGAATGGATTTCGGCATTGTATTTTTTCACAATGGTGCGGGTTACTCTTTCCAGATTTTCCTTTCCCCAGTCTATTTTGAACTGTCCGGCAATGGCGTCCATAAATCCTTTGTTTCCCTCGAACACACCAAGCGGGCCGGTTATGCCCCGCATAGCCAGGAAAGCCGCATGGGTGGCACCCAAAGCGGTATTTGGGTAAGCCAGCCCCTTCCAATTGGAGAGCATCCCGGTGCGGGTTACGCGCAAGGAGTTGTAAGATGTACCACTAATTGCGATTGCATTTGCAGTTTGTTCTTTATTCAGCCCAAGTGCCCGGGAAACACCAGCAGCCACTGCGTATGCACCTTGAGTCGTATGATCGAAACCTTTTGCCCGGACCGGTGCAACGTCGCTTAAACGGCATTGGATATGATAGGCTGCCGCCAGTGCGGTCATGAATTCGCGCCCGTTTTGCTTTGCATATTCGCTGGCAGACAGGACAGACGAAATATTATCGCTGGGATGGCATGTTTCGCCCTTTGCAAGATAGCTGTCGTTGAAATCCAGGTAACGAACCAGAGCGCCGTTAAAAAAGGCAGCCCGGTCGGGAGATGATTTACCACTGCCAATTAATGTGCAATGGTCATTGCCGCCAAAATCCTTGGTCTGTGCCTCTACGGCCCGAATCGGTTCTGCCCCCAGCGCACCGATGGCGCAGCCCAGCGCATCCAGCGTACGAATCTTTAGATGGCCCCGAGCGGAAGATGATAAATCGCCATAGGAGGATTCCGCGACAAAATCTGCAAGGGATTCTACCATATACGCCATACCCCACACTCCCCTTTAAAATGCTAAAACTTTATTAATGATAAATTTTCTGTATGAAGGAAGGATGAAGAATTCAGGCCGCTGTTTATGCATGAATCGCAAGGTGTCCGCATCAAAATGGGACAAAATCCCGGGAGAGGGGTTGTTGGTTCCCAAAGATAAGATGCCGGAAAATTCAAAAGAAGTTGGCCTTCAAGCTCTTCGGCGGTTCACTGACGAGCGCTAATCCCAATTTTGGAGGCACGATACAGAAGTGTTGTTTCCTGCAAGAAATATCGATTATGTGGCGGCGGCTTTCCGTGCCTTCATTACTTCCCTTAATGAGAAAATAAAGGCGGGGACTGCAACCGTAAACATGAAAATTCCCACCAGTACGTAGCCGGTATCTACCGGCAGATGTTGCGTAAGTCCGTATATTGTTGCGGCTCCGAATAAAAGGAAGATCAGCCCGCCGAAGAATAGCGTTCGTCCGCCGGTTCGGGCACCAATCTGCCGGATCTCCGATTCCGATAAACGATGACCCCATCGCAGAGATGCGCCAAACAGTGCGCCGATAATCACCAGCATGATCATGGTGCCGATGCCAAATAGCATACCAGGCAAAAAACCCAACCAGGCGCTTTTCATGGCTGGCGCTGCAACCGTATTGATATATAATGAAAAGCCGCCAAACCCGAAACCGGCGATAAATCCATGTATCAATGTCCACCTGACCGGCGGGGCTGCTGCAACCGCATTTTGTGGTTGGTGCTGTTTGCGCAGCAACTGGCTGCTGGTCTCCATCCTCTCAGGTTCCTCATGGTGATGCCCGAAAAGATGAAAATGGAGGTAACGGTTTTTGCGCAAAACAATTGTGCCGGCAATGGACATGACCAACCCGACAACGATGTAAACAATACCGTTGATTCCGGGGGACCGCAGAAAGGGAGCCAACGCAAGGTAAGCCAATTCCGAGACCACCGCCCGCTGAATAGTAAAAGCTCCTGAAAAGTAGAGACCGGCTTTCATTCCCTCTTTCCCGCTTGCCCCGCCGATGGCGTAGCTGAATGTGATCGGCCAGGTGTGTTCATCGGGAAGGATCCCGTGGAGCAATCCGAATAAAAATGCGTAAATCAGCGCCGCCCATGGGTCCATGTCAAATCCCTCGTCCCGGGGTCAAGATCAAGACAGCAAGATCAAAATCGAAATCCAGACACTTCAATAGAGCCATTTCTCACCTCTCTCCCGTTTTGGCTTCTTTTTGGCAATCTAACGCCGAAATCCGAATTTAGTTTTGGTTGAGGATAGGTGAAATCCCACCTATCTTATATATAATGATCTTGCTTATTCTGCAATCTGTTCTAAATTACAAAGCATTAGATGGGTGATAATTGATGATGCGAGGAGGTGAATATGGAGCTTGGTCTGCAAAACAGGGTGGCGATGGTTTCTGCGGCTTCAAAGGGGATTGGCAAAGGAATAGCCAAATCGCTGGTGCGGGAAGGTTGCCTTGTGTCAATCTGTGCCCGGAGCCAGGACGCGTTGCAGGAAGCGCGAGAGGATCTGATTAAAGAAAATCCCGGCGCACGTGTGCTGGCATTTTCTTGCGATGTGAGTAAACCGGACGAGCTTAAGAACTGGCATTCTGCCACCGTCCGGGAACTTGGCGATGTGGACATCCTGGTGACCAACACCGGTGGGCCGCCGCCAGGCCGGTTTTCGGAGATCACCGAAGAAAAATGGAAATTGGGTGTGGAATCGACTCTGATGAATGTGATTCGGCTCTGCAACCTGGTCCTTCCCGGAATGAAGGAGCGTGGCTGGGGACGAATCGTGCACATTACCTCACTTGCCGCCAAACAGCCAATCGATATTCTTACCATCAGCAACACTTTGCGTGCCGGAATCTCTGCGCTTACAAAAACGATGTCCAATGAATTTGCGGCGAGCGGCATTTGTGTGAATGCCCTGTTGCCGGGGCATATTCTCACTGACCGCCAAATGGAGCTTAACCAAATTAAAGCAAAGGAGCGGGGGATCACCGTTGATGAATATGCCAAAAGGTCGCAAAGCCATATTCCTGCCGGCCGCTACGGCACAACACGGGAAATAGGCGACGTTGTCGCATTCCTCTGCAGCGACCGGGCAAGCTATGTGAGCGGTGTTTCCCTGCAGGTGGACGGCGGGCTGATAAAGAGCACTTTCTAACGATTGGAAGCCGGAATTGATTGCGGAAAATAGCTCCGCCGAGATTTTTGGCGTCTTGACATGTAATCAAAAAAAAGTTATATTTTTCGGCTCAAATATAGACAGATATATTTGAGGGTCGATTCGGGGCGTAGCGCAGCCTGGTTAGCGCACCTGCCTTGGGAGCAGGGGGTCGCT
>CAZUZS010000017.1:0-62398 GCA_964624795.1 uncultured Calditrichaceae bacterium
ATTAAGGCCGGTAAGGATTTCGTGAAAGCCAAGAAGATGATCCTCATGAAGTAATCCATCCGGATACATTCCTGTAGCTTGCTTTATGGCGGCGCTCTTTCCGGAGCGCCGCTTTTTTTATTGGGTTGTAATCTATCGTCGAGAAGTGAAAACAGGCTGCAGATGTCTGCGGAAGCTGAAAAATCTATATGGCATTCAGCAACTTATCTATTCTGAATTCCGATTTCTTTTCTGCAAGAACAAGCTTATTGATAATATCATATTGTTTAATGACATCCGCGCAAATTTTTTCTGGTTTGTTCAGACCGCCGGATTGCAGGATATCAATCATTGCCATTATGAGCAGCCAGGTGACCAGTTCGTCAAAAGATTCCTTGTTAAACCAGAGGACCTCCCGGTAGCGATTGACTTGCAGCCAGCTTTGCACATCCGGGTCTCGCAGCATTTTTTGCAGCAGCTCCCCAGGCAACTGTTTTTTGCCCGAACTTATTTTCCACCACTGCTGGTGACGGAGCAATATTTTCAGAAGCAGAACGGTTCGCTGAACGTCGCCCCCCGCCCAGCCAAGACGGTAGACAACATCTTCCACGATCTTATTCAAGAGCCATTCATTGAATCCGTTGCTGCTTTCTTCCACAAAGGAAGCTGGTTCTACCACTTCTCCCAAACGATGGATGAATAGCCACATAAAGAGATTTGTCCACTGCGAGTCATCCGTAGCCAAATGTTTCCTTATCATTTTCAGAGCGGTTTGATATTTGCGAGAACCGGGACAATCGATCTTTTTGTCCAGCATACCCAATTGCAGAGCTATCTCAAATTCCTTTTTCAATTTTTCAGCGGTTTTATCGGTGTTGCCGGTACCGTTTGTAAATTGTTTTATCTCATGGAGGAGATTCCGAAGTTTCCCGTCAATTTCATTCAGAATTCCCTTAGCATCGGGAGCTTTCCCTTTTTCAGGACGTGATTTCAACAGTCGTCGCAGCAAATCTTCGTTCATTAACTCCTTGAAGGGCCGATGAATCGGACGCAGAAATGTTTCCCGCAGCGCCTCTTCCATATTGGGAACTCCTCGGCCATCCAGGTATGCCGCCAGATTAGCATAATGATGCCAAGCGTTATCTTCCACCTCCCTGAAATCCAGGAATACCTGGAACTGGTAGGCGCCCAGCTCGGCATAGAGTCCGTTATCGTGGATCCCTTTGCTGTTCCGAATGAATTCCAGGCCTGTGATGTAATCCCTGAAAATGACAAAATACCGGTCATCATAGCGCAAGCCAAGTCCTTCCCCCAAATTATTCTGCTGCAGAGCGAGTTCGTCCCCCGAGCCGGTCTTTGCCGAACGGGCTGCGGACACCCTTATCCATCCCCTTGCCTGTTCATACTTGTTGTGATAAATCACCAAACCGCGCGCGTCGCCATCCCGATTCGAATACGCAAACACGTTTTCGTTCACATGACCTTCGGGAGCAAAGAAATCATAAAGGAAAAAATTTTCCACGTTTGCAAAGATATGCCGTTTGTGCATCAGGGGGAATATTTCCTGCTCGTGCCTGTGAATCAAATCCTGGTCCGGCTGCTCATCCCAGTAAGCGCGCCGGTACTCCATCCCGTATTTCTCCGTGTAGCCCTCAATCTGGCCATGTCCAAACATCGGTAAACCGGGCATGGTTACCATCATGGTGCAGACGCCGAAATATTTATCTCCTTTGCCAAACTGCGCTACTGCGGTCTCCTCATCCGGATTGTTCATAAAGTTAACAAATCGCTTAAGGATTTCCGGATTAAACTCCAGCACATTCTTTATTGAAGAACGGTATTTGTCGTTATCCTCATTCTTCAGCATATTCATGAAGGCGCTGTTATAAACGCGATGCATTCCGAGGGTGCGAACGAAGTATCCCTCCATAAGCCAGAAGGCCTCGGCGAGCAGCAGGGTGTCGGGGAGTTCCTGCGCGATCCGGTCCACCACCTCCCGCCAGAATTCTTCCGGCATTGCCTGATCAAAATCAGATTTTGTCAGTCCGTGTTCGGCACGAGTTGGAATATCGCCGCCGGAACCCGGCGCGGGAAACCACAGACGCTGGTAATGTTTCTTGGTTAGCGTCATAGCCGCATCGAAGCGGATAATGGAGAATTTCCGCGCTACATGCAGAATGGTCTGGATTACTGCTTCCCGCACTTCCGGATTCAAATAATTGAGTTGGGCGGTGTCATTCCATGGCATGCTGGTACCATCGTTTCCGTGATAAACATATTTGGTACTGCCTGTCCAATGGTCCACCCGTTTAAAAACCACCGACGCATCGCTTCGCGAATAATAATGATCTTCCAGGTAAATGCCCACACGATCATCCCACGAGAGATTCGCTCCGTTGAAGGTGTGAGAAGGAAATGGGCTGTAGTCCAGCGAAATAAACCAGTCGGGATGTTCGATCAGCCAGCGGGAATCAATTCCCATGTGGTTAGGAACCATATCTCCGGCCATATGAATCCCCCGCTTCCAGGCACGGTCGCGCAAATTCTGAAAAGCCTCCTCTCCGCCCAAATCGTTCGCAATTTCGTATTCAAGGAGTGAATAAGCCGAAGCAACCGCCTCCGGATTTCCACAGAGCTGCTTGATGCGCTGCGACGCGCGGCTGCGTTCCCACAGACCGATCAACCACAAACCGGTAAAACCCCAGCGCGCCAGTTGATCCAACTCCTCGTCCGGTACCTGGTCCAAACGATGGATGTGTCTGCCATATTTCCTGGAAAGCTGATCCAACCAAACATAGGTGCTTTTCGCAATCACCACGACTTTGGGCATCCAGTCTTTATCCGGGGTAAACCGTTCCGGTTCAAATTCGCCTGCCCCAAATTCATAGACCGGCGCGGTGCCGGACACGAAAAACCTGGCGCGTTCTTCTTCTTTTATCAAATCCAGGCTGCTGAGCAAACGGTAAAGATATTTACTCAGCAGAAGCCCCCATTTCTTGCGAATATAATCCAACTGGCCGGAGAGCGAGTGCGGTTCGGCAATCGCCGGGCTGTGAAGCATGTCCATCAAATTCTCATTATCGGGACCAAACAGTGGCTGCTCATCGAAGAACGTATGCAGCGCAACAAAAATCTGCCGGTAGGCGGTTTCTTTCTCCAGAACCGCATCATCGAAAAGCTCCATGAAGGGAGAGAATGCAGGATTGATATTCGCAATCCACAGCATTAGCATTTCTTCCAACGCAATCTCCTGGTTCGAGACACCGTCGGTCTCATTTTTCAGGTAAGTCGGCACATCCATTTCACCGGAATAAACCTCAACCGGCGGAAATTCCGTGGTGAAACTTTCCAGCGCTTCCTTCACTTTCTTTTTGCCGATTTCCTTATTCAGGCGGGTAAGCGCTTCCGTCATCACCCGGCTCTTCTTTTCTTCCCGGTAAATCTGAATAACGTAATGAAGGATTTCATCTATCAAACCCATCGCATTAATCTGGCCAGAGCGCACCGTCTTTTCCGGAAATTGTATAACGTCCCGCTTATCATTCATCTTTTGGACAAATACCCGCACAGCCCTGAAATTCGGAAAGATCACGTTTCCGCTGCTGAGAAACAACGTCTCATCAAACTGATATTTCCTTCTTGCTTTAAAAGAAATGTGGAACTCAAACCGGAGCTTTCTTCCCGGAGAACATTTCGGATTTTTTGTTTGAATTCTGGTCAGGCAGATTCCCAATGCATTTTTGTCGGCGATTTGCACAATTCCTCCATTCTTTTTACACGCACATGCGATTCAAAACCAATAAATCGCGAAGTGAAAATTTAATACATTCATCTTGCTTTAGATAGACAAATGCTGAAAAAATTTCATTTATATCACTATATATAGCAACATCCGGGCATTCGGTTGCGTCCTTTTTACGCGATATAAAAGATCATGTTCAAAGCGATTAGTTCCGTTTGGATGAAAAAGCAAGCTTTCCCGGTTTTCGAACCCAGTTGTGATGCACGAATTTAATCAAGCACCTGTTTGATTATTTCCGCTTTTGCATTAAATTTCAGGCAGAAGAATTTACTCGAGACCGATTCCATGAGAAAATGGATCAACTCAAATCAATGTCACAAAGGTAAGCCGAGGACCAAACCCACCCGGAGGCCCGCCATGCAAATAAACAAAGCGCTGCTCATCTCTTTGGTGGTTCTAATTTTAGCACTCTCCCGCCCATTGTTTTCTCAACAGGTCGATCCAATCCAGTTAGTGGAAAGTGTACCGGCGGAGACTAAACTGGGAATTCCGGAAACCGCCCGGACGCTACCGGTCTGGCTCAATCTGATCGGGTCGGCAGATCGAACCATCGACATGGAGGTGTTTTACATTTCCAATAAACAGGGCGAAGCACTCGTTCAGGTAATTGATGCTTTGAAGACGGCAGCCAGTCGCGGGGTGGTTATCCGCATCATCGCCGATGCCAAAATGGCCGGGACATACCCGGAAACATTAGAGGAATTGAATCGCCTGCCTAACATTTCAGTCCGAAGAATTTCCTATTTCGACAAACTCGGCGGCGTGATGCATGCCAAATATTTTGTTGTGGACTCGAAAGAACTGTTTGTCGGCAGCCAGAACATGGATTGGAGGGCTTTGCAACATATTCATGAGCTGGGAGTCAGAATTTCGAACGAAAAACTCGCGAAACTCACAGAGCGAATTTTCAATTTGGACTGGGAAATCGCTGCCGGAGAAGAACAGCTCCTGCCGGCAGAACTACCGCCGATCCCCCCGGAACTACGAATCGATGCCAACAATCCCCTGAGACTTCCGGTTGCATCCGGACAGGAAATTGTATTCTATCCCACCTTCAGCCCACAACAGGCAATTTTCCCCGGAATGGAGTGGGATCAAACTCAAATCGTTAAATTAATGAATGAAGCAAAAAAACGAATCGAATTCCAGTTGCTGAGCTACAGCCCGGTATCGCACCGGGAGTTTTTTGCGGCTCTGGATAATGCTATCCGGGGCGCCGCCGCACGAGGCGTCCGGGTTCGGATGATTCTCTCGAACTGGAACACACGCCAACCGGGGATTCAATACCTGAAAAGCCTGCAGGTCGTACCGAACATCGAAGTCCGCATCAGCACCATTCCGCCATACAGCGGCGGATTTATTCCTTATGGCCGTGTAGAGCACTGCAAATACATGGTGGTAGACGACACGCTGGCCTGGATTGGCACCAGCAACTGGAGCTACAGCTACTTTCACACCTCCCGGAATTTGGGGCTGGTTTTTGAAAGCGGGTACATCAACAGCCTGGTTCATAAGATTTTTATGAAAGGCTGGGACTCCGGTTATGCCGCCCCGTTGGATTTGTGTAAGGAATACGTTCCTCCCGACGTTGGTGGCAGCGAAGGCAAATGAGGAGTGCTAGCCTGTATTTGAATATTCCTATCTTTTCTCTTCAATCTTACTGCAGAAAATACGATGATCACATCCAAATTATTTAGCCGATTTCTTGTCATTCTTCTAATTTTTGCGCTTTCCGCTGCTTATTCGCGGGAAGAAGGGAGTGCCGAAAGGCCCAGGATCGGCCTGGTTCTCAGTGGGGGTGGCGCACGGGGATTTGCTCATATCGGCGTGCTCAAGATTCTGGATTCGCTCAATGTTCCCATCGACTATATCGCCGGCACCAGCATCGGTGCAGTTGTGGGTGGCCTGTACGCAATCGGGTATTCAGCGGAGCAAATCGATTTGCTTGCCCGCGGCGTGGATTGGCCCCAAATTTTTACCGATACACCGGTTCGCAAGAAATTATCTTATTTCGAAAAAAGAGAAATGGGCAGATTCCAGTTATCGTTCAAACTGGAAAATTTCAAACTGGAGGCCCCTTCAGCCCTTATCTACGGGCAAAAGGTCTCCCTGCTCCTTTCCGGACTTACGCTCCTGCTCAACGAGCAAACCAACTTTGACAGCCTGGATACACCTTTCCGGTGCGTGGCAGCAGACCTGATCACCGGCAACGAGGTTGTGCTAAAAAAAGGGTCATTGGCAAAAGCTATTCGTGCCAGCTTGTCTGTCCCGTCGGTATTCAGCCCGGTGGAATGGGGCGATTCACTCCTGGTAGATGGTGGCGTGCTGAATAACTGCCCGGTGGATGTTGTCCGCGAGATGGGTGCGGAATATGTTATTGCAGTGAATGTTGGAACACCTAAAAAACCGCGCCGGGAGCTGGACAATGCCCTCGCTATTCTACTTCAATCCTTCAACCTGGCCGGCTACCAGCGGGAGGAGGAAAATTTACGTGACGCCGATATTGTTGTGACGCCTGATCTGAAGAATTTCAGCAACACTGATTTTACCAGCTCGCGCGTTGACCAAATGATTCGCAGGGGCAAGTTGGCCGGAACAAAACATATCGGCAAATTCGTTAAACTCGCACCGGATATTCGGGAGCAAATTCACCACGAACACAAGGGCCTTGACGAAAGCGCAAAGATTTACGGGATCCGCATAGCGGGCAATAAGAGATTACCGTTTTCTTTCATTTATCAACTATTGGGACTAAAACCGGGCACCATTCTGAATACTGACGTGATTGAACAACGGATTGAGCATCTATACGGTCTTGGCTATTTCAGAACCGTCACCTACCGGTTGGAAAACCATTCCCCAGACTTTTACATCGTTCACATCGATGTGGAGGAGAAGCCGCAACGGTTTGTGCGCATAGGAATGCGTTACGAGGATGACAAGAAAGTTATTGCCGGGGTAAATCTCCGGTTTTTCGATTTCCCGTTTGGCGGAATCCGGAATGACCTCTCATATCTTTTTGCGGGTCTGCAACTGTTAGAGTGGGAAATCAGCTTTCCCCGGCGTATGTTTGGTAGCCAGGTCTATCCATACATGGTCGGTTATTTTCAGGACATTCCACTAAACATCTATTCAAACCATGACAAGGTTGCGGTCTACCACCGGCGAAGCCTCGGTTCGGTAGCTGGCCTCGGATTGATTGTCAGGAATTGGGGGACAATCAAAGCCGAATATGTCCTCGAAAAACTGATGATCAAGCCGAGTGTGGCATCTTATGAAGGAACAGTGTGGCCGGAATGGAGATACAATCTTCACACCGGGCGAATTTATGCGGAAATGGATTTGCTGGACGATCCGTTGGTTCCGCAACATGGCTACAAAGGACAATTAGGCTATGAAGCCACCCTTGATATAATTCGGCAAAGAGACCAATATAGAAGAATCTATTTCAAGAGCGATTTTTATGGCACCATATTCAGCCGCATGACCACCCGCGTTCATTTTTTTGTTGGACTAACGGACCGGGCCCCAATTTACCGCTATTTTTATCTGGGCGGACCGGATACATTTGTCGGAATGAACTATGATGAATCCGCAGGACCCAATCTTGGGTATTACCGGATTGAAAACCGTTTCCGGCTAAACCGCGCCGTCTCGATTTTAGGTATTTTCAATGCCGGTAATCATTGGGAAAACTACCGCGAAATCGACCTGAACGTCAACAAAATTACGGGATATGGCGCAGGCATTCAGGTGAAAACCGTGCTCGGTCCGATGCGCTACATAGTAGGGAGGAGCGAAGGCCAGACCCATTGGTATTTCACGCTCGGGTTCAGTTTGGCAATGCACAATGACGAACGGTTGTAGATTTGTGGTGCTATCGCAATCAACACCAGGAGAAAAACCCGACGGACATATCCAAAGCAGCACATCAATTGTGCGGCATCCTATTTCAGAAGGGTCATTTCCCTGGTTTCAGAATATTTTCCGGCTTGCAGGCGATAAATGTAATTGCCGGAAGCCACTGATTTGCCGGAATTGTCTTTCCCATCCCATGTGACACGATAGCTGCCCGGCGCCTTTTGCTCCCGCACCAGCATCCTCACTTGCTGCCCTAATGTATTATAGATGGTAATCCGAACCAGGCTGTTTTCCGGAACGGAATAGGCAATTGTGGTGGTGGGATTAAACGGATTGGGATAATTGGGCTCCAGTCGAAATTCAGAAATGATTGCTTGTTGTTCATTCGGTCGAATTTCGGTGAATTGGGCAAGATCCAGTTTATACATGGAGCGGCCATGCGTCCCGATTGCCAGGTAATATGCCGTATCATGAATTTTCAGATCATACACCGGCACCATTGGCAAATCGCTGCTGAGATACTGCCAGCTCTGCCCGTAATTGGCGCTGTAATATGCGCCGAGGTCGGTGCCAATATAGAGATATTGCGGGTAAATGGGATCAACCGCAAAACCGTTTACCGGCGCATCGGGCAAATTGCCGCTGATGTCGGTCCAGTTTGCTCCTAAGTTCGTAGTCTGGAACACATGCGGCTGCGGGTCCCTCCATTTGAGACCGGAGAAAGTAACGTAGGCAACGTTTTGGTCCGCATGGTCTGGCACAACGCGAGTCACCCAGCGATAGGGCAAACCGGAAGAAACGTTGCTCCAGTTGGCACCCAGATCGGATGTTACCCACACCCGGCTGTCGGAAGTGCCAGCCCAGATGATGTTAGAATTTGCAGGTGAAACGGCGATCGTCGTGATGGTTGCGCCTGAAATGGATGTAAGATTTTGGCTGATTGAATTCCAGGAATTTGCCCCATCTGAAGTGCGATAAACATGATTTGTTCCATAGTACAGAACGTTGTGATCAATGGGATCCATTATCACCGGCGTCGACCAACCAGTCGGCTCATTCTGATTGATTCCGCTCAGTGCGGTGTGGAAGTGCTGGCCGCCGTCGGTTGATTTCCCCATGTACCCATTTTGCGATTCCGCATAAATAATATTCGGATCGGCATGATCGACCACAACATAGAAGCCGTCGCCACCGTAAATGTTGTCCCAATCGTTCAAACCCCCGGTTGCGGTGCGGACGGTCCCGTTATCCTGGGTTCCGCCGTACAATCGCTGGGGATTGTTATGATCCAGTCCGATCTCATAAAATTGCGAAATCGGAAGCTCGGCAACTTTGGTCCAGTTTACCCCGCCGTCGGTCGAGATATTGATGCCGCCATCATTTCCTTCCAACAGGTAATCAGGATTGGTGGGGTGAAATGCCAGCGCATGATTATCGACATGCAGGCTCGGGGGGCCGCCGTATCCGTACATGATTGGCCAGTTGGCGCCACCGTCGGTAGAACGCATGAACGATACATCCAGCGCGTAGATAGTATTCGGATCAGTAGGATGCACCCTGATCTGTCCGAAATACCAGCTAAAACCACCGGTTCCATTTGCAACTTCCTGGTCCGGGTCGGCATTTGTCCAGGTGGTCCCAAAATTAGAAGTTTTGAATAAACCCAGGTAATTGCTGCCGTCCGAATAAAGAGCATAAACGATGTCCGGATTTGAATTGCTGATCGCCAGCCCGATTCTGCCCACATTGGTGGCTTGTGGATTTGGCAATCCATTTGTCGGTCCCAAATAACCCCAGGTGTCGCCGCCATCCAGGCTGCGATAGATACCGCTGGTAGGACCGTAAAGATGACTTCGAGTGGGGCGGCGAACGCGTTCCCACATCGCGGCAATCAAATGATCAGTGTTATTGGGATCCATCACGATATCGATTGCACCGGTGGAATCGGACACGAACAGCGATTTGGACCAGGTATCCCCACCGTCGGTGCTGCGGTAAATGCCGCGCTGCGGATTGGGCGCGAAATAAGAGCCTACCGCAGCAAGGAAAACGCGCTGCGGGTTTGATGGATCCACCAGAATGCGGCCAACCGAAACCGTGCTGTCCAGCCCTTTGAACTGCCAGGTCGCACCTCCATCGGTCGATTTGTAAAGCCCGCCGCCGGCGAAATTGTTATGTCCTCCGTTTGCTTCTCCGGTTCCCACGTAAATCACATCGGGATTCACTGGGTCAATGCCGATATCTCCAATCGTCACATTCGCCTGATCATCAAAAATTGGCGTCCAGGTATTTCCCATATCAGTGGATTTAAAAACGCCTCCTGTTGCTGCGCCGGCATAGACTATATTCGGATTCTGCGGATTGAATTCAATATCGATGACCCGCCCTTCAATATTTGTCGGGCCGGCAAACTGCACCTGCTGCACTTTTGTTGCCGGCGCTTCCGCCCGCATTTGCTGTGCTTTCTGCATTGCCGCCTTGAAAGCTGACTGATCCGCTTTCCAATAGGGAAAAGTCCGTTGCAGCCATCCCCACTCGGAAGGATCTTGCTCCGGACCTCTTTCGGATTTCCCCTCCTGTTCCGGAGCCCTGAGTTGAGCGGATTGTTGTGGATTTGACTGCCTGGTAAAATAGAAAACGCCGCTGGTCAGAAGAACCATGGATAGAATAATATAGCTGAACACCGGTTTCTTCAATAAAAATTTGCCCTTCATAAATATCTCCTTAGCCCCTTAAATTAGAAAGGTTCAGTGAATCGCTCCGCAATAAAGCAGAATTTCGTCAATATAATTTAAGATATATGAGAAGGCTAACAGAAATTTAATGGGGAGATCACTTTGCAGGGGGACCCTTTTGACGGATGGCAGCTACATCGCTGGCAGTAATAGTCGGAGCATTATTTCCCCAACTGGTGCGTTCATGGTTAATCACCGCCGCAATTTCATTATTCGAAAGCTGATCCGCCCAGGCGGGCATCTGCGCCTGGTATGCAACACCATTAATCGTGCTTCCCTGCTTTCCGAATAAAACAGTCCTTATCTGTTCGGTGGGATCTTTGGCAGTCACTACCGGATCGCCCGCCAGCGGAGGAAACAAGTTTGGCAAACCCTGGCCGTTATTCTGATGGCAACTCGCGCAACTTGTCCTGTACAACTGCCCTCCCATTGCAGTCGCGGATTCTTTAACTTCTTCGCCTTCGGACTGCTGTTCCGCAGCCGGCTTTCGATAGGTTGGTGTGTCTGCATATTTTGCGCCCGGTTTCCATTGCTCCACAGCGTAATACATCGCCCAGGCAGCAATTAAAATAAGGATGACCCACGCCCAGGTTGGTACCGGCGCTGGTGTCTCCGCCCTGGTCGGTTCCCATTTTTCTTCATAAGCGCCCCCGTACGCATTCACCAGCACACTAATTTTGCCCTCAACAACATCATTTTCGCTCAAACCGTCGACCGCAATTCCGGGGCCGTTGCGCACCTCAAACGGGATCTTCCGCACGCCGCGATGACCGGATTGATCAGTAGCCACAATCCGCAAAACATGCGGCCCATCATCCAGCGAATTCGTATCAAGCTCAAATTTTCCTGGTGGACGGTAAGTCGCGATAGGCTCCGGATCGTCATCCAGATACACTATAATCTTGTTGGCATCTATCTCATCCACAACCTTGTTCCTTAGCCAGAGAAGTCATCCTTCAATATCACTCTTTTTATATGATTTTCATCTTTTTCTTTTGGTTGAACAAAATATTTAATGAGAAGGAACAGGGAAACAATCACGACCAATACGGAAACTGCGACAATGATATAATCGGGAATGCCCTGCGGCGAAGCCAGCCGGCCCTTGGGTGATTTCGAAAATTCGGTCTGCAGCAAAAAAATATGTAATAAAAAATCAAGAATCATTTTTCCTGGCCTTTCGATTTTCCTGCTTGAATGATTTCCTTAACCTGCTGAACCGTAACTGTGGGCGCATTGTTGCCCCAACTTGTCCGCTCATGGTTTACTACCGCAGCTATCTGTTCAGCCGTCAGCATATTCAGATGGGAAGGCATGGAAGCGGCATATTTCACCCCATTGATGGTTTTGCCCTGCAGGCCGAATACGACAATACCGACATGTTCTGCCGGGTCGCTGGCAGTAACAACCGGGTCTCCCTTCAGCGGCGGAAAAGTTGAAGGAATGCCCTCCCCGTTGCTCTGATGACAACTGGCACAATAGGAATTATAAACCTGATCGCCCAATTGGCTTTCTGTAGACTGGCCTCCTGCAGTTGAACCTTGTGAGGCTGTCTGCCCAGAAGCATATTCGGCAGTTTGCATTCCTTCTATGGGAAGCTGTTTGCGCGACAGAATATAGGCAACCAGATCCCGGGCCTTTTGAGTAGCGACAACTTTTCCCGCAGACGGCGCGTAACCTTTGGGAACCGGCACTATGATGTCGCCAGAATCGGGATTTTGCTTAATTTCGAACAGCCAGGGATAGGCCTGCATCACTGAAACCTTGACCACCGCCCGCGGATCGTACAAATGGATGTAATTCCAGATATCACTGGATTGGCGATTTCCCACATTGCTTAAATCGGGGCCGGTACGCTCTGTTCCAAGAAGCTCCGGTGTCATCCGCCAGAAATCCAGGGGAGCCAAAAGCGCAAAATCTCCCGGCGCCGACGGACGCCCAAAAGGCTGATCCTCCTTTAATGGACGAACCTGTTGCGTATGACAATAGGAACATCCCTCCGAAATATAGATTTCGAAGCCGCGTTCTTCCTGCGCAGTCAACTGTTTCATGCCTGGCAACGGTTTGTTATTATCCTTCACCCATGTCGCCGGGCCAACTGCGATAATGATGCTCAGCGCAACAAATCCGAAAAAGACTACTGCAAAATGCAGGCGATGATTTTCGTGGAAATTCAGTTTCATGCCACTTCACCTGCCGTTTCCGTCACCGCTACAGCTTCTGTTTCCGGT
Organism: uncultured Calditrichaceae bacterium; assembly: GCA_964624795.1. GTDB lineage: Bacteria > Calditrichota > Calditrichia > RBG-13-44-9 > RBG-13-44-9 > CAZUZS01. The sequence goes on from CAZUZS010000017.1 coordinate 12,609, forward strand.
CGCATTCGCCAGACATTGAAGGCGAAAACCAGGTGGGATATAAACATCAGGCTTCCCCCGATGGCCCGCCACAACCAAAAGGGCGCCATCAACTCAACTGATTTGACAAATGGCGCTCCGGACATCCATGACTGCCCTTGCGCTGTTCCGCCGATCATGAGAGCAAATCCGTAAATCAGAACGCCAACCAGTGCAAACCAGAAATGGACGCCGATGAGCAGATGCGGCGGCTCTTTTCCGGTAAGCCGCGGCAGCAGGCTGTAAATTCCGCCCCAAATAAGAAATGTGACAAATCCAAACATCGTCATGTGGGAGTGTGCAATCGTAAAATTGGTAAAATGCCAGATTTTATTAGTTGAACGAAATGCTTCAAAAGTCCCCTGGCCGGAAGCAATAAAATAATACAAAACGCCTACCAGAATGAACGGCAGAGAGTAGCTGCGGGCAATCGTTCTGCCGCTCCCCCGCATTGTCAGCAGAAAATTGCCGGTTCCCGCAAAAACCGGGATAAACATCCCGACGCTGAAGATAATACCTACCGTCTGCAGCCACCATGGAATGGGACTGAAAACAAAATGGTGCGCACCGATCAGCGAATAAAATACCATTTGCGTCCAGAAGGCCAACACTCCCAATGAATAGGAATAAATCGGCTTGTTCAGCAATTTAGGCAAAAAGTAATAGGTAAGTCCCAGTACCATTGGGGTGAACCACATCCCTACGCCCATGTGCATGTAATATCCCTGAATTACCGTTTCTCCCAGGCCATGCTGGTACCATGGAAGGTAAGCAAAAATGACCAGCGTAGTCGTCCAAAACAGGGCACCCAGGATATACCAATTGGAAATGTAAACTTCCTTTGTACTTCGATGGGCAACTGTCTGGTAAAGATTGTAGGTCATCAAAATTATGGCAATTGCAAAAACTGCTTCTACCGGCCAAATGAATTCCCGGTATTCCTGCGCTCCATTGTTCACTCCGTTAAATAGAAAAAGCACCCCCGCCAGCACAGAGATGTTGATTAAAATCAGGCTCCACCAGGCGAGAGGAAAACTGAAAAGTTTCTTCTGGGATGTACGGGGAACAACATACAGCGCCAGCGCTAACATGCCGAGTGAACCCCATCCCCAGAAAACGACGTTAGTATGAATCGGCCGCAACCGGCCAAAGGACAACCAGGGATGGACTCCCAGGTCGGGATAGGCAAGCCGTATTCCCAAATATTCCCCAACGAGGGTGCCAAATACCAGCCAGAAAGTGGCAAAGCCGACATAAGCATAAATCAGCCGGGTTAGACTAAAATCTTCATCGATAATACTATCAATATGGGTTTTTGCAACTGCGATCGGGCGGTTAACGGGCATAAGGCATCTTTTCTTGAGTTGATAAAATTCCGATAATTTATAATGAAAGCCGGGAATAAATTCACTACTGAAATGACGAGCTGACAAACGCAGCAATCCTTCCGGATTCTGCTGGTTTCATTCTTAGAACAGGTATTTGTTAATCTTAATGATTTAAAACCACACGCGACAAAAACATACCACGAAAACGATAAATACGCAAAATGAAGAAATAATGAAGATGCCCTTCAGAACAATAGATACCTCGATTATTTTCCGGAGGAATGATTCGAAGCTGCTTGTATTTGACCCGGAAAAAGAGATACCTTCCCGGGCATTGAAAATATGAAGGCGCAATCGGCCAGTGGGAACTGATTTGCGTCACAAAATCTATAAAAAGTTAATTCGACAATACATGGGGATACTTATTGGGAGAAAAGATTTCAGCATCGACAGCAGGTGCAACAAATGATGAATCAGAAATATTAGCCGGAGAGCGCGATTTTACACTGAAGGGTGTGGTATCGAGATTGCCGGTGCCCGGCAGTAACTTTAATAGAACAACAATAGATCGGAACAAAATTAGATCCCGGAGCAGAAGAAATGCATCAGCTACCACAATCACTTCAGGCCATCGCACCGCTACTGCACACCGTAACTCCATACCTCGATAAATACGGCTACATCGCTATTTTTCTTGCCGTTATGCTGGAGGATTTCGGCCTGCCGGTTCCCGGCGAAACCATGCTTATTGCCGGTGCCATATTCTCCTCCGTCGGAAATTTTCACATCGTGTGGATTCTGCTGCTGGGCATTTGCGGCGCAGTAATTGGCGATAACATCGGCTATGCAATCGGCTATTTCGGTGGAAGGAAGCTTGCCGCAAAGTATGGCAAATACTTCTTCCTGAATGAACCACGTTTGCGCAAAGTAGAATTGTTCTTTATCAATCATGGTGGAAAAGTGGTTGTGATTGCCAGATTCGTCGAAGGACTCAGGCAATTCAATGGGATTGTGGCCGGCATCGGAAAGATGCGATGGCCAATATTTCTAATATACAATGCCGCTGGCGCGATTCTTTGGGTTTCCTTTTGGGCGGGAACTGCCTATTATCTGGGTGATAAGCTGGGCCTGATAATCCACGCTTTCAAAAGCTTTGAGCTGCTATTCTTGGCCGGATTGGGAATTCTTGTTTTAGGTTTAATTGTTTTTATTCTTGCAGGAAAGGCCAAAAGGCGACATAAACCGGGCAACGATTGAGAGCCTTTCATTTCTCTTCTTTCCTCGATTCACAAAGCGCCACCTTTTTTGTTGATTGTTTTAATTTTCTGATTTTATTATATTTTTTGGCTTATTATGAACGAGATATGAAACTACTTGTCTGATGGAGGAATTCATGAATATCCAGATGGTGGATTTAAAAAGGCAGTATCATAACTACAAAACAGAATTTGATGCTGCGGTTGCCGGGGTTTTGGAGTCGTGCCAGTTTATCAACGGGCCTGATGTAAAACTTCTGGCGGAGGAAATGCAGGAATTCCTGCAAGTCAAATACGCCATCCCTTGCGCCAGTGGAACCGACGCTTTGCAGGTGGCACTGATGGCCCTGGACATCAAACCGGGTGAGGAAGTTATTACTACCCCATTTACCTTTGTGGCAACCGCAGAGACGATTGCCCTGCTCGGCGCAAAGCCGGTTTACGTGGATATTGATAGCAAGACCTATAATATCGATCCTTCACTGATTGAGGCCGCCATAACTTCTAAGACCCGGGCTATTATCCCGGTACATCTGTATGGCCAGTCTGCTGACATGGATCCCATCATGAAAATAGCAGCAAAACACGGAATCGCGGTTATCGAGGACGCCGCGCAGGCAGTGGGTTCAAGATACAAAGGCAAACCGGTCTGCTCAATCGGTGATCTGAGCTGCATTTCATTCTTTCCGAGCAAAAATCTCGGGGCGTATGGCGATGCCGGGATGGTCGCAACCAACAACCAGGCACTCGCCGAAAAGGTCGGCATGATTGCCAACCACGGCTCGCGGGTCCGCTACAAACATGAGATTCTGGGCGTGAACAGCCGGCTGGATACCTTGCAGGCCGCAATTCTGCGAGTAAAATTGAAATACCTGGAGGAGTGGAACCGCAAACGGCGGGAAGCCGCCCAATTTTACAATGCGGGCTTTTCCGGAACTAAAATCCGGACCCCTTTCGTGGCAGATTTCGCCGAACACATCTATCACCAATATACCATCCAGGTGGACAACCGCGATTCGCTGCAAAAATTATTAAATGAAAAAGGCATTCCCAACGCCATACATTATCCCATTCCACTGCATTTGCAGCCGGCGTTCCACAACGGTTCACTGAATTTCCCTGTTGCCGAGCAAATATCAGCAAGGGTTATTTCCCTGCCGATGCACCCTGATTTGACGCATGAAGAACAGGATTATATCATTAGTGCCATCAGAAAATTCCTGGGCGAATAGGCTTCCCGAAACAAAGGAGAGACAATGCTCGACTTAAAATTTGTACGAGAGAATGCGAACCTGGTAAAGAAAGGCATCAAAAGCAAAGGGGAAATGGGCGATGTGGACAAAATCCTGAAACTGGATTCCAGCCGCCGTAATATTCTCCAGGAAGTCGAAAAGCTGAAGCATGAACGCAATGCATTATCCCAACAGGTGAGCGAGCTGAAGAAGCAGGGAAAGTCGGCGGATGATGTAATTTCCCGGACACGGGATTTGAGCCAGGCTATCAAGGATCAGGACGAAGAGCTAAAACAGGTCGAGACCGAGCTGTTTTCCGAACTCGACCGGTTGCCCAACCTGCCGCACGCCTCCGTGCCGGCTGGAAAAGATGCATCGGACAACGTTGTGGTTCGGGCGTGGGGAAAAATCCCGGAATTCGATTTTGAGATCTCCAATCACCTAGAAATCTCGGAGCGCCTGGATATTATCGATTTCCCGAGGGGGAGCAAAATAACCGGGCGTGGATTTCCCGTCTACAAAGGGAAGGGAGCACAGTTAGAGCGTGCTTTGATCAATTTTATGTTAGATACCCATATTCTGGAACATGGCTACAAGGAAATTTTTCCCCCATTCCTTGCAAACCGGGACAGCATGCACGGGACCGGCCAGTTACCCAAGCTTGAAGAAGACATGTATTATTGTGAGCGGGACGACCTTTTTTTAATCCCAACTGCTGAAGTGCCGGTTACCAACCTTCACCGCGATGAAATTCTGCAGGGCGATGATCTGCCGATTAAATATTGTGCATATACAGCCTGTTTCCGGCGTGAGGCCGGCTCATGGGGCAAGGATACCCGGGGATTTTTGCGGGTGCACCAATTCAATAAGGTGGAGCTGGTTAAGATTGTTCCGGCCGGCAATTCTTATGATGAGCTGGAATCCCTTTTGGGCAATGCGTGCCGAATTCTGGAGCTTTTGGGAATCCCATACCGGGTGGTGGAACTTTGCACCGGCGATTTGAGCTTTGCCGCCGCCAAGTGCTACGACATCGAAGTGTGGTCGCCGGCCGAGGAGCGGTGGCTGGAGGCCAGCAGTTGCAGCAATTTCGAAGATTTTCAGGCGCGCCGGATGAACCTGCGTTTTCGCGCCGGCTCCGCCTCGAAGCTGGAATACCCTCACACGCTGAACGGCTCCGGAGTAGCTACCTCCCGGCTAATGGTGGCTTTGCTGGAAATTTACCAGACCGATGAAGGTTCGGTGCTGGTTCCCGAACCTTTGAAAGCATATACTGGATTTAATATCATCAAGAGAGAGGATTAAGAACCGCGATGTTGCGTTTTCTGCTCTTCGCGCCCATTGTAATTCTGGATACGATGGTGGCTGCCCTTCTGGTGATGTTCTTTGGAATTTTCAAAACCTATTCTGCGATCAATAATGAAGTTTACCGGCTTTGGGCCAAAATAATTGTTTTGGCGGCGGGAATAAAAATTCGGATAGAGGGGAAGGAAAATATACAGGCCGACGCTTCCTACATAATGGTTGCCAATCACCAAAGCCACATGGATATTCCGGTTTTAACAACGGCGCTTCCCCTCACACTTCGAATTATTTCCAAAAAGGAGTTGTTCCGGATTCCTTTTCTGGGCTGGGGAATGAAGGCTGCCGGTTTTCTCAAAATCGACAGAACCAACCGGCGAAAAGCGATAGAGACTTTGAAAAAGGCTGAGCAGGTAGTCCGGCAACACCACCTGTCAATCCTGGCTTTCCCGGAAGGCACCCGCAGCAATGATGGAAGAATCCAGGATTTTAAAAAAGGCCCCATTGTGCTGGCCATCAATACCGGCTTGCCATTGCTGCCGGTGTCGGTAAGCGGCACGAGAAGAACTCTGCCCAAAGGAAAGCTCATAGCCCGCAGCGGAAGAGTGTTGGTCAAAATTCATTCTCCGGTGCCCACTGCAGATCTTTCATTAGAAGATCGCAACAGCTTAGTCAGGCAAATTCAGGAAACAATAATAAATGGATTCGAAGAAAATTATGAATGAATTTCCTACGCTAAATATCATTCACCATCCTCTGCTTGAGGATAAAATCGCCCGCATGAGGGACAAATCCACGCCGCCGGATGAATTCCGCCGTTTGCTAAAAGAGATCGCCGCCCTGATGACCTATGAAACCTGCCGGCATTTCGAGACAACGGAACGATCCGTTGAATCCCCACTGGAAAAAACCAGCGTTCAAATTTTGAAGAGAAATATCGCGGTAGTTCCGGTATTGCGCGCCGGCCTGGGAATGATTGATGGCGTGTTGTCAATAATACCTGAAGCGCGTATTGGGATGCTTGGATTGTACCGCAACGAGGAGACCCTCCAGCCGGTCGATTATTACCTGAATCTTCCTCAAAATCTCGATAAAATGGATGTTATCCTGGTCGATCCCATGCTGGCCACCGGGGGCAGTGCAAAGGCCGCGGCCACCACGCTTAAGAACTATGGCGCAAAGCGCCTGACGATGATGGCTTTGATTGTTGCGCCGGAGGGTGTCCGCGTGATGCAGGAGGCACATCCCGACGTGGCGATTTACACCGCCGTGATGGACCGCCAATTGAATGAGAAGGGCTATATTTTGCCCGGGCTGGGGGATGCCGGGGACCGCTGTTTCGGAACCTGATCCGCCAAATTAATAAAGGTGGTTGCTATGGCTACTCGGGCCAGAGGCAGATTCTTTCAAATATCATTTCAATTTATTTCGCCAATCAATTCTTCGGAACACAAGAACATAAGATAAATTTGTGTTTCTAACCGACCAGTCTTTGCGCACTGTGCAAACCCTGTCTTTCAAAAAGGGTTTTGGAGTTTTTGTTTTACTTATTAGATTGTAATTACCAGAAGAACAAGCGAGGATTCAGTTTGAACTTTTATGAAGGAAATAAAGAGTACCGGGTAGCTGTTGTCGGCGCTACCGGCCTGGTGGGAAGGAAGATGGTACAGGTACTGGAGGAACGCCGTTTTCCTGTTAGCGAACTGGTTCCCGTGGCATCAGAACATTCCGCGGGCAAACAAATCTTTTTCAACAATACCGCTTACCCGGTGGTGCCATTATGCGAAGCCGCCTTTAAAGATGTTGATATTGCGCTTTTCTCTGCCGGCAAATCCGTGAGCCGTGAATTTGCGCCAATTGCCAGCAAGTTGGGAACCGTAGTGATTGATAACAGTTCGGCCTGGCGAATGGACGACCAGGTGCCACTAATCGTTCCCGAAGTCAATCCTCACGCAGCGAAACAACACGCGGGCATTATCGCCAATCCCAACTGTTCGACCATCCAAATGGTAGTCGCGCTTTTTCCATTGCATCAAGCCTTCGGAATAAAGCGAATTGTCGTGTCCACATACCAGGCGGTTAGCGGCAGCGGCAAAAGAGCAGTGCAGCAACTTGAAGACGAAATTCAAAGCGGAAAATCTGCTAATCCATCCTATCCCCACCCGATTGCATTTAACTGCCTGCCCCACATCGACGTCTTCAATTCCAACGGCTATACGCAAGAGGAAATAAAGATGATTCTCGAGACAAGAAAAATTATGGAATTACGCAATCTGGCAATCGCCGCTACGACTGTTCGCGTTCCTGTTCGGGTGGGACATTCGGAATCAATTAATGTTGAATTTGAAAAATCTTTTGACATGCGAGAGATTCGCGAAATTCTGGAAAAATCTCCCGGTGTAATTGTTCAGGATGAACCGGCGAATAACAGCTACCCGCAACCTCTTTTCGTGCAGGAGCGTGATGAAGTTTTTGTGGGGCGAATTCGTCGCGATGAAAGCATAAAAAACGCTATCAATCTGTGGGTAGTTGCCGATAATCTCAGGAAGGGTGCGGCAACTAATGCAGTGCAGATTGCCGAATTATTGATAAAGCAAAATTTAGTGAGAAAATTTAATTCGAAAATTTCAAATTACGATTCTCTTACCAATTAAGGAATAGTTGATCCTTTGAAGGCACAGCAACTTCCGGATAAATTAATGTCCGGCGCCGAACCATTGTTTATTGAAGGGAATGAAACAGGATTCCTTTTCATCCATGGATTTACAGCCGCGCCGTATGAAGGACGTGAAATAGCGAAGCGGCTTTATGACGAATTGGGCTATACTGTGGCGGTACCGTTGCTGCCAGGTCATGGTACCACCCCTGAAGATATGAAGAGCATTGAATGGATGGACTGGTATCTTTTTGTTCGGGACCAGTATTTCGATTTGAAAAAGCATTGTTCTCGCATAATTGTGTGTGGGCAGAGTATGGGCGGAGCACTGGCGCTGCACTTGGCTTCGCATCACCCGGTAGATGCAGTTGTCACTCTGGCTGCCGCTGTTTTTCTTAAGGATTGGCGGCTAAAACTGCTCCCGGTAGCCCGACATCTAATTACTTATCAGCACAAATCAAAAGGGCCGGATATAAAGAATAAAGCCCTCAAATCGCAGGTCCCTTCTTATCCCAAGTATCCCGTTAAAAGCGTCGATCAGCTACTGGGATTAGTGGAGCATACCCGGCAGGACCTGGCCGAAGTCACCGCACCCATTTTGCTGGTGCACTCGCGCAACGACCGCACAGTTCATTTCGACAACATGCAGTATATTTACGATCACGTTGCTTCTCCACGGAAGGAAAAGCTCGTTCTGGAAAATTCCTACCACGTCATCAGCATCGATTTCGATAAAGACCTCGTTTATGAATCAATCGCGGGGTTTGTCAAGGATATATTATAGCGCCGCTGTCGCTGTCAGCGAAATAAGTTCAAGGAGGTAAAATGATACGTTCCATTGTTACAGTTCTGCTCCTTTGTGTTGCGTCAGTATTTTCCGCAAATTATATCACACTTAATGGGGAAATCTCCCAACCGAAGATCACAATTCTGAATTCGGACCTCACGCAAATTCGGGTGAAGATTGATTTTCCGGGTTTTTACATGCAGGATACCGTAAGAGAAGGAATCACGTTCCAACAAGTTACTATGCCGAAAACCGGTGTCACCATAGATGAGGGGCTGCCGCAGGTGCCGCAGACAGTTCAACTGGTGGGCATTGAAACAACCGGCAAATATGAAGTGAGCCTGGTCTCGGCAGACTTTGTAAATTTTCAAAATGTCAATATTTTTCCCGCGCAGCCTCAGCCCACTCGCCAGGGTCAAATGCTCCCATGGACGATGAATTCTGAAATCTATGAAACCAACGCCTGGTATCCGTCAAATCCCGTTACAAAGAACGACGAAGCTGTTTTGCGGGATTACCGCGTTCTCCCGGCCAGTATTTACCCGGTCCGGTTTAATCCGGTGAAGAAGACAATTGAAGTCGCCAAATCGATTGTATTTGATGTACGCAAGGTTGCTTCCTTTGGAGTGAATGAGTTAACACCGGCTTTAAGCGAGTCGCCAGCATTCAGCGCACTTTACAAATCTTTCATCATTAATTACCGGGATTTACAGAATTCCCGGACGCCGGGTATCAATGGTCTCCCGGACATGCTTATCATTACCCACGACAGCTACTATGATGAGGTTCTTCCATTTGCGCGCTGGAAAAACCAGAAGGGCGTCTTCACACAGATAGTAAAAACCTCGGACATTTCCGCAAATCCGACTAATACGCAAATCAAGAATTTTATTCAGAATTATTATGATAATGCCACCGATAAGCCGGATTACCTGCTGATTGTGGGAGATGTCACTGGTTCCGCGGCTGTGCCTTGGTTCCAGGTGGGACCCGACATGAGCGACATGCCTTACTATTTCCTGGCCGGGAACGATATTCTTCCGGATATTTCCGGTGGGAGAATTTCGGTACAGACACCGGCAGAAGCCAACCGGGTGTTTACCAAACTCATCCGGTACGAGAAAAATCCCTATCTAACTGATCCGAACTGGTTCCATTCAGCGTTGGTTATTAACAGCAGTGACTTCCAGGATCCGAGTGCAGGCGACTGGGCTGCCCGGCATTTTACAGATTATGGCTACGATCCTATTCACCATTTGGGTGCTAACCTCGGAAATGCAACGGTTGCAAATGTTTATAATGCCGTGAATGGAGGGATCAGCTATGTCTATTATATCGGCCATGGGGCACCTACATACTGGGTAACTACCGGTTTTTCGATAACTCACATTCCGGTCCTGACAAATGGTGAAATGCAGCCTGTAATTTCCAGCGTAGCATGCAATAACGCTGATTTGGATGAACCCAATGATGTGTTTGCAGAAGTGTGGCTCAAGAATAACGTGAACAATGGATCGGTTGGCATTATGGCATTCACCGAGAGTTGTGCTGTTTACGAGACCGACACTCTTGCAAGGGGAATGGTCCGGGCCGTACTTTCCGATACCATCACAGCGTTTGGGAACATCATCGACTATGGGCGTCTGCACATGTTCCAGTCTTATGGACAATCTTGCAGCGAACCCATGCATCAGTCGTTATTGGTAGGCGAGCCGGAACTGCAGGTTTGGACCCGCACCCCGCAGACCCTGACGGTGAATGCACCGGCGGCGGCGTTTCTCAATATTCCTTTTGTCGTTCAGGTTTCCGATCCCCAGGGACCGTTGGCTGGGGCGATGGTTTGTTATTGGGATAGTCTCGGCGATATGAATCGCGGCTACACCGATGCCAATGGCGAATATACCGTGGATCACGGCGTCGCGACACCGGTCACGGGGATGCTGACGGTAACCGGGCACAACAAAATCCCTTACCAAACGCCCATCGAGGTTCTGCCGCCGCAGGGTCCGTATGTGATGGTGCAAAATCTGCTGCCGATGGATTCGCTCGGCAATGGCAATGGGATTGTCGAAAGCGGCGAACAGATTGCCTTCAAGCTGACTCTCGAAAACATCGGTGTAGATCCCGCGGACAGCGTGTGGGTGACAGTTTCTTCGCCCGACACAAATATCTCAATCATGCAAAATACCTCTAATTTCGGCAGCCTTTCTGCCGGTGCTTCATTAACCGCAGGTGAGTTTGAGATTGAGGTTTCCCCGAAATGCCCCCATCTATATTCCATTCCGATACAGATGGAAATCAGCGCAAGCGGTGGGAATTTGTGGAACCAGCAACGGTTCATCCAGGTTCGCGGGGGCGCCCGAATTGAACTCGCCCAACAATCGATAAACTTTCCGAATACTTTTTTAAATTTCACCTCACAACAGGAAATGACAATCCGGAATGCCGGTCCCGATACGCTTAGGGTGACCGATATTGTATCGGACATACCGCAATTCTCTGCCCAACCGGTTGAGTTTTTTGTTGCACCGGGCTCGCAAAGGAGTATCACAATCAGCTTTACACCGGACAGCACCCGGGCTTTCAGCGGAATGCTCACGGTGATCAACAATGACCCGATGAACTTTGTCACAACCTTCAGTGCCGGTGGCAGCGGAATATTTGCCCCGGATATCAGCACTGAGCCCGACAGCATTCCGGTTCTCGCGTTGATTACCGATTCGCTCACAAAGCAATTGCGGATCCGAAATAACGGTCTGGGAAATCTGGATTTTTCGGCTCAGGTGAGCGGTTACGATCCTCATGGAACGCTATTCAATGATGGAAGCGGCGGGGCCGATAATTATGGTCACATTTGGATTGACAGCGATGAGTCTGGCGGTCCGACATTCAACTGGGTTGATATTTCAACCTCCGGGAATCTGTTGCCATTAACCGGCAATAACGCAATATCGAATCCACAGAATATCGGATTTTCATTTCCTTATTATGGAACGGATTATGGCCAGTTGAGAGTTTGTACGAATGGCTGGATAAGCTTTTCCACATATTCGGTTGCATACAACAACTTCTCCCTGCCCAATACGTTGGCCCCCCGCTCAATGATCGCTCTCCTCTGGGACGATCTGCTTATGAATAACGATTCACAAGTGTTTACCGAAAATCAGGGCAACCGGTTTGTGATCATGTACAATGACATGTACCGGGTTACCGGCGAGGGCCCCTACAATTTCGAACTGATACTTTATGACAATGGAAATATAGTCCTGCAGTACATGTCGCTTCAAAATCCGTTGCACGATTACACCGTTGGAATTCAGAATCAGGACGCGACAGACGGTCTGACGGTTGCGTATAATTCAGCATATTTACATGACAGCCTGGCCGTTTTGATAAGCAAACATAGCTGGCTCTCGGTAGAGCCGCTGGCTGGGAGTGTGTCAGCCCAGGGATACCTTGATTTATTATTGACAGTGAAAACAAACAGTTTTCCATTGGGAGATTTTTATGCCAGCATTCAGATCGAGAGCAACGACCCCGATGAACCGATCATCTATGTGCCGGTGCATTTAACAACAAGTCTCACCGGAATTGATGGGCAACAGGAGATTATTCCCTCCAACCTGCAGCTCGCCCAAAACTACCCAAACCCCTTCAACCCTTCAACGACAATAGAATACGGACTGCCTTTGCAGCAGCAAGTGGAAATCACCATTTTTAATCTGTTGGGGCAAAAGGTAAGAACGCTGTTTAACGGAGTTCAGCACGCCGGAATGCACAAAGTTGTTTGGGACGGAATAAATCAAAACGGGACAACAGTGGGCTCGGGAATTTATGTTTACAAATTAATGACCCCTGAGAAATCCATCGTTCGAAAAATGATATTTATGAAATAATTCAAATTCAGGGATTCCTTCATGAAAAAATCCGGCACCTGGATGCCGGATTTTTTTTTGCCTGGTTGAATACAAATGGTTGCCATTTGAGATTCATCTATCAATAAACATGAAGAAAATTTTCAGGGGGACATCCTGTAACTTTATTTCGCCGAACCCCTGGCCTTCTTCATCTTTATCTTGACTTTTAACTTCAGCTTCACCGAAGATCCCTCCTTTATTTTTCAAATGCATCATCAATATATATTCTCAATACGCCACCGACTGTGTAGCAGATCAATAAATACAAATATTATGCTAAAAATGTTTCATAATTTGAAATTTGCACAATCCGTTAAAATACAATTGGTTGCATCTATATGAAAATCTTCTGATGTGCTGTAAATCAAATTTTTTGTGCAAAGATTCGACAGTCAAATGTGCAATTCCGGATCATTTTCATCTCTCCCGGAAAGGAAATGCAACTTTGCACTTTTTATTCTATCCGATTTTATACATCACCCGGACGGTACCACAAAAGTGCAAAATAGGCAGCAGAGGAGTTAGTGCGAAAATAGCGGAAGGCAGAACACGGTATTTTATTGAAAAAGCGGGGTAGTATGTCTTTCCCAATTTCATCAGTTTTGAAGTTTGGCGGCCATAAAATCTGTCTTGCATCTTTATCTCAATTGATCTATATTTTTTTCATTAATGCCGGCAGAACAGGGAAAGCGGTATTTACTGTAGAAATCATCATAAAGAAAATATGTGACCATGGAGCCAAAAGATTCCATAAGAGTTCTGTACATCGAGGATGATCCCGGTTCGCGCATGTTAGTGCAAAAAGTGCTGAACCGCGCACCGTTTTTTTACATGGACGCGCCCGATGGTCTGTCCGGACTGCGCATTGCCCAGGCCGAAAAACCCGACCTCATATTGATGGATCTGAATCTTCCGGATATTAGTGGGAATGAGCTGACAACCAAAATAAAAAATACACCGGAATTAAAAAATATTATCGTTGTTGCCCTCACGGCCCTTCAGAACTCGTATGCCAGGGAGCTGACACTCATTGCAGGATGCGATGGTTACCTGAGCAAGCCCATCGACGTTCAGAAATTTCCACAACAGGTGATGCAATTTCTCAAGGGCAAAAAGGAATTTGTCGAAACCGGGCAGAAGGATTACTTGCACAGCCAGTACGAAATCCACCTTGTTGAACATCTTACCAGCAAGGTGAAGGAGCTTGAAGTCTCTAACCGGAAATTGGCTTCAACGTACGGGAAATTGCAGGATTACAACAATTATCTTGAAAATGTTCTGTCTATATTCACGCATCTTCAAACCTGCAAAAGTCCCAATGATCTAAAGAAGTCGCTTGTCGACGAGATTTGTGACCGGTTTCAGTATGACCGATGCATCTTTATTGATGTTGATTCCGAACAGTCGGTTATGCAAATCAACTATGCACGAGGGATCGAACAGGATGAATGGCAGAATTATAGTTACCCATTCAACAGTCCATTCTTTCAAAAATTATTTGAGACGAAACAGGTCCTGTTGGTGCCGAATTTAGATCGCGTGAAAGATGCTGATTTGCGGCAACGCCTCAGAAAAATGGGAACCGACCATTTTCTCTTTGCCTATCTTGGTATGCCGATGGACCCGGCGGCACTGCTCAACATCCGGGAACGTGTCATGCCAATGCTCGAGCCCTATTTGCCAAATCTTTATGATGAGAAGGAATCGGACATCGATGTCATCCTTGGAAATTTCAGCGAATATCTGCACAGCGAATCTCTTTACAGAGCGGGTTTTGTATTTTTGGATAACCCAGGTTCAAAACGTCATATCCAATCCAATGAGTACCGTTTCCTTGAAACATTGTTCCGAACAGCTACCTACTTATATCAAAACCTCCTGCTGATGGAGCAGCTTCGCGATCTTTTTATTCGCGCGGAAAAAGAAGCCATCACCGATCCGCTGACAAACCTTTTCAACTACCGGTTTTTTATGCAGCAGCTTAACCGGGAAATAAGCCGTGACCAACGCCATAAAGCTCACTTCTCGCTCATTATTCTGGATATTGATTTTTTCAAAACTTACAATGACAGCTTTGGTCACCAGGCTGGCGATATGGTTTTGCGAAGACTGGCAAATACCTTGATTGAAAATACCCGTTCCAGCGATGTAGTCGCTCGTTACGGTGGTGAGGAGTTCGTCATTATTTGTCCCGAGCTCAATAAGCAGGGGGCCATTCAGGTGGCCGAAAAATTACGACAGATTATCGAGAAGATTGAATTCCCGAATATCGGTAAATTGCCACACGGGAAACTCACCATCAGCCTTGGTATCGCTACTTTTCCGGAGGATGGTGAAACTTCTTACCGGCTGATTCGCGGAGCGGATACCGCACTTTACAAGGCCAAGCAAAATGGCAGAAACAAGGTGTATGTTTCCGATAACGGGGATATTCGGAGATAATTTGCATTTTGCTATCTGAAATATCAATTTTTATTTTTGCGTGAACTCATCTCTCCGCAAATCTCGACTTCAGGGAGATGTAACTGTTCGCGGCTCCAAATTCGGACTGCATATCTTTATCTATAATTTCACCTGCCCGATGGCCGATTCCAAAACCACCCAGAGCGGCTTATTTCGGGCCCACAAGCCGGAAGATTTTGGATTGCCTGACGAATTGGGTTATATTCTGCCTTAAATAAAGCAGGAGATTGTAAATGCATTTCTTTCTTGTTTCTGTTATTGCAGGTTTGGCAGGAACCGGCGGCATGACGTTGGTTCTGTGGTCGATCGATCGTTCCGGCTGGGCAAATGCGGATATGGTTCGCGCGCTGGGAAGTGCCGTGACCCGTTCCGTTGAAACATCCCTTGCGCCGGGATTAATTATACATTTTGCAGCCGGGATTCCTTTCGCCATGCTCTACATCTATGCTCTAAGTATGCTGAAATTCACTACTCTTCTCTCGATCATGCTCGCCAGCGGCATCATCGGTCTTGCCCACGGATTTGCTTTCAGCTTTGTCATGGTAATTCTCTCTGAACACCACCCCGTGGAAAGGTACAAGGAGGCTGGTTTTGAAGTTGCTTTGGCGCATTTTGTGTCGCATATCGTGTTTGGACTACTGGTCGGCTTTATTACAGGTGTAACAGGCTATCTGGCCTAATTGGATCTATGGGAAGGGTGGAACTTTCAGTGTTGAATTTGTATGAGCAAGCCGATGATATTTAGGTCTCCACCCTGCTATCTTATTCCGGATTAATGTAATTGCCATTTTCCGGCAATTCTTGCCGGTCCAAGACTTTGGCATCACACCTCGCAAAATTGTTCATCGGGATTTCGACAGTCAACCCTCGAGATTAAACTTTCACAACAAAATCGATTCTTTGTTTTCCTTGCAAATCTATTAACTCCTTCCTAAGTTTTGCCGTCAACTTGTGAACACGAAATGAAAACAGAAGATTTAAATAGCTGGATTGAATTGTCGGCTGCGGCCTATTCTCATAATATTGCGTTTTTCAGGCAGCGGCTCGCGGCGTCAACAGAACTTTCTCTGGTAATCAAATCCAACGCATACGGACACGGAATGAAAGAGATTGCAGAGTTGGCTGTGCGCAACGGTGCGGATTCTTTCTGTGTGCATTCTCTGGAGGAGGCTCTCTACCTCCGCGAAATTGGAATTGATAAAAATGTGCTCATCATGGGTCCGGTGCCATTGAAGCAGCTGGCGAGTGTGGTGCAGCATAACTTCCGAATTGCGCTATACAATACTGAGACCCTTGAGGAATTGGACCGCCTTACACAGAAAACGGGTCAGCCTGTCAGAGTCCATCTCAAACTGGAAACGGGAACTCACCGGCAGGGAATTGATGGAAAAGATCTCCCCCGGTTCCTTGACAACCTGAAGTCCGCTCCCTATGTGCTGCTCGAAGCGGCCTACACACATTTCGCAAATATAGAAGACACAACAAGCCATGAATTCGCTTTCCGCCAACTGGACCGCTTCAATGAGATGACGGCCTTCATTGGCAACAGCGGATTCGGCGATGTTAAAAAGCACACTGCTTGTTCGGCGGCGATACTGCTTTTCCCCGAAACGCATTTTGATATGGTTAGATTAGGAATAAGCCAGTATGGGCTCTGGCCATCCCGCGAAACCTTCGTTTCGTACAAGATAAAGCATACCAGAAACGGCGAGGACGTCCTGAAACCTGTCCTTAGGTGGAAGGCCAGAATTGGGCAGATAAAGGATGTACCTTCCGGCAACTATATAGGGTACGGATGCACCTACCAGACCAGCAGGGATTCCAGGATTGCCATTCTTCCAATCGGCTATGCCGACGGTTACGACCGTGCTTTAAGCAACCAGAGCTATGTCTTGATTCACGGCAGGCGGGCACCAGTTCGCGGGAGAGTGTGCATGAATCTGGTCATGGTCGACATCACCGATATCCCGGATGTGAGGCTGGAGGATGAAGCGGTTCTTATTGGTCGCCAGGGAGACGAAACAATCTCTGTCGATCTGCTCGCCGGTCTCAGCAGTACTATCAACTATGAATTTGTATCCCGCATAAACTGGCAAATTCCCAGAATAGTCTCCTATCCGGAAAAGTAACCCTCGATCATACGCTGCCGATTCGAAAAGCGGTGTATTTCTGCGATCAGGCTCGATTCCGATCGCCAAAGAAATCCCGCTAGATTCCCGTTGAGAATTCTCGTACAAATTCCCTCAATAATAAACATTTTTACGCGAATATTATTTATTCTTGACATACAGAACTGTCTTACATATATTTATTTTGTTTTATTAATAAAACAAATGCGTTACACCATAAACAGGGTAAACATGAAAGACATTTGGAAACGTTTTGAAGAAACCGAGCTAACCCACAGCAGCGCACATCATCTGATGGCGATCCATTACTTGTTGAAAAAAAACGGTTATGCTCGCAGCATCGATGTATCGAAACATCTTAACCTCACGCGCGGAAGTGTATCGATTACGCTCAATAAGCTGAAGCAGAGGGAGTACGTCGTTGAGGATGAGAACAAATTTTTTCGGCTTACTGATAAAGGGCGCCAACTCGTCAATTCCATCATGAGCGTTCGGCATATGCTGATCAAGCTCTTCCACGATGTTCTTGATTTGCCCGAAGAAATTGCTGAAACCGACGCCTGCAAAATTGAACATCTGATCGGTCATGAGACGGGAGAACGGCTGATTACATTTGTCGGGTTCATCCTTTCCTCTACACCGTCGGCGCAGACATTCCGGAAAGAATTTCGGGATTTCGGTTTTCTCTGTAATTCCCAGCCGGAGTGCGATGTGTGCGAGCTCGATTGCTTCTTCAGCGAAAAGGAAACCATTGCGTGATATTCGAATTGAAGATTCGCCTTTGGCGAACTGATAGATACGATGAAACAGGAATAACCAAATGAATGAAGTTGTAAAATTGCCGGATCTGGCTCCGGGCGAGGAAGCGGTAATAGTCCGGTTTGAACAGGAGGGAGCCGAAATGACCCGGCTGAGAGATTTGGGATTAAGTGACGGTGCCAGTCTCCGCCTCATCAAGTTCGCACCGTTTGGCGACCCGATGGAGATCAAGATTCGTGGATTTCATCTCTCTTTGGAAAAATCCATCGCTCAAAGCATTATGGTTGCTAAAAAGGAAGCACAATCTTAATGAAAATTACCGATCCCGAAATTTTATCACTCAAGAAAAAGCCGCGTATCCAACACAGCACGGGCTGGGTAGCAATCCTGGGTAATCCCAATTCGGGGAAAACCGCCATTTTCAACCGGCTTACCGGGCTTCACGGAAAGGTTGGCAATTATCCCGGTGTGACGGTGGAGAAAAAAACCGGATTGCTGAAAGATCATCGCATCATTGTCCAGGACTTGCCGGGCAGCTACAGCCTGAATGCCAAAAGCCTGGATGAGCAGATAGTTTTGGACACGGTGCAGAGCTGGAGCCAGGAATCGAACCGGCCGCTGGCAGCCATTGTGGTGCTGGATGCAACGAATTTATCACGCAATATTTACCTCGCAGCGCAGGTAGCGGAATGGGGAGTGCCAACCATAATTGTTCTCAACATGATGGACGAAGCGCGGACCAGGGGCATACACATCGAGGCCAGACATTTGAAAGAACGATTGAATGTTTATGCCGTCATCCCGGCATCAGCAAAATACGGCGAGGGAATCGGCGAGATCATCGGGGCTATTTCGGCGATACAAACGATTGACAAAAATCCACCGCTGGCACGGATTGATCTTGCTGACGAACGGCTACGCCCTTTCCATGACCTGGCGTACTTGCTGGATTTAATGCTTCCGAACAGACCTGTTCCATCTATTATTGAGGCAATTAGACTAACCGCAAACAATGATTATTTGAACTATTACACTTCACAATTAACGAGCGATGAAACAGAGAAACTCTCTGCAGAAATTCTGGAAACAAGACTGGCCTGCCAAGAAGCCGCCGTTGCTTACGACAACCTGGAATCCAGCGTTCGCTATAAGTTTATTGATACTGTCGTTGCAGAATCCATCTATTCCTCCAAAGAGGATTTAAAAAATCTCAGCGAAAAGATAGATGCATTTTTGACCCACCCGGTTTGGGGCCCGGTCAGCTTGGTAATGGTGTTGGGTTTTATATTCAACGCAGTCTTTAGCTGGGCGGAATATCCAATGAACTGGATCACGAGTGGGGTGGAGTGGGTCTCGGCGCAGGCCTCGCTGATTCTGCCGGCGGGGGTGCTAAAGAGCCTCTTGGTGGACGGCATCATCGCCGGTGTGGGAAACGTGATCGTCTTCGTGCCGCAGATTATCCTCCTAATGCTTTTTCTGAGCCTTTTGGAAGATAGTGGATATATAGCACGAATGGCATTTATGCTGGACCGCCTGATGAGCAAAGTAGGCCTGCAGGGAAAATCTGTTCTGCCTATGCTCAGCGGTTTTGCCTGCGCCATTCCAGCGGTGATGTCCACCCGAACGATCGAGAATTGGCAGGACCGCATCCGCACCATTATGATCATTCCACTGATGAGCTGCAGCGCGCGGTTGCCAATTTACACCCTGCTCATCTCGGCTTTCATCCCGCACCGAACCATTTGGGGATTCCTGCAATTGCAGAGCCTGGTTTTGATGGGGATCTACTTTCTGGGATTTGCAACCGCGGTCTTCGCCTCCTACCTGGCAAAGAGATCGCGGCTCAGAAAGACACGGTCGAAATTCATCCTCGAAATGCCGCCGTACCGCTGGCCGTTGTGGCGTTCGGTCTGGTGGAAGGTTTACAGCTCCACCAAACTTTTTATGGTAAATGCCGGTAGCATCATTCTGGCTATTTCCATAGTGCTGTGGTTTTTGGCCTCTTATCCCAAGCCGGAGAACGAAATGGTTCTGAGCTCCAAACAAAAGATCGAGCAAAGCTACGCCGGACAGCTTGGACACTTGATTGAACCGCTAATTCAACCGTTGGGATTCGACTGGAAAATGGGAGTGGGCATCATTTCATCATTTGCTGCACGGGAAGTTCTGGTCAGCTTCTTCGCCACCATTTACAATATTCAGGACCAGGATAACGGAAAAAGCATCTCGCTGGTGGAAGCCATGAGAAAAGATACATATCCCGATGGGCGGCCGGTTTTCACGACGCTGGTGGCGATTTCGCTGCTGGTATTTTTCGTTTACGCGGCGCAATGCATGTCTACTTTCGCCATCGTCCGGCGGGAAACCAACTCCTGGAAGTGGCCTCTCATAATGGTTGGATATATGAACAGCCTGGCATTCATTTTCTCGCTGCTGATTTTTCAGGGCGGCAAACTTTTGGGATTGGGTTAAAATGGAACAGATTATAGCATTCATTATGGTCGGATTAGCATTCCTTTTTCTCATTCGCCACTTGCGCAGGATTTTGACTATCGGCGGTGAGGTAAAGTGCCACAAATGCGCCCTTAATGAAATGATGAATCGGCAAAACAGAAAATCCCAAAAATCCTGGAGACAAAGAATTAACCACTTCAGTGTTTGGGTCAAACTAAAGCAAAGGATTGCGCACACACCCCACAACTAATGACTTGCTTATTTCCAGTTCAAAAATCACGACACGCAATCTTAACTGGGGAATCTCTACTCGCGGTAAGAAGGTTTTTCAAGATTCTGCAAAGAACTTTTTCCGGCGAATCAATTCCATAATTCGCTTCGATGTAACCTCTTTCATGCAGCGGAAATGCTTTTCCGGACACGTGCTTCGCCCGATATGCGAACATGGGCGGCAATAAAGTCCTTCATTTTCAAAAACAATTGCCTGAGAGCCGTGTGGAAAAAATCCAAACTCCCGCACTGTTGAGCCGAAGATGGCAATCAGCGGAACATCAAATGCATCAGCCACATGCATCAGTCCCGAATCGTTGCTGATGACCAGCGAAGCATTTTTGATAATCGAAGCGCTTTCCAAGATCGAAAATTTGCCGCCCGCGGAAACTGCGACGCCGTTGGGAAGGAGAGCAGCAATTTGATCTATGATCGGAACATCTTCCTTCCCGCCAACCAGAACAGTGTTCAATCCAAAGTCCGTATTCAATTTGCGGATGACTTCCGCGAAATATTCAGGGAGCCAGCGTTTGGTGAAATGCCGGGCGCCGGGGGCAACCACGACTTCCCACCTGCCGGCCGGCAAAGAATCGTAAAACTTCCGGCCGGCTTCCAGGGCTTCCTCCGGTAGAAAGAGGTCCAGATCGCTTCCATCCGATTTCACCCCCAGCGATTTGGCGGTATTTAGATACTTTTCCCAAACTGGAATTACACGCTGTTTCTCTTTATGATATAAATTGACCTTGAATCTGACCAAAAGGAAACGGATAAACTGGTTTTTTCTGATCCTGAATATTTTCGTGCTGTGAAAAGGATTCAACCGCAAAACCAGTTCGATAAAGCGGGTTCGAAGGCTTCCGTGAATATCGAGAACAATATGGTATTTTTCACGCAGGATTCGACGGATCAATATCCGCAGACCTTTCATTCCATCCTGTGCAACGAAAATTATCAGGTTCGAAAGGTAGGGATTTTCTCTAACCAACCCGGCATATTCTTCCCGCACCAGAAAATCAATGCGGGCATCCGGGAATCTCTTCCTCAGGCTGCGAATCAACGGCGAGGCCAGCAGAACATCGCCCAATGAAGACATCCGGATGATTAAGATTTTTTCAGCTTGGGAGTCCATAACGAAGTTATTTTATGAATGATAAAACACCGCCGTGACGGCCGTCGAAGGTGCACTACTTGAATTTCTTAAAAACAGGCTTTAATCCGCTACTAATTTCGCTGGCCAAAGTATCTGCCGACTGGTAAATCACTACACCTTCCAGGCCCGGCCTGCTTTGGATAAACGCAAATGCTTTCTGAGCACCTTCCACAAAAAGGGCGGTTGAAAGGCCATCTGCTGTCGTCGCATTTTTGGCCACAACCGTGACACTGACCGCGCCCCGCGCCGGGAAGCCGGTGGCGGGATCAAGAATGTGGTGGTAAGTTGTCGAATCCTGAACAAAGTAATTCTGGTAGTCGCCCGATGTGGAAACACCGCAGGTAGCCTTCACCGCAAAACTGCCGTAAAAGGTGCCTTCCTTGCGGGGATGCCGGATGTAGACATTCACCGGCTTTTTCTTTTCCCACTCAATGCCGAGGTTGCCTCCCGCATCAATTATGAAGTTCCGCAATCCAAATTTCAACAATGCCCGTCTAGCCTGTTCTACTGCATAACCTTTGCTGATTCCGCTCAAATCGATTCCCATTCCTGGTTGCGCAAAACGGATTTTCCCCGGAGAGAGCGAAACATCGCGGTAATTTACTTTTTTCAGATATTTTGCCAGACTGTCCTGCGGCGGAACTGCCGCGCTGTCCGTCCCGAAATGCCAGAGGCGAAAAACCGGCCACAACGTCGGATCGTAGGCCCCATTAGTCATTTCCGAGATTTGGAGTGCCTGCCGCAGCAGCGGGTAAAGAATATCCGAGACAGGAAAAGTGAGTTGGGAATCGGTTCGCGCGTTTATTCTCGCGATCTCGGACCTTGGATTAAAAGGATTAGTGTGCATCTCGACGATTCGGATGGCGCCAAATGCACTGTCAACCGCACCTTTAATCACACTGTTTTGCAGGGTAGAATCATAGCTGGTAATGCTTACAAAGGTTCCAAGAAGGAGCTCATTGTCCCGATAAGGCTGCCACTGCTTTTTTCCACAGCCGGAGAGCAGGATCAAAGTTGCTGTGAGTGCGAAAGGTAGGAATCGAAATATTTTCATTTTTTACGTTCGACGACGAACCTGGCCAGATCTTCCAGATTATCCCGGGCCTCGGAGGGGGGAAGTTTTGCCAAATCGGACAGCGCCAGGTCTCTGTAATAATTTGCAGTTGCCGTTGCCTTTTGAATACCATCATGAGACTGAATGAAATCGGCAATGAACCGGATATCATTGTGCTTTACCCCGTTTTTCAGCATTCGCACAACCTTCTTTCTATCATGATTTTCCGAAGTTTGAAAAGCGTAGATTAACGGCAGTGTAATTTTTTTATCTTTGAGATCGTGCCCGACAGGCTTCCCCAGGATTGTAGATTTGCTCTGATAGTCCAACAGATCATCCTTTATCTGGAAAGCAATTCCCAGGTTTTCACCAAAAGATTTCAGAAGCTCCCGCTGCCCGGAGGTCGCATCAACGGTAATTGCCCCGAGCTCGCAGCAGGCAGAGAAGAGAGAAGCGGTCTTATCGGAGATCAACTGGAAATATTCTTCCTCATTAATATTCAGCTTCCGGGATTTCTGAATCTGCAGCAGTTCTCCCTTACTCATTCTTTTGGCTACATTCGCGATAATATTCATTAATCCCAGGTGCCCTATCTCGGTGGCCGTAATAAGAGACTTGGACAGCAGGTAATCGCCCATCAGAATCGAAATCTTGTTTTTCCAAATTTTGTTAATGGTCGGGAATCCGCGCCGCAGCTCGGCCTCATCAACCACGTCATCGTGAACCAGCGTGGCGGTGTGCAGCAATTCCACAACCACTGCCGCCAGGTAACTCCGGTTAGTCGGCTCGGCAATTGTTCTGGCTGCTGCCAGCACCAGCATCGGGCGCAATTGCTTTCCCTTGCGGCGAACAAGGTAACGGGCCACCTGGTCCACAATCATCACATTGGACGACATTGCTTCCTTCAGATGCTGCCGGAAAGCATCAATGTCGGCCGAAAATGACCTGGACATATTTTTGACAATTGCTTCCATTGTACCGAAACCGTTTCTATTGCATTTTTTATTATCTTCGATTGTTTCTGATCGTCAATTGCCATCGCGGCTGTAAATCATCATTTATTCTCCCCGCTTGGGAATTCTTCAACTTCTGTCTCCCCGACATTCTCTGGTTCAGAAACATCGTTATCCTTTTTTGATTTCTGCACCCATTTTGCGATGAAAATGGAGAATTCATAAAGCAGAATAAGTGGAATCGCCAGCATGACCTGTGTGAAGGGATCCGGCGGCGTAAATACTGCCGCAATCACAAATATTACAACAATGGCATGGCGACGATATTTTCGCATCATTTGCGCGGAAAGTATCCCCATGCGGCTCAGGAAATAGCTCAGAACCGGCAGCTCGAATACCACACCAAAAATGAACAACAGGCGAATGATAAAAGCAATGTAATAATCAATCGCGATATTGGTCTTTATTTCCGGGGGAGCCAGTCCCAGGAAAAAGTTCAGGGCAAACGGCATCATTAGAAAATAAGCGAATGCCACCCCGGCCAGAAACAAGACGGTAGCGGAAAAAATAATCCGTGGGACATAGCTTCGCTCGTGCGGATAAAGACCGGGCGCCACAAACATCCAAACCTGGTAGAGAATATACGGGAGGCCTACGACAAGCCCACCAAAAAAGGCAATCTCCAGGGTGACAATGAACATTCCCTGTACTTTCAGCACCTGGATATCCATTGGCAGATTCACCCTGGTGGTCGGCCACATCAGGAAAGCCAAAAGTTGCTTGGAAAAAATAAAACACAGAATTGCCCCCACAATCAGGGCCAGGAGCGCCCGAATTATCCGCATTCGGAACTCTTCCAGGTGCTCCAAAAAGGGCATTTCTTTATCTTGGTACTTCAAAATTCACCTAAGTTTAAATAAAAATATCCCCTTAATATAAGGGGATATTTAAACAAAATAAAACGGCATTTTATCCCGCGCATTTGTGATTCTGACACTACTGCACATTCATGCCGGCAAATCCCAGAAACGCAATTGACATCAGGCCGGCGACGATAAATGCAATCGGCAAACCGCGGAACGGTTTCGGCACATTGGCTAACTCCAGCTTTTCGCGGATTCCCGCCATCAGGACCAGCACCAGGGTAAACCCGATTCCTGAAGCAAACGCCTGAACCAGCGTATTGATAAAGCTGTTGTGCACCGGAAGACCATCCACGAAGAACATGTCAATGTTCAATACTGCAACCCCCAAAATCGCACAGTTGGTTGTAATGAGCGGCAGATAAATTCCCAAGGCTTTGTAAAGCGTCGGGCTGACCTTCTGAATATACATTTCGATAAATTGCACCAGCGATGCGATCACCAGGATAAATACAATTGTGCGCAAAAACGTCAAATCGGGAATGTGGTCAACCGGCGTGTGGAATACGACATAAAATACGCTTTCGTAAGTAGGCGCCAGAAAAAAGGTGAAAAGCAGCCAAGTCACCAGCGAGGCAATTGTCATAACAAAGGTGACCGCCATTCCCATCCCGATGGCTGAGTCTAATTGCTTGCTCACCCCCATGTAAGGACAAATCCCCAGGAAGCGGGAAAGCACAAAGTTGTTTACAAAAATTGATAATATAATGAGCTGAAAAATGCCGAATTCCATTTTTGAAACCTCTATGATTATTTTTTACGGGAATCGAGCCAATTCAAGGCGCCAAGATACAGACCAATTACCAGAAACGCTCCCGGCGGAAGGATCATCAACAGCACCGGTTTGTAGCTTTCGCCGAGAATCAGATTACCAAAGATTTGGCCGCTACCCAGAAATTCGCGCATCAGCGCGATTGCCGAAAGTGCCAGTGTGAATCCGATCCCCATGCCAATTCCATCGAGGATAGAGGGGAGCACCGGGTTTTTGCTGGCAAAACCTTCCGCGCGTCCGAGAATGATGCAATTGACAACGATCAGTGGGATAAAGATCCCAAGCGATTCGGACAATGCCGGGAAATACGCCGACATCACCATCTCTACGATGGTCACAAACGAAGCGATCACCACAATAAAGACCGGGATTCGGATCTTATTTACACTTTTTTGCCCTTCTTCGGACAGCACTTTGGCAAATAACACCATCAGCAGCGAGACCATCACATTCGAGCTTACCAAAACGAAAGTCGTTGCAGCTCCCATCCCAATGGCATTGTTTATGGAAGTGCTCACCGCCAGGGTCGGGCAAAGGCCAAGCGCCAGGCGAAACACAGGATTTTCTTTATAAATTCCTTTGACGAATTCAGCAGCCAGGGACATGATTTCTTAGCCTCCCATCTTGTCGTGTTGTTTGATGCCCAGTTCGGACAGTATTGTTTCCATTTTGGACCTGATGGAGTTAGTGACGGCCCGAGATGTGATGGTTGCGCCGGTGATGCTCACAATAGGACCACCATCTTTATCCACCTTCAACTCACTTACCGTTTTGCCCTCAAACTGGCGGGTGCTCCATTTTTTGCCATTAAAAGGCCCATCCTGAACCGAAAGTGCACCCAAGCCCGGGGTTTCTTTTTGGGATATGATTTTAATCTGTTTAATAACTCCGGTGGTATCAATGCCCACCATGGTCTCAATCACGCTGCTATATCCACTGCCAAACGCTTCGAATGCATAACCGGTAATGCCGGAAGTATCAGGATTTGCATAACCAATATAATATTTCACCACCGATCTTTCATACAGCACATTACCATCGCTGTCTTTGACCGGCACCTTCTGCGTGACGGGCACCAGCAGTTTTGCATTGGGCAGGACTATTTTCAACGCCTCTTCGGTTTTGGCCTTTTTCTGTAATTCGATAAGCGGTTTGGTTACGCTATAAATTTCAGCCAGAATAAACGCAGCTATCGCCGTCACGATAGTCAGAATAATGCTCAATCTCAGGATATTCGTCATTCTATTTCACCTCCCCAAAAACTTTGGGAACCGTGTATCGATCAATCAGCGGTACCGTAAGATTCATCAACAGGATAGCATAACTCACACCCTCCGGGTAACCTCCCCAAAGACGAATTGCTACCGTGAGAACTCCGCATCCTACTGCAAAAATGTATTGTCCGGTGCTGTTAAGCGGCGAAGTCACCATATCCGTAGCCATGTAAAAGGCGCCGAGAATCAGACCGCCGGAAAGGATATGAAAAATCCAGTTGCCGGTAAAGAGGCCCTCCGAGCCTCCGAAAACCCACGCCAGAACTGCAACGGTTCCGATATACGTAAACGGAATTCGCCAGTCAATGACGTGGCGGTAAAACATAATCAGTGCGCCAATCAGCAGGGCAATTACCGAAGTTTCACCCAGGCAGCCTCCCACATTCCCAACCAGCAAATTGGAGTAGCTGCTGGAAAGTTTGGCGATGGCATCCTGCGCAGCCTGCAATTGGGTAAGATCGTAATTGGAGGGGTGGGCAATAATCTTCGCGGATTGTTTTAATAAATTCAATGGAGTGGCGCTGGTGATTGCCGCAATTCCCGAAATTGTTCCTTCACGGGGCGCCGACCAGCTCGCTGTCATTGTCACCGGCCATGAGGCCAGCAGAAAGGCTCGTGCCGCCAGTGCCGGGTTGAGCAGGTTGTATCCCAGTCCACCGAAGAGCTCCTTCACAATCGCAATTGCGAAGACGGATCCAACAACCGGCATCCACCACGGGGCAGAGGGTGGTAAATTGAATGCCAGCAAAATTCCCGTGATTACTGCTGCACCGTCATGGATACGAAGTGGTCGCTTGGTTAACTTCTGAATTGCCCCTTCTGTTATCACCGCAGCAGCGATTGCCAGAAGTGTAATCCACATGGCCTTAAAGCCAAAGAAATAAACAGCCATAACCAACGCCGGCAACAACGCAATATTAACCGTCCACATGATCTTCGAGATCGAATCGGCATCGCGCACATGGGGCGAAGAAGTTACTACAAATAGTTTTTCCGACGCTTCATTCATTTCATTCTCGCTTTAACTTTCTATTAAAAAGCTGAGTGTACCAGCAGTTAGATCCAGTCCGGCAATTTAATGCCGCGCAAACCGGCTTGCTATCAGCCAGCCTTCCGGCGCATTTCAAGAACTTTACGTTTTCCAAAACGAATTCCATGCAGCAGGTAGCGGTTGGCCGGGCAAATGTAGGAACAGGATCCGCATTCAATGCAATCCATAATGTTCAGCCTTTCGGCGGCCTCCACCTGATCGTGATTCACCAGGCTTTGAAGGGTAGTTGGCAACAGATGAGAAGGACAAACCTCGACGCATCGTCCGCAACCGATGCATGGTTCTTCCCGCGGCAGGTGTGCCTGTTTTTCTTCCAATACAAGAATGCCGGAGGTTCCCTTCACAACCGGGACATTCAGATTAGATTGCGGAAGACCCATCATCGGCCCTCCCATGATGACTTTTGCCGCGCCATCGCTCAAACCGCCGCAAAATTCCAGCACATCATGAAATCTTGTGCCGATGGGAACCAGGACATTCTTCTGCTCGCGAACACCGGGACCAGTGACCGTAACCACCCGATGCGTAAGGGGCTTTTTGTAGGCAACCGCTTCAAAAATGGCTTTGGCTGTACCAACGTTTTGAACCACAACACCCACGTCCATCGGCAGGCCCCCGGATGGCACTTCGCGGGAAAGCACCGCCTTGATCATCTGCTTTTCTGCACCCTGGGGATATTTTACGGGAAAAACAGCGACTTCCATGCCTTCTTCCTTTTTCACCGCGTTCAGCATGGTCTTAATGGCATCCGGTTTATTATCCTCAATGCCGATGATACCGCGCTTCACATCGAGTATCTTCATCATAATGCGGAGACCTTTGATGATCTCCTCCGGATTCTCCAGCATCAGGCGGTGGTCGGCGGTCAGGTAGGGTTCGCATTCCGCGCCATTTAAAATGGCCGTGTCAATTTTCTTATCGGGAGGCGGAGATAATTTGACATGCGTGGGAAAGGTTGCGCCTCCCATTCCGGCAAGGCCGGCTTCCTTTATGCGAGCCAACATTTCCTTTACCGGCAACTCCAAATATTTCTCATCAAACTGAATTGAATCCGCCCATGTCTCGTTTCCATCGGACTCAATTACGACCGCCGTTCCTTTTCCGGAGACCGGATGATCGATGTCGTCGATTCCCTTGACTTTTCCCGAGACGGAAGCGTGAACAGGCACCGAAATAAATCCCTCGGCCTCGCCGATTTTTTCACCCGCTTTCACCTCCTGTCCCTTTTCTACCAGGGGTTTGGTCGGGGCACCAATATGCTGCTGAATTGGAATGTAGACTGTTGCCGGAGGAGTTAAAACTTCAATTTTCTTGTTCTCTGTGAAATGTTTTCCTTCATAAGGATGAATACCGCCAGAAAATGTCTTCTTTCTCACAGTTGAGCCTTTTTTAAATATGAGTTATCTTTTTCTCACTCTTCCTTTAAACCAATGGCGAAAAATATATCAAAGTATTTGTATGCTTATCAAGACTTTTTTCATAAAGTAATATTTATGAATGCGTACCTATATTTAATTATATTTAACTTTGGGAACTGCGGATGGATTTAGCGCAGCCCAATTCCGGAACAGAATGATCGCCTTCGTTTAACGGGGCCAAATATTGTATCAATTTCGCGACAATTTTTTCCTTCAATGGACTAAGAGGCGTTTCTCCGCCCTTTCACAAAAGTGGAACGGGGAAATCTGCCGGTCCGAAACCTCTACCTGAGACACGGCGAGTATGGAACGACCTGATTTGGACATTTGGCGCATTCTTCGGGATGCAATTTATATTTTACTGGGTTCAATCTCTCTTGCCCTGGGATTGGTGTTTTTTCTGATCCCTAATAAAATTGCAACCGGCGGTATTGCCGGACTTTCGATTGTTCTTCATTACCTTGTGGGTTTTCCTACCGGCTCAATCATGCTGACCTTGAATATACCGGTGCTGATAGTCGGACTTCGATATTTGGGCAGGCAGTTCCTTTTAAGGTCGCTGCTGGCTATTGTCGCCGTCTCATTCTTCACCGATTTCTTTGTCATCAACCTGCATTTCCCTGCATTGACTGACACTCTCTTATTAGCAACGCTTTATGGTGGACTTCTGGTAGGTGTAGGGTTGGGATTGATTTTTAAGGGCGAGGCGTCTGCTGGCGGCGGCACAGTTGTGGCGAGAATTGTCTCCCGAAAATCCCGTTTTAAAACCGGCCAGGTGCTTTTCGTAATCGACCTTGTTGTCATCACATCGGCTGCAATTACATTTCAGAATATTGAGCTGGCGCTTTGGGGCTTCATTACAATATTTATTTCATCCCAGCTTGTAGATCTGATTCTCACAGGAAAGCCTTTCGCCAAAGTCATCCTGATTGTCACGAAGCACACTGAAGATATTGGTTTGCACATCATTCGTGATTTGGAACGAAGCGCAACCATAATCGATGCCAGAGGCTTGTATTCCGGCGAGCCGAAAGACATGATGGTTGTGGTTGTCGATTCCTCCCAAATAGCAAAATTGCGTGACATCGTTCACCTCCACGATAAATCCGCATTCATGGTTGTGATAGATGCCAAGGAAATCTTGGGGCAGGGATTTTAGTGCAAGGCCAATTGAAATCTTCCTCCAGATTCAAATTCTGTGTAGTAAATGAAGTATCCATTGTCAATAAATAATCGCCCTGGACCAAATTCAAGGCGGTGAACCCTCGATACCTGGGCAGATTCTATTAATCCCGATTGAATCTGATGAATGCAAGCGCTCGTTTGGATCTCCCAGAGAATTGCTTTTTTGCAATTGCATTTAAAGAGATGGGAATCTAAATTTTTCATTCAAAATTGCGGGTGGGAAGCTCGACATGGCAAGCACTTTTCTTATATCCGACATTCATCTTGGCAGCGGCAATTCCAAAATTGAAATGAAAAAAGAGAGACGGCTTCTTTCCTTTTTAGAATATGTTGCCCAATATGGCGAACGATTATTGATCGTGGGAGATCTGTTCGACTTCTGGTTCGAGTACCGAACCGTAATCCCGAAAGGGAATACACGCATTTTGTGTGCCCTCTCACAACTAAACGACCTGGGGAAAGAGTTGCACTATATTGCCGGAAACCATGATTTCTGGATGAAAAGCTATTTGAGAGACGAATTTGGCATGCAAATACATTTCGATTCTTTGACTATGACGCTGGAGGGAAAGAAATTTTACATAACCCACGGAGATGGAATAGCAAGGGACGACTACGGCTACCGATTACTAAAAAGAATCTTTAGAAATAAAATAAATATCTTCCTGTATAGCTTAATTCACCCGGACATTGGGGTGCCATTGGCAAAATGGGTTTCTTCGTTAAGCCGACAACACACCTGGACAAGCGAACCGCCAAACGATAAAGATTATGTGGAGGTCGCCATGAGCAAATTCAACGAAGGATTCGACTACGCTATTTTTGGCCACTTGCATTTTCCTAAATATCAGATGTTCGGCCATAAAGTTTACATTAATCTGGGAGACTGGATCGAGAATTTCTCCTATGCGGAGTTTGACGGCGAAGACATAAAACTCCTGAACTGGAGGGATTAGTTGAGAATCCCGGGCCGGTCTCCGGAATAACATTATGGCATACAAATATGCACAGGCAAACTCGATCCCTGGTCGATCAGGTCACCCCGCCATCCAAGGCCCTATTGCCGGCCTTGCAACTGTACCGGATTATTCGAAAACACACTAAAGAGATTGCAGTGTGTGCCGACTCTTAAAAGCAAGTTATGATTCCAAAATGGCTTAATATACCCTGACCCGACTGCCCTCTGGGTCGGGGTGTGTTTTATTTGAAATATCCGGCCGAAGCAAAAGTAGCGGAAAAAAATTCATTTGATTGACTTAGCCCGAAAAAATTGTTTTATTTTCAGGCTTTGAACGATTTGTTTTACTGGATTCAGAATCTTAGGAGGAAAAATGAAAAGGACATATCAGCCGCACAATCGGAAGCGCAAAAACAAGCATGGTTTCCGCTCTCGGATGAAAACAAAAAATGGTAGAAAAGTTATTGCCCGGAGACGACAGAAAGGAAGAAGAAGGTTGACAGTAAGCAGTGAATTCTGATATTGACAACAGCCTCCCAAAATCCATGATTTTAAAAAAGCGTAAAGAGATAGATGATATTTTCAAGTTGGGAATCAGGATTCCGGGAAGAATATTTAACGCATTCGTACATACCTCCGGAAAGTCCTCGGTGGCATTTTTGATTAGCAAACGGACTGGCAATGCAGTGGAAAGGAATCGGATGAAGCGACTTTTCCGGGAGGCCTTTCGTATAAATAAGAAGAAATTTGAGGGCAAGGAAATTATTTTTTATATAAAAAGATTCCAGGATGATTTTCAGATAATCACGCAACACGTTAAAAACTTGATGCTATTATGAAGTATATTGTTATTTTCATAATAAAGCTATATCAAAACCTGATCTCTCCGCTTTTCCCTCCGTCATGCCGATTCTATCCTACATGTTCCGATTACTCCAAAGAAGCCCTGTTAAAATTCGGCATATTCAGAGGGGGCTGGCTCTCTCTAAAACGTGTCGGGAGGTGCCATCCCTTTCATCCTGGCGGCTATGATCCTGTTCCCGAGATACCAACCAAGGAAAAGTAATGGATAAAAAGACCATAATTGGAATTGTACTAATTATCATTGTTACGTTGATGATGCCGGTGTACCAAAAATGGATAGCCGGCGATCAACCACCCGCTAAGAAAAATATTGCATCGACGATAGATTCAACAACACCGTCAATTGACACGGCGAAAGCGGCAGTGGCAGCCCCGGTGGAGACAGTTACTCCGCCAATTGATACCACCACTGCAAAATCGCCGGCAGAGTTTGAAATCCAGGATTCTCCCGAAAAGAAAACTTTTGTGATTGAGAATGACGTAGTAAAAACCGTGTGGAGCACCGAAAATGGGGGCAATCCGATAGAGTGGCATTTAAAAAAATATAAAAGTTACAAAGGCGGCGATGTTAATCTCATTGATAATAACAGGCTTCAAGTGAGCTTTCTTAATTCTGACGGCAAGAATGTCAACCTGGCAAAATACAATTTATTTTCCGACGTCAGGGACGGCCAGAACATTCGCCTCGACGAACATCAAGCTCAATACGAAATAAAATTTTATCTTCCTCTCCAAAATGGGGAGGTGGAAAAGACAATTCGCTTTTATCGGGATCGTTATTCATTTGACGTAACGGTTAAATTCAAAAATCTTCAAAATTATATTATTAACAGGAAGTACTATATCGCGTGGAAAAATGGGTTGCCGCTCACAGAAGAAAATGTCAGTGACGACAACAATTATTCACGTGCTTTTACCTACATGGCAGAAGAGTTGGAAAACCTCGACGCCAGCAATGATAAGCTCAAAGAGGAAAGTTATAATGGGCGGATCGATTGGGTTGCCGTCCGTACCAAATATTTCCTGGCTTCCATTATTCCCTTCCATCCGGCAGTGACAAATGGTGCAACCCTCAATGGGATAGAAACTGTCACAGGAGACATAAAACATAAGGTTTACAATGCCGCAATAGACGTCCAATACGATCCGCAATCCGTTTACAGCGATACCTTTTCGGTCTACTTAGGCCCATTGGATTATTATGTTTTGAAAAAATACGACGTTGACCTCCAGACTCTGGTCATGAACAAAGACTGGTACGAAAGACTGTTCCGGCCTATTAGCCTCCTGATTATACCAGCATTTAAATTCTTGTACCGTTTCATACCCAACTACGGTTTTGTCATCATTGTCTTCTCCATCCTTATCAAGCTGTTATTACACCCATTGACGAAGAAAAGCTACCAGTCGATGAGTGAGATGCAATATCTTCAGCCCAAAATGACTGAGTTGAGAGAGAAATACAAGACCGAGCCGCAGCGCCTCAACAAAGAAATGATGAAATTGTATAAGGAACACGGGGTGAATCCGTTGGGCGGATGCTTGCCAATGCTGCTGCAGATGCCGGTGCTTTTTGCATTGTTCATTGTATTTCGTTCCACTATTCAATTGCGCGGCAAACCATTCATTCTTTGGATTAATGATCTGGCGGCGCCGGATGTGCTGCATCTCGGATTTAATCTGCCAATAATTGGAAACAATATTCATGTGCTCCCGATCCTGATGGCGGTTACAATGATCTGGCAGTCGAAAATGTCCATGACCGATCCTAAACAGAAAATGATGATCTATTTCATGCCGATCTTTATGGTTTTCATTTTCTATTCTTTGCCTTCCGGGTTAAACCTTTACTATGCAGTTTTTAATGTTCTCAGCATGATCCAGACCTATTCCATAAAGAAAAAAATGCACCCGGACGGAGAAAAGCCTGAGGCACAAGTCGTCCCGGCTCAAGCCACCAAGGGTTCGAGAGGCAAAAAAAGCAGAAAATAATTTCAGATTTTGAATAAATGAAATATTTTGATAGTGAGAATACCATAGTCGCCCTTTCCACCCCCATAGGAAAGGGCGCTATTGCTATTATTCGAATCAGTGGTAGCAAAGCACTGACAATAATAAACAGAATATTTTCCGGAAAGGTTACCGAACGTGATCATCGCAAGGCCTTTACAGGCGCAGTTCATTCGGTAAATACCAACAACCCAATCGATCAGGTTGTTGTGACATTTTTTCAGAATCCTAGCTCTTACACAGGTGAAGATATTGTAGAAGTATCTTGTCACTGCAACCCCCTCATTATTGATCAAATAATAAATGAAGTTATCGGGCAGGGAGCCAGGATAGCCGAGCCGGGGGAATTCACAAAACGCGCTTTTTTAAATCGAAAAATAGATTTATCGCAGGCCGAAGCCATTGCCGGCATCATTGAAGCAAAAACAAGACAGAGTTTAACGCAGTCCATGCGGCAACTGGAAGGAAAGCTTTCCCAGAAGATATCGGATATAAAATGCGCTCTCTTAAATCTGGCTTCGCTGCTGGAGGTAAGCCTGGACTTCAACGAAGAGGATGTGGAGATTTATGAGAAAGATGAAGTGATTGCTCACGCCAAATCCGTCGTTGCGGAAATCGATATTTTGATACGCAGTTTTGAGTATGGACAACTTCTTCATGATGGAATAAAGATGGTGCTTCTCGGCAAGCCGAATGTTGGAAAATCCAGCCTGCTAAATGCCTTTCTGCAAAAAGAGCGGGCAATTGTAAGCGAAGTTCCTGGAACCACACGCGATTATATTGAAGGCCGCATAGAAATAGATGGCATCCCGGTGGAAGTTGTTGATACCGCTGGCGTGAGAGAAACCTCGGATCCCATTGAGGACGCAGGTGTAAAACGGGCGTTGCAGCATATCGAAACGAGTAATATTGTGCTGGCATTATTCGAATCGCATTTGCCTCTCGACAATGATGATATGCGCCTGTTAAAGAACATCCGACAAATCGGATCGGGCATTCCCGTTTTATTTATAGTAAATAAATCAGACCTCGGTAGGGAGCCATTAACTTACGAGCAGCTTGAGAAAACCGGCTTACCGGTCGTAAGCATATCGGCAAAATTGGGCACAAACCTCTCCGAATTAAAAAAAGCCATTAAAACGAAACTGATCTCAGACCAGGCCGTTGAAGACGAAGAAATTGTAGTAACCAATGCGCGGCACAAATCGGTGCTTGTGAAGTCCCGTGAGTCCATTTCTTCTTTTATTGCGGGCGCAGAAGCCGATGAGGACGAAGTTATTCTGGCGGCTGATTTGCGAAACGCACTTGATTATATCGGCGAGATTGTCGGCGAAACAACAACCGAAGATCTGCTGAATAACATTTTTGGAAATTTTTGTATTGGAAAATGATGTTTCACGTGAAACAGGAAGAACAATACTTTGCAAAATTCTTATGATATTATTGTTGCCGGAGGCGGACATGCCGGAATTGAAGCCGCGCTGGCATCCGCACGCCTGGGATTAAACACGGCCCTTGTAACATTAAAGATAAATACGATTGGAAAAATGTCCTGCAACCCTGCAATCGGCGGATTGGCAAAGGGGCATCTTGTGAGGGAAATTGATGCGCTTGGCGGGGAAATGGCCAAACTCATTGACAGGGTAGGAATCCATTTTAAGATGCTCAATAAATCCAAAGGCCCTGCCGTATGGTCGCCGCGCGCTCAAGCCGACCGCCAGGCCTACGCAAATGCCGCCCAGGAATCCGTCAAAATGCAGGAAGGGCTTGACGTGATCGAGGCATCCGTTAATGGCCTGCGCGTCGAGCATGGAAGAGTGGTCGGGGCCATCCTGGATGAGGGGCATTTTTTGCCCTGTAAATCCCTCATTCTAACATGCGGCACATTTTTGAATGGCAAAATCTTTATCGGATTGAATTCTCTATCGAGCGGCCGGGCCGGCGAAATGCCGATTAAGGGGCTTACGGAAGCCCTGATTGAATTGGGATTTAAATCCGGTCGTTTAAAAACGGGCACGCCCCCCCGCATTCACCGCGATTCTATTGATTTTTCGCGCGTAGAAACCCAAAAGCCGGACGATCCGCCACATCCTTTTTCATTTCAGACAGAATCTATTCGCCGCAAACAAATGGATTGCTACATTACTTACACCTCAGAACAAACGCATGAAAAGTTGAAATCCGGCCTGGACCGCTCACCCATGTACACCGGGATGATCAAAGGGATAGGTCCGCGTTATTGCCCCTCTATTGAGGACAAGGTTGTTCATTTTGCTGACAAAGAGCGTCATCAGCTATTTCTGGAGCCGGAAGGATTTGATAACCCTGAGATCTATGTCAATGGTTTCGCTACCAGCTTGCCGGAAGATGTTCAAACAGCGGCTATCCGAAGCGTGCCTGGTCTCGAAATGGCGCAGATCATCAGGCTCGGCTACGCCATAGAATACGATTTTTTTCCATCGCATCAAATTCAACATACTTTGGAGACCAAAGACATTGAAGGCCTTTATTGGGCAGGGCAGATAAATGGGACATCGGGATACGAAGAGGCCGCTGCGCAAGGATTGATGGCCGGCATCAACGCCGCACTAAAGCTTAAAAATGAACCGCCGCTCGTTCTGGACCGCTCGCAAGCCTATATCGGCGTGCTGATCGACGATTTGATTAACAAAACTATCCTTGAGCCGTATCGAATGTTTACATCACGTGCGGAATTCCGTCTGCTGCTTCGCCATGATAATGCCGATCTTCGATTGATGGATCAGGGGCACCGCATCGGCCTTTTGCCGGATAAGGTGTACCAGAAAATATCGGAAAAACGCGATCGAATAGAGCAATTGTTTGAATTAACCGCACGCACATCGGTCGACCCGTCACACTTCAACAAATATGCAGCACAGATTCATTCCAATCCAATCCGGCAAGCAATTCCATTGCAGCAATTAATGCGCAGGCCGGAAGTAAAATTAAAAGAATTGATGAAACACGCTGAACTGGGAAACGGTTTTTCGGAAGACGAATTGATTCACGTTGAGTTTATGACAAAATATGATGGTTATTTAAAACGCCAGGAAGAGCTGGTCGAAAAATTTAAGAAGATTGAAAATCGAATAATTCCGGCGGAAATTGATTATCGGAGCATTCCTTCACTGTCAAACGAAAGCCGGGAAAAGCTTGCCCAAATCCGCCCGGCTTCCCTGGGCCAGGCTACGCGAATCGCAGGCGTTCGCCATAGCGATATTACAATATTGATGATCTATCTTGAAAAATATTATGGCAACCGGAAAACTGTTCCACGCGAAACAGCCTAAATTATCCAAAGAATTTTAAATTATGTTTCACGTGAAACAAGGACGCCAAACAATGTACCTGCGAACCTTAGTCAAAGAATATTAAGCAAAGAGTGAATGTCGGCTAATCCCAGGAACCTTCTTCGAAAAATAAAGCCCGATCTTGAAGATTTTCAATTAAGCCAACTGGTGCGATATGTTGAGTTGGTTCGCGAATACAATCAGCGGGTAAATTTGATTTCCAGATCGGATGTTCATCACATTTGGGAGCACCACATATTGCCAAGTATCGTTGCTCTCCGGGTGGTCGATATTGCATTTGGGGCAAACCTGATTGATGTGGGAACCGGCGCCGGCCTACCGGGAATTCCCCTGAAAATCTTAAGACCCGACTTGAATATTGTTCTGGTGGACTCAATCCGAAAGAAAACACTCTTTTTGCGAAAAGTCATTACCGAACTATCGCTAAAAAAGGCAGCCGTTCTGAATTTTCGAATGGAGCCAGACGAGGATATTTATCAGTTGTGGGGGAAATTTAATATTGCGACTGTTCGCGCGGTATCCTCTTTTGATGTGCTTTATGGATTGCTCCGGCCACTTTTACAGCCGGCTGGATTCATCCTTGCATGGAAAGGCGACTCGGATATGCCCAAACTAAAACGAGCTGCATCCAAGTTGAATTTTAGTTACGAAGCATATACCATTCCCGAAGAATTTCGAAATGTTTCCCAAAGACTGGCTTTTTTGCGCTTGTGCAAATTGTTCAACCGGGATTGACCCAACCAAAATCAGGGCGTCAATCATAAAAACCGTTTGCTTTTCACTTTTTATTTTGGTTAGACTTGGGCTTGCTGGCGAATCCCATAAATCAATTGTCATGCGTCGGCACCAATGAAATGCGGAGGAAATATCTTAATGACCCAGGTGGTTTCTTTTATCATACAAAAAGGTGGCTGCGGCAAAACGACAACGACCGTAAACACCGGAGGGTATCTCGCAAGCCAGGATTTCAGGGTTTTGTGTGTTGACATGGATCCCCAGGGAAATCTATCCCAGCATTTTGGCTACGACACCGATTCGTTGGAAAAGACGATACTCAATCTTTTCCAGGGAAATGCATCGTTTGAAGAGGTTGTCCTTAAAAAAAGCGAGAACCTTCATATACTTCCCAACAATTTGGATTCCGCCGCGGCGGAACTTCCGCTGTATCATACTCTTTCGAGAGAATTTCTTTTGAGGGATGTGCTTTCCCGCGTAAAGAATCAGTACGATTTCATTCTCATTGACTGTCCCCCCACGCTCGGACTGTATTCGATTAATGCATTGGTTGCTTCCACTGAATTTATCCTTGTGGTAGCGCCGGAATTCTTTCCAATGAAGGCAATTAAGCCGTTGTACGAGACCTTCCGAACCGTCAAGGATAAGTTGAACCACTCTCTACAATTTAATGGCGTTGTAATGACAATGTGTGACTTTCGTACGCGACACAGCCAGGAAATTTTCCGTATCCTGAAAAGGAACTTCCCTCACAAATTATATCAATCCTATATTCGAAGTACGGTGGTGTTGAAGGAGGCGTCGTCTTACGGACAGACAATTTTTGAGTATAGCCCGCACTCTATTGGCTCATTCGATTACCAGAATTTTGTTGAGGAATTTATTCGGGATCATCACAAAACAATAAAAAAGCGAACATATTACCAGCAGAAATTTGAATCAATAAGTCAAAAAGAACAACAACAAATTTTGATGTTTGCTAAAACTAATTTATCTTCTTATAACAAAAATTTGATGGAAGTATCTTCGGAGAACAAGATTCTGAAGGCATCTCTGGTCATTGAGCGTAACAGAATTCTTGAGAAACTGTTTCCATATCGAAGTAATTCTTTGACAGAAAAAGTTGAATGAGAATAATCATCCTCACAATATTTCTCATTTCCGATGCATTCGCCGCATTCGAGTTAGGCGGAATGAATGCATTTATAAACGGCACCGCTAATAGCAGTGTAGCAACAAATGAGTTCTTCTCTGCCTTCCTGATTAATCCCGCAATTACATCGGCAGTTAAAAATTCAAATCTTGGTTTGCACTACTTTCGTCCCTACGGGTTAAAAGAAGTTAATTCGGCCGGTTTAATGCTGAATACCCATATTGCCCAAGCGGGATTGGGTTTCGCAATCGGGTCTTTTGGAAATAGTCTTTACCGCGAGAATCAGGTTACGCTGAATGCTTCGAAAATATTTTATAAAAATCTTGCCGTTGGTATCAATTTTCATTGGTACTCTCTACATTTTCAGAATTACGGCAATATGAATTCATTTGGCCTCGATGGTGGGGTTCAATTCAAGATAAACCCCAGACTCACCGCAGGCTTTTCCGTGAATAATTTTAACCAGCCAACACTTAATGGTTATTCCGAAGAAATTCCTATTATATCTCGGTTGGGAATTTCGGCCGTTATTACAGAACATTTTCGCGGATACGTCGCTGTTCAAAAAGATGCCTGGTTCCCTATCAATGTTCTGTTTGGAATGAATTTTAATGCCAGCTCTCTGCTTTCGATTCAAAGTGGGTTCAACACATACCCCTCGGTTCCGGTAATAGGATTCCGGGTTCAAAGAAAATGGATGGTTGTGAATTATGTTTTTCAATATCACTTTGACCTGGGTGCCACACATTTCTGGGGGATATCATTTACCAAAGAAGGAAACGCGGATTAACATGCCCGTTAAGCAAGCCCGATATATATATTTATTAACAATGCTTATTTTTCTTCAGGCTGGATTTGCCTCCGATAGCAGCCAGAACCTGAGTGAGATGCAAACCAAATTGAAATCGCTCCAACGGGAAATTTCAGACCTTGAAAGACAATTAACAGCGGCAACAAGCCAGTTAAAGAACGAGGTTCAGTCGCTGGAAACCACCGACCGACAAATCGCCCTAATTGACGAAAAAATAAGCCTTTATCGCCGAAGCGTTTCATTGAAACGACAGAAGGTTCGGCATCTCGAATCCCAGGTTGATTCTTTGCAAAGCAGGACAAAATCCCTGGAGGCGATATTCAAACAACAGATCGTTTTTGCGTATAAATATCAGCGAGGAAAACACCTGGACTGGCTTCTCGGCTCGTCGAGCTTTAACCAGGCAATGATTAGGTATCGCTATTTCCAGAAAGCATCCGCCGCAGAAAAGACTTCTTATGATCAATTGCGTTCTCTCAAAAATGATCTGGGCCAAAAGGAAATCCGACTAAACAAGGAACTGGAGGAAGTGCGGGTACTGTTGATAGCAGCAAACAACGAAGAGAACACGCTTGAAAAGAAAAGGGACGCCAAATCGCACCTGATTAGGAATATCAAACAGGACAAAACATTGTTATCGCAGGCATTAAACGAAAAGAGAGCGGGCTATGAGGAGTTATCAAAACTTATCGCTTCACTTGAAAAAAGTCGCCCCACGCGTGAATTAAAGCCCAAAACCAAGATTCAATGGGAAAAGCTCTCCGGGAGTTTTTTGAAAAACAAGGGCAAATTAAACTGGCCGGTGCAGGGAAACGTAATGCACGGTTTTGGCAGATACAAAAACCCTGAACTCAAAACGGTTCTAAACAACACTGGTATAGACATTAAGGTCCTAAAGGGAAGCCAGGTTCGCTGCATCTTCTCTGGCGTCGTCAGCCTCATAACATATTTAAGTGGATTTGGAAACACGATTATTGTCGACCATAATGATGGATATTACAGCGTTTATGCCCACATCGAACAGATATTCGTGAATCCAGGTGAATTTGTGGAAGATGGAGCTGTTATCGGCACCGTCGGCGAGACGGGCTCCCTTGAGGGGCCAAAGCTGCATTTTGAAATCTATGGAAATGATAAACCTCTCAATCCCAAAACCTGGCTAAAATAGAGCCCGATTAACACGAATCTAATGTTGGGACGTCATTTTTCTTGATTTTTTATTTTACTTATCATAAACTCTAAAAAGAGATAGAATCACACAAAACCCGACAATTAAAAAAAGGGAGGACTTATGTCCAAAGGAACAGTAAACAAAGCTATCCTGGTGGGGCGCTTAGGCGGTGACCCCGAAGTACGTTATGTACCAAGCGGAAGTCCGGTTGCAAACTTTAGCCTTGCCACTAACCGATCTTACAAGGAC
Source organism: uncultured Calditrichaceae bacterium (assembly GCA_964624795.1). Taxonomy (GTDB): domain Bacteria; phylum Calditrichota; class Calditrichia; order RBG-13-44-9; family RBG-13-44-9; genus CAZUZS01. Next base: position 54,240 of record CAZUZS010000017.1, read on the forward strand.
AAGGATGGAAATTTCCAGGAAGAAACAGACTGGCACAGGGTTGCCGCCTGGAATCGGTTGGCGGAGTTTGCCAAACAATACCTTCACAAAGGGATGCGGGTTTACGTGGAAGGCAGAATTCAATACCGCGATTGGCAGGACCAGAATGGTGTGAAAAGGAATGCAACCGACATCGTGGCACTGGATATTCAGATGTTAGAGCCGCCGTCCACCAGGACAGGGGGAGAGACGGAAAACTTGGATGAGCCCGATCTGAAAGTTCCCGATGATCTGGATCAGGCACCGGATGAAACGGTCCCCTTTTAAGTCCACCAAAAAGCTCTCCATTTTTGTGGGGAGCTTTTTCCTTTTTTATGGGTTATAAATTGAGTAAGTAGGCCTAATAATGAGGCTAAAATTTTATGTAATTGAAGGGAGTCTGCATGGGCAAGATTTTTGCCATGTTATTATTGTTATTAATCCCCATCAGCCTTTTTGCACAATATGAAGATACGGAGCCGTTGCATGGCGATGAATATGGAGCTGGGATAACGGTTGCTATGTCGGGATTTGGATTGGGAGGATTTTACAGGTTTAGCCTTCCAAATTACTTCTTTGTAGGCGGCAATGTGGATTTTTACATGATGCGAGACCCAAAAGAATTTACGTATTATGATTATTATTATGGCCCCGTTGAATTAAACAAAACGAACCGGCTTTTTTTAATTCCGGTGAGCGTGGAACTCAAGAAACGACTTTTTACAGACACCATTGAGGATAACTTTCGCCCATATGTTATTGGGCTGGCAGGCGCCACATTTGGCATGAACTTTCCCAAAAACAATTCATCCGATCCCAACGCCGTCCACCGGGACAATGAGTTTGGGCTCACATTCGATTTTGCAATCGGGACCGGAATAGATTTTACCACATCGCAGGATTATTTTATTTCGATTCGTCCGCAGTATCGCTTTATCTACTTTCCTACCGCAATTGCCAACCAGAAGAATCACTCAAACTTTGAAATTCGGATCGAACTTGGAAAACGGCTTTTAAACAAAATTTAATGGGAGGTTGTCTGAATATGTTCTATAAAAAATTGGACGATTCTGCCAACGAAAAGCGTTTCTATTACAGGCTTTATAGAATGGGCAAAGACATGGTCGTATCCTGGTACCAAAGGCATAATAGAATAATAAAACACGCCGGGTTTGGAGGGAAAAGTCATTTGTTGGAAAAGGGCCACGTCCAATGGAATAGAAAGGGGCGATGGTAAAAGAATAAATAAGTGTGTGGGAGGGTAAAAAATTTGACACCGGGAATCTTATGCTCAGATGTGAGGTGGCTACCACGTCATAATTTCGTTAACTAAAATTTAAAAATGTTGAATATTCCCTTCTTTTTCTCTCTTTCTTTTTCTTCCACGAACTGAAGGATCACTTCCTCCCGGATATTTGCCTCTCGAAGTTTTTCTCTCAACTCGGCGGGTGAAAGGTCTCTGTTATTCGTAAAAATGGCTTTCGCATTTTCGATTTCCAATTCGAGCATTTCCTCGCAAATCTCATTCTTCTGGTGTCTCACATCTTCAATAATATCATTTGCCCTGGATATATGGTTTTCCAGCAGGGCAGGATTTATTCGATCATCCTTCAGAACATCAATTCTCCTTAAACGCCGGTGAGCACTTTCTCTGTAGCCGAGTACCTGCTCGAGTAATCGATCAATAAATTCGAGTGCGCTCACAGTGTCGCCGAGTCCTTGGTAGAGATAAATGACCAGGCGATATATCTGAAAGTGTTTAAATATCCGATCGCTGTACAATTGAGCGCGTATAGTTTCGAGATAAGATTCTATTGCTTTCTGGGTCGCAGTATGGTCACTTATTGGTATGTCCGGCCAAAAATCTTTTATTTCCAATATATACTCTATAAAACTGTCGTAACCGTGGAACCCTCCGTCGGTTTGCTGCGATCTTTCAGAATTCTGTTTTGCCTCATGGTAAAGTCCGATATTGTGATATGCCTGCAATCTAACAAGAATATCATCCATGTGCTGCGTCATTATGCGATACAGCGACTTCGCGTTTTCCTCCTGAGTCGCCCATTTATTTGCATTTTGTTCTTTATCGGCAGCAATCTGCATATCAAGCCACTGGTGCAGGTCTTCCAGGCTGGCAAGTGTATTCATGCAGTTTGATTGCAGCATATTAAACCGCTTCAAATACTCAGCAGTAAGAATGGATTTCTCCTCTTCCTGTTCGGCACCCAGTTCAAGCCGGTAGATCCAAACGGTCCTGTGAAAATAACGGGCCACCTTCTCGATATTCCTCTGATTCTTTTCGGGTATGAGCTGAATATATGTTGCCAGGAGATGAAGCAATAACACCGAAAAATAATCCGGAGAGGGATAAGTGATGTACTGCGAGAGATGCTTGATCACCGGGTCATCAGATGCCTTTTCGTTGTACAATTCCAATAACGGATGGCGGACCGCGTAATTGCTTTTCTTTTTTTCAAAGAAGACCCTTCTTTCATCCGTAAACTTGCAGAACGGACAGTGCCAGAAATAAAAAAAGTAGAGATTAAACCTGTTATAAGCGGGATCGATCCAGTGGTATTTGCTGATGAAAAGATCCGGCTCTCTTTTATCTACAACGTATACCCTGTCCTTCAGGTAATGATGGATCGATTCCTCGCCGCAAACCGGGCAGGCAACAACTTTTTCAAAGTAAGGTGTTTTCGGCTTCAAACGATCCATTAGTTATCATGCTCATCCTTAATTCAACTATTTTCCCTTTTATCCTATATTCGAAACTTTAGAGGAAACATTTAAATATTTCTTAACATTATCGAACATCGGCTTTTGCCGTGCATTTTATTGCGGGACGAACAAAAAATCTAATTTCTTGACATAAAATTTGAGAGTAAGTATTTTGCAGCGAAGATTTTTTTGGAAAGGAGTAGAGAGCGGTGAACGTTCAAATCATATCGTCACTTATCACGTTGGGAGGATTAGGTCTGCTTTTCGGGGCTGTTCTCGCCCTGGCCTCCCGTATTTTCCATGTGGAAAAAGACCCCCGAATTGAAAAAATAAATGAAATTTTGCCACAGGCAAATTGCGGTGGATGCGGCTATCCCGGCTGTTCCAACTATTCCGAAGCAATTGTAAGCGACAATGCCGATGTGACGCTCTGCGCCCCGGGAGGCGAAGACGTAATCCGGAAAATTGCCGACATCCTGGGTGTAGAAGCGGAAGCTGCCGAGCCGAAAGTTGCGGTGGTGCGGTGCCAGGGTGCGCACGGAATCGCGAAAGACAAGTTCGTTTACGAAGGCATTGAAGACTGTAATGCAGCAGTGCTGGTGCAGAATGGACATAAAGCATGTGTTTACGGTTGCCTCGGATTTGGTTCCTGCGTCAAGGCCTGTCCCTTTGATGCGATGATGATGCAAGAAAACGGCCTTCCTTACGTATTTGAAGATAAATGCACGGCCTGTGGAATATGCGTCGAAGAGTGCCCGAAAGGCATTATGGAGTTAATTCCCCGCAGTCAGAAAGTTTTCCTGGGATGTGTCAACCAGGATTCGGCCAAAGCCGTGAGAGAAGTTTGCTCGGTTGGGTGTATCGCCTGTGGCTTGTGTGCTAAAGAAAAAATAACACCATCCGGTAAGTTGCAGATGAAAGGCAACCTGCCCGAGGTGGTGCCGGATTGGGAAGACTTTGACACTGCCGTGAAGCGCTGCCCCACAAAATCTTTTGTTGTAAGAACTCCTGCCGACAATGTCGAAGCGGATTCCCCGGTTGCGGAAGAAGCAGAGGCATAAATTTTAGAGTGAATCCCCGGAAGCACCTTGTTCCGGGGATTTTTTTATCATAACAATATATTTCAATGGCTCAGAAAATTTCCGGAATACTTGTCGACATCGATGGTGTGCTAATAACCGGAAATCAGCGCATTCCGGGAGCGTTAGAGACAATCGATTTTTTGACTGAGCAGGAAATTCCCTTTCTTTTGCTTACCAATACTACTCGCAAAAGTCGCGTCACCATCTGGCACCATTTGAAACGGCTGGGATTGAATATCGATGAACGCCAGATAATAACCGCACCAATGGCCGCCGTGAGCTGGCTGAAAGAGAAAAATGTGGCGGAAATCTACTTGCTGCTCTCGGGAAGCGCGGTGAAAGATTTCAGGGATTTTAAGATAACCTCTGCAAATCCCGATTACGTGGTGATCGGCGATCTTGGGAACGACCTCACCTTTGACCGGCTCAACACTGCTTTCCGCCTGATTATGCGAGGCGCAAAGATCTTGGCGCTGCAAAAGAACCGCTATTGGCACACCCCTGAAGGATTGACAATCGATGCCGGGGCGGTAGTAGCGGCGCTTGAATTCGCCTCCGGCAAACGATCCCTGGTAATTGGCAAACCCCGGAAAGATTTTTTCTTGCAGGCTGCTCACAAGTTGGGTTTGCCGCCCGATGAACTTGCGGTTATCGGCGACGATATTGAATCCGATATAAAGGGAGGCCAGTCTGCAGGGATGTACACAATAGCAGTCAAAACAGGAAAATATCGTGAATATATTGCGGAGAAAACAAAAATCCAGCCGGCAGCCGTCATCGATTCTATCGCCGACCTACCCCAATTTATTATCTCTAACCAGGGGTTTGCAGAATGATTGTGACAACAACGCCCTCTATCGAAGGAAAACAGATCGTTGAATACAAAGGCATCGTGACCGGCGAAGCCATCATGGGTGCCAACATTGTGCGGGATATTTTCGCCAGCATCACCGATATTGTGGGCGGACGCTCGGCGGCCTACGAAACCAAACTTTCCCACGCCCGGCAGGTTGCGCTTCAGGAAATGGAACAACAGGCGGCTTCCTCCGGCGCGAATGCGATTGTTGGGATCGATCTCGATTACGAAGTGGTGAGGGAAGGAATGCTAATGGTAACCGCCAGTGGAACAGCAGTGGTGGTGAAGTAGGCATTCATCGATACAAATAACCCTCCGCGTCTGTCATTCGGAATGCAAAAACCGAAACCGCGAATAAGCCACCAGCGCCAATATTCTAATCTGCCATTCCTATATTCTTACGAATAGAAGCCCACTTGTGGCAACCACCCGATTCATTTGCAGGGCAAGAAACGGACGGTCGTCTCCATCTCTTCCAAAACTTTATCCAACGCATTTATTGCGTCATCAATATCCTTCTTGGCTGTATAACGGGAAAGTGAAAAACGCACTGAGCAGTGCGCCTCTTCCGCCGTTTTCCCCATAGCCAGGAGCACATGGGTAGGCTCCGGCGAGCCGGATTTACAGGCCGATCCGGAAGACAGTGAGATCCCGTGTTGATCCAGTGCAATTACCAGTGATTCGCCGCGCAATTGCGGCAGGGTCATGTTCAGTGTATTTGGCAGCCGCCGGCTGGGATGGCCGTTCACGCTCGCTTCAGGAACCAGATTGCAGATACCGGCTTCCAGCCTGTCGCGCAATTCACTCAATCTTTCCATATCGGAAAGATTGCGAACCGCCAGGTCCGCCGCCTTGCCGAAACCAATAATACCGGCAACATTCTCAGTTCCGGCACGCAAACCGCCCTCCTGCTTTCCGCCATGAATAAGCGGTTCCAAGTGGAGTCCCTTTCGAACGAACAATGCACCAACTCCCTTTGGCCCATGAAATTTATGGGCGGAAACGCTCAACAGATCCACATCCAGCGCCTGCACATCTACCGGAATTTTTCCGGCTGCCTGCACAGCATCGGTATGAAAAACGACGTCATGTTGATGCGCCAGCGAACAAAGCTCCTGGATGGGTTGAATGGTTCCCACTTCATTATTAGCCATCATAAGAGAAACCAGGATGGTGCGGCCGGTAATTGCTTCCTTCAGTCTTTCCGGCTGAATGATCCCAAATTCGTCAACTTCAAGATAGGTCACCAGAAAACCTGCCCGCTCCAGGAACTTGCATGTTTTAAGGATGGCGGGATGTTCGATGCTGCTGGTGATAATATGGTTCCCCTTCTCACGAAGGGCAAAAGCAATGCCTTTTAAAGCAAGGTTATCCGCTTCCGATCCGCCCCCGGTAAAAATTATTCTGCGGGGGCGGCAGTTGATGAGCCGCGCCACCTGTCGCCGGGCATTTTCTACTCCTTCGCGCGCAGACCTGCCAACTCGGTGAATGGCGGAAGGATTCCCGAAATCTGCTCCAAGAAATGGCAGCATGGATTCGCGAACCATATCATCGATCTGAGTTGTGGCGTTGTTGTCCAGGTAGATTCTTTTTTGCCCCTCCCTTTTAGGCATTTCCGGCACCGGCACAAAAAGCATATTTTCAATGTCCTCCTTTTTTGCGGTGCCTCGCGGCTTGGCCTTTCCTTCCTCAATTTTCACCACTTCACACAATAGCGATTTGTAAACAGGAAAGCCGGAAATCTCATCATAATTCTCCAGGTCGGTAAGCTCATTTACATTCCATTCCTGCCAAGCTTTTGGGCCAACCGGTGAGCCACCGCCCATGTTGCATTCCACTGCACCTTGAACGATATCGTCCGTAATCCGCGCACGGAATGGGATTGTGCCGCGCGCCGTCCGCACTTCAACAAGATCGCCGGTTTTAATATCTCTTGTTTTGGCATCCTGCGGATTCATCTCGACTACCGGTTCCGGATTGTCTTTCAATAATCCTGCAATATTGTGATGCTGCGACCGGAAGTCCGTTTGCGGGCGCGCGCCGGAATTGAAAACCAGCGGGAATTCTTTTGCCAATCCGGGATTGCCCAGGGGTCCTTCCAGCGGCTCGGTATATTGGGGGAGCGGCTCATAGCCGTAATCCTCCAAAACAGTAGATCGGATTTCAAATTTTCCAGTGGGCGTCTCGAAGCCGGGCCTGCCATCTTTCCGCAGGCGCCCTTTTTCCCATTTTTTATATTCCATCATCGAGGTTGGCTTTTTCACCCAGCCGTTATTCGCACGAACATCCTCCGGCGTATATCCGGATCCCTCCAACGCAAACCGGATCATCTCTTCTTCGCTTTGCGGAAAGAGTGAGCCATAGCCGAGGCGGTTGGCCAATTCGGCCATTATCAGGTAATCGTTTCTCGATTCCCCCACCGGTTCAATTATTTTCTCCCGCAAGCGAAATATGGGACCGTAAACCATATAGGAATCGATCTCGAACATGGTTGTGGCGGGCAGCACAATGTCTGCAAAAGCGGAATCGGCGGTGAGCTGCCGGTCGATGCTGACCAGAAAATCGAGTTTGGAAAGAGTCTCCCTCCAAACAGAAGTCTGAGGCCAGGAAGTGAGAAGGGAAGCGCCGTGAATAATGAGTCCACGGATGCGGTACGGATCACCTTTCAAAACTGATGCGACCAACCCGCTGGCATGCGATTCGCCGCGGTAGTCACTGTAAATCGGGAATTTTTCTCTTGCTGCCGCCAGGTCAAGGTTCGGGTTTTCCTGGTTGCAGGCGCGGTTAATCGGAAAATGCGAATCGAGCATGGCCAGACCGATTCCGCCAGGAACATCCAACTGGCCGGCCAGGGCAAAAATGGTCAACACTGCCCGGATAGCCTGAATTCCACTGTTTGAATATTCCAGGCCGGTATACATTACCGGGCATGCACCATTTGCATTGAATACCCGCAGGGCCAGATAACGAATTATTGCCGCAGGAACCCCGGTAATTCCTTCCGCAGCCTCCGGAGAAAAATGCTGAACATAATTTCTCAACTCTTCAAAACCGTAACACCAGTTCTCGGCAAAATTTTCGTCATACAACTCTTCATCCATCATCACGCTGATGATACTCAGCGCCAGCGCGCCGTCCGTTCCCGGCCGGATGGGAATCCAGCGGGCGCCGGTTCGGGCAACAGTCTCCGTCTTCCGGGGATCGATTACTAAAATCTCTGCCCCTCGCCTGGCGGCGGTTTCCAGGCGGTGCATATCCAACGGCGGCGAATCTGTGGCAGGATTAGCGCCCCAAACAATCAGCAGCTCGGCATTTTCCATATCGGTAAACATATTGATGAGCATTCGTCCCATTGTGACATGCGGGGCGATCATGGCGAAAGAGACATAGCAGAGAGCGCCAACTCCCATGGTGTTCGGCGAGCCAAAGGGAAACAGGATGTTTGATGCGGATGAAACGGCTACTCCCCTGGGCTGGTACAT
>CAZUZS010000017.1:62498-70577 GCA_964624795.1 uncultured Calditrichaceae bacterium
CGGCCCGGATATCGATCAAAACGCCATCCTTGATCCCGACCTCAACCCAGCAGCCGGCAGGGCAAATACCACAGATTCCTTTCTTCCATTTCAAATCCGTTATTTTGCTTTCCTGCGTAGAACTTGAGGACAACGTTTCGGCTGTTTGCGGTTGCATTGTTTGCCTCTCCAAAATTTATTTCAAAGAAAATAAGGACTTCGCCCTGCATTAGCACTATTCCTGGAATGAATGAAAATCCGGGTTGTGCCCACGGCTGGTGATCCAACCGGAAATCAAAAAATTGAGAGATCAATTTGCTGAGTTGGTTCCACTATGTTCAAATCTGCTTGAAAGTGGCAAGAGATATAATATAACACAAAGCGATATGTCGAATTCATTTCCAGACTGTAGCAACACGGACGAGCGACCGGGATGAAATCAGTTTCCGGGATTCCACCGCAAATGCGATTAAAAAGAGAGTAAACCCTGTTTATAAATTTGCCAATCCTACTGGCCGATCAATAGAATATTACTTTCCCTTTTGATCAGATAATTCGTGAGGCTTCCCACCATGAAATCGAACAGCCCCTTTTTGGAATGTGCGCCAACGACGAGGATGTGTGCCCATTCCCGGTATTTTTCCTCGATTTCATCGATGATGCTGGCGGGAGTCCATTCAGTCTCAACATCCTCAATGGAATGAGCATTCAGGTAAGCCTTCGCCTGCTCCAGGTAGTAATCCGCCACCTCTTTTTCGGGGTGCGACATGACGATTTTGACTTCAAAGAGATCCGGTTTCGCCAATTGGGCGAAGCGCTGCAATGCGCGGGCGGCGGGGAAACTGCCATCAAATGCGATCGCAGCTCTTATTTTTTCTGTTGGGATATCAGGCAAGGAAAACTTTGGGGGAACACCATAAACCGGAGTAATTGTGTTATCCAGAATTTCATCCAGGGAATTGCCGGGATTGCCCTCAACATCGTAACGGTAATAGGTCTGCAATCCAATCAAGACCAGATCATAAAATATGGATTCCCGAAGAATTAGCTCACTGGGTGTGCCCTGTCTTTCCGCTTCGCGATAGACAACGCCGTTTTCACCGCAAACTTTCCTGAATTTGTCCAACAGCCTGGCGGTGTGTTCCCTCGCCTCTTTTTCCTTGGACTTTTCCAGCCGCTCGGCAAAATAGAGGCCTCCCGCAGGAACAGGTCCCACCGATTTTTCAATTCCGGGCAAGTCCAGGACCACCATGCCGGTGATTTCCGCATTATTCATTCTGGCAATCATTGTCCCGATTTGCAAGGCTGTTTCGGTATAGGAAGAAGCATCAAGCGGTATGAGAATTCGTTTTATCATCCAAGTACTCCCGAATTATTTTTCATGTTTAAAATAACACCTGAAATTTGCATCAAAAACCAAATAATGAAAATCTTTTGCGTGTGATGTACCAAAAATGGAATCGGCGTGGCAGATGACCTGAAATATCGCTGCAGTCAATTCCAGCAACCAGGCCGGGCGTATGCCGGCATCAGCCGAAAGCTAGATCAAGAATCATCATCACCGAGAAGCCCAACATGCTATCCAATATTTTCTGACCAATATTCCTGGCGATGAATACAACTGCGGCTCCGAGGGCAGCTAATCCCCGGGTAAAAAGTGTCGCCAGCAGAGCCTGCAAAATCGGATTCATATTCAAAAAAGATTGTGGCATTTTCCGCTCCAATATCTGTTTAAACAAGGAAACGCTCTACGAAGAAATTTTGCATTTCTAAATTTCGGGGTGGGAAGGTACTAGTTTCTAAAGGATTTGGAGAAATCGCTTCGCGGACGGGAAACGGTACCAAAAAAGAGAAAAAGATAACCACAAACAAACCATGCAGGATTTCGGAAGGATATTTGCCACCGCCAACAGGGCGTCCTTATTGCAGCAGAGAACACCCTCCTTTTCAATGGGCTCGCATCAACAATAACGCGAACCGGACATCTTTATCAAATTTAGATGCGGTCCGCTACAAAAGACAAAGTACACCCCTCGGCGTCATACTTCACAACAATAAGCCACCTGCCCACAATCAGATACGGTGGTATGCAAAAGGTTTGTGCTACAATAATGTATGATCATTCAAACACGCCGGAGCTTGCGTCGCTATATTGCATCGGCTAAATAACAACCGGCGATCAGAACGTTCTGTCCTACCAGGAGCGGCGCCCGCCACCGCGATTGCCACCTCCTCCGCCTCCATGCCGGTTTCCACCGCCACCTTTCCGCGGGGTGCGGGGTTTTGCCTCGTTCACAATAACAAGTCGCCCTTTCATGTCCTTCCCGTCGAGCTCTTTAATGGCTTCCACCGCCTCGGACTTGGTCGGCATTTCCACAAATGCGAATCCTCTCGATTCCCCGCTGAATTTGTCCTTGATGATAGTTGCCGAAGAGACCTCACCATAGGCTTCGAACGCTTGACGGAGTTCGTCTTCTGTTATATCCCGGGACAGATTTCCTACATAAATATTCATCCTAAAAGCCCTTCCCTTAATTTGATTAAAAAAATAGTGAATGGTGAATTCCGCAAACCGAGACGAGACTTCTTCTCCGTCAACCTATCGCCATTTTCATAAACCCGCCGTGATTCACCGATCACAATCTATTTTTTCGTGAAAATGGGCTTTTTAAAATGACTTCTTCCGCCCGCTTTTCCGAAATTCTTATTCCCACAAATAACATTTTAACTAAATCCAGCACGCTAAATGTAAGCATAGAATTGATAATTTTATAACAATTTTTTCGCGTTGATAATTATTTGGGTCGTTCTCATTCTATTTCATCAATTTCTCAAGCGCAAATTTCGCCTTTTGAAATGCGATTGCGCGGTGGCTAATTCGATTCTTTGTCTCATCGCCGAGCTCAGCGTAAGTCTTATTGTAGCCGTCCGGAACAAAAAGCGGGTCGTAGCCAAATCCCCTGGTGCCCCGCAGTTCACGAATAATTCGTCCCCGGACAACTCCTTCCACAAATTGCTCCACGTTTTTGAGCACGATTGCGACCGTGCAGCGAAACCGGGCTCCCCGTTTTTCATCAGGCACTTCACAGAGCGCATCCAGCAATTTCCTGTTATTGGCATCATAGTCATGGGCTGATCCGGCGTAGCGAGCTGAATAAATACCAGGCGCACCGCCCAACGCATCCACCTCCAATCCGGAATCATCCCCCAATGCCGGGACTCCGGTGTACCGGAAAACGGTGCGCGCTTTTATTAACGCATTTTCACGAAAATCGGACCCGTTTTCTTCGATTTCCGGAATTTCAGGAAAATCCAGCAGGGACAGGAGCGTAACCGGCAACTCCTTCAAGATAGCATTAATCTCGGCCAACTTATGGCCGTTTCGCGTAGCGACGACTACTTTCTGATTATTCTTTCTCATGGTCTACTTTTTCCATTGATCCATGAGTTCTTTGTATTTTTTATTTAATTGAACCGCCTCTTCCTCGGTCTTTGCCTCGCTTTGAATATAAAAATACGCCTTCTCTTTATCGGGAATAAAGAGAACGGAACCGCCTTCTTCGGTAATCCGCACGCCATCGATCAGCAAGCGTTTCCGGCCCTCGGTATGCTTCATGAGATTTCGCATCACCTGTCCTTTTCGGTCCCACGGACAGGGGACTGCGAATCGTTTGATGTAAATTGGCGGGACTTCCTTTTGCCAATCCTGCAAGGATTTACCAGAAACAGCCAGCATCTCAAGAATGCGGGCAATTGCGTACATGCCATCGCTGGTGAAGTGAAAATCATTAAAAATAAAACCGCCTCGTGTTCCAACTGCAAATTCGGCATTATTTTTTAGCACGGCATTCATCAGACCCTGGTGATCGCTGTTTGTATAAATCAGCTCGCAGTTGTGGCGTTCACAGATATTCTCGATGCAACTGCTGATATCAACCGGCGTTGCCATTTTTTTGAAATGGTAGGATTCCAGAGCCATGCGGGCAACCAAAAGCGCCAGAACCTGGTGATCCACAGCGGTACCGGTATGATCTATTACCCAAATCTTTTCTGCACTGGAATTTACGATAAATCCCAAATCCGCATCTACCGTGGGAACGATCTTTTGAATCTGGAAAATCGACCGCCGAATGACATCCGGCTCACTCTCCAGCCGGTGACCTTCCAGGTAGGCGTTTAAAGCGACAATATCCACGCCCAGCCTTCCCAAAATGGACGGCAGAATAAGCGAGGCGCCACCGAAGGAGAAATCAATAACGACTCTAAATTTTCGCTTTCGTATGGCTTCGGCGTTCAACGTATTCAAAAAGTTGAATTGATACTGCTCGGTCACCCGAATGGGATAATCGATGAGTCCGATTTTGTCTGTAGGAGCGCGAAAAAAGTCCTCGCCGAAAAATAGCCTTTCCACCGATTTGCACTTGCCCACCGGAAAATCATTTCCTTCCTGATCCAGAAATATTATTTCCACATGATCTGAACGGCGGGGAGAAAGACGGCAGACCAGCCCGGCCGCCGCCGGGAAGGTAAGGATCTGCTGGCGAATAATCGGAGTTGGGACATTTCGTAAATCAAACACAGATACGCCGGTGGAAACCAGGCCAGTGATGATTCCGCGATTTACCATGCGGCTAGCTGTGCTGCTGTCCCTGGCAACCAGGACAGATTTTCCCATACCAAGATAGGCGCCCAGAGCAGCTCCCAGCTTGGAGGCAAATTCCGGAGATATTTCACTGTTAACCAAACCGGTAACTTTCGATTCCGTAAAAAGCTCGCGCAGCCAGCGATCCCCCATAATGAGACTTGAGGTTACCGTCGCGCCTTCCTCTATTTCTTTGTTCGGCCAGATTTTAATGCCGGTTTTTATGGTCGCCTCATCCCCAACTACAACATCGTCGCTGATGAACACGTTTTCCGAGCTATACACTGATTTGCCGAGGCGGGTGCGGTATCCTATGACATTTTTCTGGCAGCGGGAGAGGCTCCCCACCTGCACATCGTCCCAGAGAATCGAATTTACAACCTGCGCTTCTGCGTCTATCCGGCAGCGTGCGCCAATTACACTATTTTCGATGGTTGCATTTCCCTGAACCACGGCGCTGGGTCCAATAATAACGGGCGAGATGATTTGCGCGTCATCGGAGATCGATGCGCTTTTATGAATCCAGGAGCCATTCCTGCGATTATAATCGTTCAGGATCAGCTTAACATCTTCCTTCAAAGCATCCCGATTAGCCAACAAGTATTCATTCAGGTTTCCAATATCCTTCCAATACCCTTCCGCGATATAACCATAAAGAGCAGAATTGCCGCGAAGCATCGCGGGAAAGAGATCCTTGCTGAAATCGAATTCTTCTTTGGGGGGGATGCGTCCTAAAACCTCGGGATCCAATATATAGATGCCGGTATTGATGGTATCGCTAAACACCTGCCCCCAGGACGGTTTCTCCAAAAAGCGCGCTATTCGTCCATTTTCATGCGTCATAACCACGCCAAACTGCATCGGATTGGGGTGATGAATCAACGCAATTGTAGCTTCCGCCCCTGCTTTTTCATGATAGGCGATAATCTTGTTCAAGTCGAAATCCGTCAGCACATCGCCGCTGATGATGATGAACCTTTCATCCAGGAAATCTTCGGCGTTCTTTACACTGCCGGCAGTTCCAAAATCGGATTCGGCATAAACATACTTGATATTGACGCCCCACTTTTCACCATTGCCAAAATAGTCGGTGATGAAATGGGGTTGGAAATACAACAGGGCCACAATTTCCCTTATATTATGCTTTTTGAGCAGCAGAATAATATGTTCCATCATTGGCAGGTTCATTACCGGGGCCATCGGTTTCGGAATATTATAGGTAAGCGGCCGAAGACGTGTGCCAAAACCACCGGCCATAATCACAGCTTTCATGCGCGTTTTTCCTTTCTAATTTCCAACAAGAGGTCGGCATAACTTTTATCGAGGGGAATTAAATCAAATCCGGAGAACCGTGAAACGATTTCTTTGAGATTGAGATGTGCACTTTTTTCGTTGTACTCGCCGCTCACGACGGATTCCAATTCGAGGAACTCCCCGAGTCCTTCAACTTGATCCAGGTGGATGCGCACATTGCGGAACATCAGCAGCGTTCGTCTCTTTTTGACAGAAACCACCGATCCGACGGCGCGATCCAAAACAAAATTCAGCATCCTGGCATCACTTGCAGTATATATAAAATAGTTGCTTTCCCGCGCCACACTTTTATTCGCCCGCTCATAAAAGATGAGCTGCGCGTCACTATTCTCCTCTTCCCGTAATTTCAGCCGACCGCTCGGAATATTATAATAAGTGTCCAACTGGTCACGCGACCACACTTTCCGAACTCCCGCTGTCCCCAAAATAAAATCTTCGACTTTGTCAAGAGATCGAAGCCGGTATTTTATTTCAATATTTTTCATTTCGCAGAAAGCATTTAAATACAAGAGCAAAATGAAATTAAATACCCAACACAAGCGGAGCAAGTCTATTTTTGTAATAATTTTAGGGGTGGGTAAAGGAGACTCTATCAACGATAGAGTCTCCTTCAAATTTGGGGGAGGGAAGGTTTATTTAGAAAGAATCAGGCGTCTTACGAGACGGTGGGTGCCACTTTTGATTTCGCAAAGATAAACACCGGACGGACTGGGCCGCCCCTGGTCATCTTTGCCATTCCAGCGAAAATTGTGAATACCGGTCGAGAAGTAGCCATGTGCCAGATGACGAACCATCTGGCTCTTCGCATCAAATATCATCAAGTCCATATTCGCCGGATGCGGTAAAGAAAATTTTATGATTGTCTCATTGTTAAACGGATTGGGGTGATTCGGATACAGTTCGAAGGACGAACGCGTTTGAGTGGGAACAGGAATGTTGATCCTGGTCGTATTGAAACGAATTTTGACAGGCTCCCATTGCAGGGAATGCCCACCGGTCCCGGTATTTAAAATATACTCGCCGGTTTGAGGGGCAGAAAGCGTTAAGCGTTTATTGTCTGTCGAATATTTAAAATCTACTATATTGCCGTTTCGGTCCACCAGTTCCGCTCCAACGTTGCGGCCCGTCGCTTCTTTCATCATGATTTCAACTTGCAGGTTATTCAATTGCCTGACCGCAATTGTGCCTTCCCGAAATATGTGGCAGCCGCTGCCGGAACATCCCGATGGCGAATTGTCATTGTCGGCGGGCTCCAGCAGAAAAGCCGTGCATAGTATAAAGATGTAGAATGCTGATAGAAAAAACCGGACACCCATTGAAACACTCCATGTTTATTGATAAGTCAAACAATCGCTGTGCCACAATGGAGTGGGTGATGCTAAAGCTTTTATGCATTATCCGGCAAGCGCATTTTGTGGGGCCTTTAGCGGTTTACAATAAAATAAAAGTATAGTCAATGAAGGAATAATGTTGTGCTTCCGCCCCAACCATTTTTTCAAATCTGTGCTATTTTTTTACAATCACTAGGATAAGTTCGAAAAACAGGAAAGAATAATCAGTGTCGTGCAAGTCGATTTGGCGTGGAATGAAAAAAGGCTGTCTGAGCGAGCAGCCTTTTCAATTGCGCTCCCAAGGGGAGTCGAACCCCTGTCGCAGCCGTGAAAGGGCTGTGTCCTAGGCCACTAGACGATGGGAGCAAACGACTTCTTCTCCGGCACCAGTCCGGATTAAAAGGCCGAAAAAATAATATCTGGAATCAGGAAAATCAACTCCAAATAAAAATGGGTGGATGATGGGATTTGAACCCACGACCCCCAGGGCCACAACCTGGTGCTCTAACCAACTGAGCTACACCCACCATATACGTCAACTATTCGTTGACCCCTAAATTTAGAATAACCACTTCTTCAATGCAACTACACAAATCTAATTCCGCGCTCCCTGGAGGATTCGAACCTCCGACCAACGGCTTAGAAGGCCGCTGCTCTATCCACTGAGCTAAGGGAGCTTCTCAATAGATAAAAGAAAAAAGATTAAAGATTAAATTTGGATTCTTTTTTCCTTAATCTTTTATCCTTTTTCTTCAAATAGTCGGGGCGACTGGATTTGAACCAGCGACCCCCTGCTCCCAAGGCAGGTGCGCT
>CAZUZS010000018.1:0-8529 GCA_964624795.1 uncultured Calditrichaceae bacterium
TATTTTAGAAACATGGAATATGAAACGAAAGGCGCGGTGGGATAAGAATTCCATTCGTACCCAATTGATTGGCGGGAATTTGCCTTCCCTGGCAAAATTCCCTGATTACAGATTCGACAAAAATATCTGACCATTGTTGATCACCGCAAAGGGCTTGCCGGTTAGCTGCGTCCCAATAAAGGGCGAATTGCTGCTCTTGGACAAGAATTTGCCGGCATCCACCGTCCATTTTTCTTCCGGACTGAAGATTGTCAGGTTGGCAGGTGCACCGGTTTTAATCGACGGCGCGGGAAGATTCAGAATTCGATATGGATTAACAGTGAATAAAGAGATCAACTGCTGCCAGGAGATAACATTTTGATGAATAAGTTGGGTGAGCGTCAAACCAAGGGCAGTTTCCAGGCCTACAATCCCAAATGGTGCATAAATATACTCAGCTTCTTTTTCTTCGAAAGCGTGCGGGGCGTGATCCGAAGCGATGGTATCAATGGTGCCGTCCCGCAGACCATCCACTACTGCCTGGCGGTCTTTTTCGGTGCGCAGGGGCGGATTCATCTTGGTATTGGTATCGAATCCCCTAACGGTTTCATCTGTCAGCGCGAAATGATGCGGGGTTGCTTCGGCAGTGATTTTGATTCCCCGGGCCTTTGCCATTCGCACCAATTCCACACTATCCCTGGTTGAAATATGCGCCACATGAAAGCGGCCGCCGGTGTACTCGGCAAGCATGATGTCGCGGGCGATCATAATTTCCTCCGCCACTGACGGCATCCCGTGAAGCCCCAGGCAGGTAGACACGAATCCCTCGTGCATTTTGCCATCTTCCGTCATGGTGCTGTCCTCTTCGTGGCCGATGACCGGGATATCCACCATTTTGCTGTACTCCAGCGCTCTGCGCATCAATTCGGCGCTCATCACCGGGCTGCCGTCGTCGGAAATGGCGACCGCGCCCTGCTCCACCAGCTCCAGGATTTCGCTCAACTCTTTGCCTTCTCTTTTCTTGGTGATGGCAGCTATCGGGTAGACATTGACCAGCGATCCCTTCGAGCGGTCTTTAATATACTGGATCATCTCCTGACTGTCGATGGGCGGATCGGTGTTGGGCATGCAACAAACCGCCGTAAATCCGCCATTGGCAGAGGCCAGGCTTCCCGAGGCAATAGTCTCCTTGCCTTCGCTGCCCGGCTCGCGCAGGTGAACGTGCATGTCCAGCCAGCCCGGCGAGATAATTTTGCCGCCACAATCCAGCACATCCCCGGTGAAATTCTTCTCGGAAATCTTTCCCACCTCGACAATTCTGCCGGATTCGACAACAATATCTTTCTCGCCATCCATCTTTTCTGCGACATCGATGAGGCGGGCGCCTTTCAACAAAATCCGGCCCGGAAGCTTCTGATATCCCTTGCTGGTAATGATTACATTTTTAGTTAGTTTCACTTCGACCTCCTGCCAGTAAATATAAGACCGCCATTCGAACAGCCACGCCGTTTGTGACCTGTTCCAAGATAACCGAGTGCTCGCTATCCGCTACATTGCTGGAAATCTCGATCCCGCGATTCATAGGACCGGGATGCATAATTAAAATAGGACGCGTGGCGTTCTCCAGCCGTTCGCGGGTGATTCCGAAATAGTTGTGATATTCCCGCAGGGAGGGGAACAAGCCTCTTCTCTGCCGTTCTAACTGTAGCCGCAGAATATTCAACACATCAACCTGGGGAATGATTTCATCAATATTGTGGAATATTTCCACGTCCAGTTTTTCGATTTCACGGGGAATAAGTGTTGAAGGTCCGCAAACAAGAACCCTGGCTCCCAATTTTTTTAGGCCATAAATATTCGACATTGCAACGCGGGAGTGCGAGATATCACCAACCAGTGCCACGGTCACCCCCTCCAGTCGCCCCAACTTGCGGCGAATCGTGAACATATCCAGGAGCGCCTGGGTGGGATGCTCGTGCCCGCCGTCGCCGGCATTAATGATATTGGCATCCAGCACCTTGGCCAGCAGGTGCGGTGCGCCCGGCGAGGTATGTCGCACAACAACCATATCGATTTTCATGGCCTCAATATTCTTCACGGTGTCAATCAACGTCTCCCCCTTTTTCACCGAGCTGGTGGAAGCCGAGAAATTGACGATGTCCGCTGAAAGCCGTTTTTCAGCCAATTCAAACGAGATTCTGGTGCGCGTGGACGCTTCATAGAACAAATTCACGACCGTCTTCCCTTGCAAGGTAGGAAGCCGTTTGATGGGACGGTCCAGAACCTCGCGAAAAGATTTTGCCGTATCCAGAATTGTCACGATATCTTCCGCGGAAGTTCCATCCAGCCCTAAAAGATGATTGCTTTGAAATTCCATACAAGCTCCATAATTTTTAAGGTTCCTCGACCAATAAAACCTTGTCTTCTTCATCTACTTCTTTTGTTTTAACCCGGACTTCTTCTCCAATCGAGGTAGGAATGTTCTTGCCGGTAAAATCGGGACGGATCGGCAGCTCCCGATGCCCGCGGTCCACCAGCACCGCGAGATAAATCCGGGCAGGCCTCCCAAAATCCATTAGTGCATCCAGGGCAGCGCGAACTGTTCGACCGGTGTAAAGCACGTCGTCCACCAGAATGATGTTCTGCTCATCAATCTTGAACGGAATATTGGTAACCTCCACTGCCGGCTGTTTCAACCGGGTGCGAAAATCGTCCCGGTAAAGCGTAACATCAAGAAAGCCGGTGGGAATTTCCTTGCCCTCTATCTCCCTGATCCGCTCCGAAATTCGGGTGGCCAGGTATGCGCCCCGGGTCCGGATGCCGACGATCACCAGGTTCTCAATACCGCGATTCTTCTCTATGATCTCGTGCGCCAACCGGGTAATGGTACGCCGGACATCCTGTTCATTCAGTATAATCGCTTTTACTTTATCCGCCATAAGGTTTACCCCTCTGAAATATGGATAAAAAAATAGCCTCCAATCAAAAGACAGGAGGCTTTACTTGTATTCTGAATTATGTTGTCAATATATATCATTTTGCTCCTTTACTGCCTCTCCGGGCAATATTAAAGGGTGATGCCAAAATTTCTTGTGGGCGGTACAGGATTTGAACCTGTGACCTCTGCGATGTGAGCGCAGCGCTCTAGCCAACTGAGCTAACCGCCCTAAAAATCCGCCGAAAATATATTAACAAAGAACTTTAAAAACAAGGCGAAAGTGGCAAGGACGGTAAGTTCTCTCTGACAGAATGTGATTTAGCAAATCCCCGCTGCTGAGTAAAGAGATTTTTGTCTCGCCCCTACAATCAACCCACACCGTTCCTCCTCTTCCGTAGAGGTGGGAATACGAGGGAGGGCTGGCGTGCACAAGAAGACCTGCCAAGCTTGCTTCATCGTTCCACATTTTGCGTATTGGGGCATACCAAAAATGACTGTTTCCCATTAAGCCGGCGCGCGGCGGATTTTGCCGAAAAAAACGTTTCATCAAAATTACAAAAATCACTTCTTGCCTTTAAGATAGTTTGTATTTATAATAGCACAAACAGAAAAAACAAAGGGTTAACACAATAATATTCATCATCCATCTTTTTCCGATTAAAAAATTTATGCAGAATTTTTTAAATACAGGTCACAATATTGTGCCTTTTGTTAATTAAATTAATCAAAGAATTTAGGTGCAAGGAAAAATTAACCATAGCATGTGTCTGCATTGTATGACAATTAAAGAGTTTAAAGCTACAGGAGGATTTATGAGCATCAAACGTTTTTTGCCGGCTGTATTGATTCTGCTAATCGGAATGGGTATGCTTTTTGGCCAGGATTTTAAGGAACAGGCCGCGGAAACCGCCCCCCTCATACTCAAAGCGCTCAATTACAACAAGACGCTGAAGGATAAAATGAAAAAAGATTGCGTTATCGCATTGCTTTATAATCCGGAATCTGAAAATTCAAATGCAGAAAGAAAGGCATTGGAAGACGCACTAAACGATAATAAAAAAATTAAAGTGTATGACAAGAATCTCAAGGTCGTTAACATCCCCATGGATCGCAACGTAAATCTGGAGAAGAAAATTATTATCAACAAGATCAATGCGTTCTGGGTCACTTCCGATATAGATGCCTACCTGCCCATGATCCGGGAGAGTGCAAAATACAACCAGGTGATCACGCTGTCAAACAACGACCAACTTGTCACCTCTTCGCAAGTGGCAATGGGGACACAGAAAACAGATAGCGGGTATAAGGTGATTGTTAATTTGAATGAGGCAAACAATATACACGTAGATTTGAATGCAAACCTGCTGAGCACTGCCATCGTCGTTCAACAATAGATGCGCAGGAAATATGGTTTGCCCTTTGATCAGGATGGGGAATTTATGAACATCCGGAATATCTGCTGCAAATTTGAATAAGATTGAAATCAAAAACCCCGGAACAACGCGTCCGGGGTTTTTTAGTGTCCACTCTGAAAAAACTTTTCAGGGTATTCGCCTAAATTTTCCGTATTAAGGTCTGTAAAAACAATCCGTGTCCGCCTGCACCCTTCGCGGCCTCCGGCAGGAAGCCATTTGCAAAAGCTTTCTGGAGTGGACAAATAATCCTTAAGAAACCATTTGACTAATGCTCGCGGCTTACCAGCCCTTTCTTCAACTGCGAGATGTGCCAAGTCAGGTTTATGTCCTTGGGACAGGCTTCCACGCAGTTAAAAATCGTATGGCATCGCCACACGCCGTCATTATGATCCAGAACATTCATCCGTTCGGCACTTCCTTCGTCGCGGGAGTCGAAGGAATAACGATAGGATTTCAGAAGCGCTGCCGGCCCCAGGAAACTCGGATTTTTCCAGTTGGACGGGCAGGAAGTTGTGCATGATCCGCACTGAATGCACCAAGTCGCTTCATCGATTTTCTCCCGGTCTTTCTGCGACTGGTACCGCTCTTTAGAAGGCGGCGGTGTTTTGGAAATCAAATAAGGTTTTATGACATCGTATTTCTTGAAGAAGTCCGTCATGTCCACAACCAGGTCTTTCAGCACCGGCAGTGCCTGCAGCGGCTCGATTTCCACCCGGGTGGGATCCTTCAAATTTCCAATCAGCGATTCGCAGGCTAACATATTCCGCCCGTTTATCTTCATGGCACAGGAACCGCAAATACCGTGGGCACAGGAACGACGGAAGGCAAGGGTGCCGTCCTGCTCCCATTTTATCTTGTGAAGCAGGTCGAGCACTTTCTCCCGGCGATCTGCCTGCACGGTAAACTCGTCGTAGTGGGGCTTGGTGTCCCCTTTTTCCGGATTAAAACGAAAGACCTTCACTCTTACCTGTATCATTAGTATTTCCTTTCCTGCGGTTGAAATTTAGTAATCACCACGGGCTTGTAATCAAACTCAATCTTCCCGTCTTTTTTGTAAGCAATTGTATGTTTCAACCAATCCTTATCATCACGCTTGGGGAAGTCCTTGCGGGATTGCGCACCCCGGCTCTCGTGGCGGTTGAGCGCCCCGCCGACAATCAGCTCCGCGAAATGGACCAGGTTATCCAGCTCCAGCGCTTCGGTCAAATCGGTGTTAAACTTCATTCCTTTGTCATCGATCTGAATATTCTTCGATCGTTCTTCAAGCTCCCGAACTTTCTTCAGCGCTTCGGCCAATTTCTTCTCCTCGCGGAACACACCGGTGTTCCCCATCATTATCGCCTGTAGTTCGCGACGAATCTGGCCAACCTTTTCAGTGCCTTTATTGTTTTTGATTCGCTCCAGCCGGTCGAGTGCGTTCTTCCTTTGTTCTTCAGGAAGGTCGGCCAATTCAACACCGTTGGCATTCAAAAATTTAACAATGGACTTCCCTGCCCGGCGACCGTAAACCACCGCTTCCAGCAGCGAGTTTGTTCCCAGGCGATTTGCCCCGTGCACCGAAACGCAGGAGCACTCACCGGCTGCATAAAATCCTTCCACCTTTTCCGATTTGCCATCCGCCAGAACTTCGGCTTCCACGGTTACCGGAATTCCACCCATGGAGTAGTGAGCGGTCGGCTCAATCGGGATCGGTTCCTTTACGGGGTCTACACCAACGATCTTGCGACAGAATCCACGGATTTCCGGCAGCCGTTCGTTGATTTTCGCCTCTCCCAGGTGCCGCAGGTCCAGGTGGACATAACCCTCTCCGTTGATTCCGCGTCCTTCATCGATCTCGGTCTGGATGGATCGCGCTGTCAAATCCCTCGGCGCCAACTCCATGAGTTTGGGCGCATATTTCTCCATGAAACGCTCGCCCGCATTGTTCAGAAGGTAAGCGCCTTCGCCGCGGGCACCTTCCGTAATAAGGATGCCATAACGATAAAGGCCGGTGGGATGGAACTGCACAAATTCCAGGTCCTCCAGGGGCAGCCCGGCGCGCAGAACAATTCCCAAACCATCGCCGGTATTGGCGTGTGCGTTGGATGTGATATTGAAAGCACGGCCGTAACCTCCGGTTCCGAACATCACCACCTTGCTGTGAAATGTTACATACTGGCCGCCTATCATATCATAAGCCACGACGCCGCGTGCAATATTATCTTTTTGGAGAAGGTCGGTCACATAAAATTCGGGGTAGAAATGCACATTATTTTTTACACACTGATCATACAAGGTATGCAGAATAACATGGCCCGTGCGGTCCGCCGCGAAGCAGGCACGCAACACCGGTTTTTCACCATAATTCCGCGTATGCCCGCCGAATTTCCGCTGGTTGATCCTTCCATCCGGTGTGCGACTGAAGGGGCAGCCCATGTGCTCCAATTCGTAGATTGCCGGGTGCGCATCATTAACCAAAAATTCGATGGCATTCTGGTCGCCCAGGTAATCACTGCCTTTGACGGTATCAAAGAAATGCCAGTCGATCTGATCTTCCTCAACATTACCGAGCGAAGCCGCAATTCCTCCCTGGGCAGCGCCGCTGTGCGAACGCAAGGGGAACAGCTTGGACACCACCGCCACATCGTAGTCACGGGAGGCTTCCAGCGCCGCACGCAGACCCGCCAAACCGGACCCCACGATTACTACATCATGTTTTATTATCATGTTTTCGCCTCTTTCTGTTTTCAACTTTCAAATTTGTGTAAAAACCACAGATGCAATCCTATTGCCGGTTTCATTGATTAATGCGGCGCAGGCAGGGTTAACATGGTGATAAAACCGAGCACCCCAATAAATACGCCGACCACCACTATTATGCTGAAAAGTGTTGTGCGCGTTCCCGGTTTCAAATTATAGTCCCGGAGAACAGACCACAAACCATTCAATCCGTGCCACAATCCCAGAAGAACGAAAGCGAGGTAGAACATCTTCATGTAAGGGCTGGACAGGCGCTGGACAATGGTGTCCCAATTATGACCCGAATCCCAGGTGCGGTGGGCAATGTAAAAATGCACCAGGAGTAACACCACAAGAACCAGGCCGGTAAGCCGCTGCAGGAACCAGTTTGCGGCCCCGGAAGTGCTTGCACCCTGAAATTTATATGCCATTTTGATTCCTCCTTAATCGAAAAAATGTTTAAACAAACATTATGATGCCCATTGCACCGAACAGAATGATGCTCAAGACCCACACCGCCGAGAGTAATTGTTTATGGTAGCGGGCGCCGTTAAAATAATCCACAACAAAAATCCGTATTCCATTGAGCGCGTGGAAAATAAGCACGCTGAACAGCGCCCATTCCAGAAGTTTGAGGAGCGGGTGCTGAAAAATCTGCATTTCGCTGTTAAAGGCTTCCTTGTGGGCGAGACCGCTGATCAGGTAAATATGCACAAGAATGTAACCGGTGAGCGCAAGACCGGTTAAACGATGGAGAATATAGCCCCACGTTCCAAAATGCTTAACATAACGCATGGTAGGTCTCCCAGATTATGAGTGTTTTAGTATAACAAATTCGGACGAAATTTGTGTTTGACCCCTCCCTTGAGAAAAATATAATGTTGCAAGGTGTAAATTTCAAGAAATATATAACTTTGTGAGTTTATTGAATATAATGAGAATGATTATCAACAATGATTTGCTAATTTTCTAAAAATAACTCATTTTTTCACATTAATTCGGCCACATCCACATAATCGCGAAGGTGGGATAGATAAGCAGTTACAGCGATTGATAAGGCACACCAAATGCATCGCCAGGTTGGTAGGGACGCAGAAGCTGGAATTCCTGATAGTGTTCTTAGCAGCGCGGTTCCGCGTCTCCGTGAAACCAGTGGCACAGCCGGTCGATTGCTTCCAGGGTATGGTTGCAATAGGATTTCAGGAAATCCGAATTCAGCGGTTCGTGCGGCGGCAACTGTTCAGCCGCTGCCAGCGCCCGGGAGCCATCGAAATCGACGTAAGAGAGGCGCGCGGTCAGCTCCGTTTCCGGTCTTCCAAAAGCGGTTCCCGGCAGGATGGCAACTCCCGCCTCCTGCAGCGCCCGTCGGCATAGCGCGTCGCTGGTTTCGATTCCACGTTTCTTCAGATCGTCCCTGAACATTTCAAAATTGGGGAAAAGATAGAACGCGCCATGCGGCATGGGAATCCCGATTCCCGA